>CACWWI010000175.1 GCA_902764575.1 uncultured Coriobacteriaceae bacterium
CATGATCCGCTACTTCGAGTACGGCGACGACGCCGTCGAGCATCTGAAAGCACGCGACGCCAAGCTGGCCGCAGCCATCGACGCCGTGGGGCACGTGCAGCGCGAGATGGAGGAAGGCGACCTATTCAACGGCGTCGTGCACCACATCGTCGGCCAGCAGATCTCATCCGCGGCGCTGGCAACCGTGTGGGGACGCATGAAGGCGAACCTCGGGGAAGTGACGCCGGCGACCGTGAACGCCGCCAGCGTCGACGAGCTGCAGTCGTGCGGCATCACGTTCAAGAAGGCCGAGTACATCAAGGGTTTCGCCGCCAAGGTGGAATCGGGCGCGTTCGACATCGATGCCGTCGCGCACATGGATGACGCCGAAGCCATCGCGGCGCTCAGCTCGCTCGACGGCATCGGCACGTGGACGGCCGAGATGCTGTTGCTGTTCAACCTGGGCAGGCCCGACATCCTGAGCTTCGGCGACCTGGGCATCCACCGCGGCATGCGCATGGTGTACCACCACCGCAAGGTGACGCGCCCGATGTTCGAGAAATACCGCCGCCGCTACAGCCCGTACGGCAGCGTGGCCAGCTTGTACCTGTGGGCGATCTCGCACATGGACGTCCCCGGCTACGACCGCGACTACGCGCCGAAGCGCGGCAAAGCCAAACGCTCTTCGGCGAAATAGGCTAGAATCGACGCATGGGAAGCAGGAAGCCATCGGCCAACGCGAAGCGCGTGCAGCAATTCAAGTCGCAGCTCGGCGGCTTGGACGACCTGTTCGCGTCGGAAAGCCGACGGGAGGAGCGCCTTTCGGAGGAGAAGGAAGCCGCACGGCGCCTGAAGTCGTGCGAGTCGAAGAACCGCTACGCCACGAAGGGCGAAGCGGAGCTCGCCATCGCCTCGTGTGCCGAATACGGCACGAAAGGGCTGAAGTCCTACCGTTGCCCCTACTGCAAAGGCTGGCACCTCACCTCCCACCCGTGGGACTAAACCGACGAAGGGGATTCCCGAACCGTCGAGAACGAAAGGGCGAAGGAGAATATGGCACACCACACCTATCGGACCCGCGGCACGTGCGCGCGCTCGATTGACTTCGACGTCGAGGACGGCAAGTTGAGCAACGTGCAGTTCGAGGGCGGATGCAACGGTAACCTCAAAGCTATCGGCAAGCTAGTCGAGGGCGCTGACGCCGCAGACATCGCGCGGCTGTTGGAAGGCAACACGTGCGGGCCCCGATCCACTTCGTGCGCCGATCAACTCTCCCGCGCCATCGACGAAGCGCTGGCCGCATCCGCTCGCTAGAACAGCGAGCGAATCGGAGTTAGTATCGCGCTCCGCGCGTGGACTACCTGCGGCATGCACCTTAGCGGGCGGCGAACTGGCTCACGATGAGCTCGGTGAGGCTGTCCATGGTGGCAGTCTCGGACATCCACGTGCTCATGCCCAGGGACTCCGCGGTCGCGCGCGTCTTCTCGCCGATGCAGGCAGCCTGCACGCTCGTCAGGTCGAGGTCCGGGTTCGCCTTGGCGAAGGCGCGCACGCCCGACGAGCTCGTGAAGGCAACGCAGAAGATGCGGCCCTGCTCGAACTGCGCGGTGAAATCGACGAGCCCACCCGTCAACGGCACTGTGTCGTAGGTAGGCACGTCGTCGACCTCGAACGAGGCAAGGGCCTCTACGAGCTCACGGTTGCCGATACGGGCGCGGGGAATGAGAATCCTGCTGCCAGGCTCCGCCGTTTCGGCCAGCGCAGCCCCAAGCGCCTCGCCGGTAGCCACAGAGGGCACGAGGTCGGCGATGAAGCCGTGCTTGCGCAGCTCGCTTGCCGTCCCCTGTCCGAGCGCGGCGAACTTGCCCTTGAGCAGCCGGCAATCGACGGCGGCGTCCACCATCTCGTCGAAGAAGATGCGCACGCCCGACGGGCTGGTGAACACGAGCCAGTCGTAGCGCTCGATATGCTCGAACGCGCGGGCAAGGGGCTCATTGTCTGCGATGGGCACCGTGGCGATAGCGGGCATCTCGAGCACTTCCGCACCGAGCGCACGCAGGCGGTCGGACATCGTGGAAACGAGGTCGGCCGGGCGCGTGACCACTACCTTGCAGCCGCCGAGCGGCAGCTTCTCGTACCAGGCGAACTGGTCGGCGAGCGCGCTCACGCCACCCACCACGATAATCGCCGGCGCAACGATCTTCGCCTTATCCGCTTCGTCGGCCAACGTGCCGACGGTTGCCACGACCCGCCTCTGCCCCGCCGTCGTGCCCTCTTGCAGCACAGCTGCCGGCGTGTCGGCGCTCATGCCCGCATCGAGCAGGCCGGCCATGATATCGGGAAGCGAGCGCACGCCCATGAGAAACACGAGCGTGCCCTTCGTGCGCACGAGCGCCTCGAAGTCGATGTCGTAATCGGCGCCAGCGCGCTTGTGTCCGGTGATGATGTGCAACGACGACGTGAAGTCGCGGTGCGTGACGGGAATGCCGTTATAGGCGGGAACGGCGATGGCCGACGTGATGCCAGGCACGACTTCGTACGGAACGCCATGCTCGGCCAACAGCTCGAGCTCCTCGCCGCCGCGGCCGAACAGGAACGGGTCGCCGCCTTTCAGGCGCACCACCTTGTTGCCGGCCAACGCCTCGTCGAGCAGCACCTGGCTGATCTGCTCCTGGCGCATCGTATGGTTCGCAGCGCGCTTGCCCACGTCGATCGTGCGCGCGTCGCGCGGAACGCAGGACAGCACGCCATCGCCCACGAGCGCATCGTACACGACCACGTCGGCCTGCTGCAGCACCTCGTAGCCCTTGCGCGTGAACAGCCCCGCGTCGCCCGGCCCTGCGCCGACCAACCACACCTTGCCCATCGTCTCGCTCATAACGTCTCTCCTTCACCTGACAGCAGGCGGTCGGCCAGGTCGCATGCCAACGGTACGGCGTCTTCCACCGCACCCTGGGCACGACCTCGGCGGGCCAGCTGGTTCTCCTCGTCATAGTACAGGCCGGCAAGCGTTATCGCACCATCGGCCAGCTGGGCATGCGCCGCGATGGGCGACGAGCATCCGCCGTCGAGGCGCGCAACGAACGCGCGCTCGGCAAGCACGGCAACCGACGTGTCCTGATCCGCGAAACCGTCGAACAGCGCGGGGATGGCATCGGCACGCCCCTGCACGGCGAGCACGCCCTGCGCCGCCGAGGGAATCACCTCGTCGACCGAAAGGTACCGCCCGATGCGGTCGCCCAGTCCCATGCGCTTGAGCCCCGCCGCGGCCAGCACGAGCGCGCCGTAGCCGCCCTCGTCGAGCTTGCGCAGGCGCGTCTGCAGGTTGCCGCGCACACTGGCGAACTCCGCCTGCGGGAACAGCGCCCGCAGCTGAATCTCGCGCCTGCGCGACGAGGTGCCGATGGGCTTCGACCAATCGGGCTCGTCCATCCCTTGGGGAAACACGAGCACATCGCGCGGGTCTTCGCGCGCCGAGAAGCACACGAGCGGCAAATCGTCGGGCACCTCCATGGGAAGGTCCTTGCAGCTGTGAACCGTGTAGTCGCACTCGCCCGCACGCAGCGCAGCATCGAGCTCCTTCACGAACAGGCCCTTGCCCCCGATCTGGTCGAGCCTGCGATCGAGAATCTTATCCCCCGTCGTCTTGAACGTAGCCAGCCCAACCTCGCTGCCAGGATGAGCCTCCCGCAAAAACGAGATAACCATCTCAGCCTGCACCACAGCCAGCTTACTATCGCGACTCCCAACAGTAATTTTCATTCTTCTAACTCCTCTTGTTGATGTTTGCCGTATTTTACAGACAAAGAGAGGCATCGTCATGATGTACGACCTGGAATCACAGGTTGGGCTCAGGTCAACGGACGGAATTTTATTACATGGGAAGAGACTTTTTCATATGACCTGGAATATGTGAGGAGTCTTTCACTTCTATTTGATTTGAAAATCATACTTACTACAATCAAGAAGGTTTTTTTACATTCAGATATAACAGATGCTACTCAAGGAACGGAAGATAGTAGCGGAAGGCATGTCCACGATGCTTTGGACATAGAGCGAGGCGGGGAAAATGATATCTGAAATTGGATCGAATTTCTGGGAGTATTCTCTTTCAAAGTCGGTTTCTCAATCTGCATTTCCATG
>CACWWI010000176.1 GCA_902764575.1 uncultured Coriobacteriaceae bacterium
GCCTTCATGCGCAAGACGAGCCTCGACGAGATCCCGCAGTTCCTCAACGTGCTCATCGGCGACATGAGCGTGGTCGGCCCCCGGCCCGACCTGCGGCGCGAGACCGAGCTCTACCGCCCCGGCGAGGAGCTGAAGCTCACCGTGAAGCCGGGCGTTACCGGCTACGCCGCCGTGTACGGCCGCAACTCGCTGCCCTGGCACGACCGGCTGGCGCTCGACGTGGAATACGTCCGTAAGCGCTGCTTCGCCCTCGATGTGAAGGTGTTCTTCAAGACGTTCGCCACCGTGTTCGCCCAAGAGGGCATTTACGTGCAACACGAGAAGTAGGGACGCACACTGTGCGCCCGCTAGAGCAATTCGCGGACGAGGGAGACTATTTCCTGGTAGGAGCGCATGCGGTCGAACTGCTCCTCGGCGACGGTGCGGGCGCGGGCGCCCATCTGCGTGCACAGGTCGGGATCGCTCGCGAATGCGAGGATGGCGGCCGCTAGGTCCTGCGGGTCCTCCGCGGGGACGTTCGTTCCGAAGCCGTCAGCCTCCACCTTGCCGCGGAACTCGGGGCTGCTGCCCGTGTTGATCATGGGGATGCCGGCGGCCAGGTAGTCGCCGATCTTGGTCACGATGCTCTGCGCCGCGCTCGCGACGAGTGAGTTTACGGTCACGTCCGAGGCGCACAGGTAGGCAGCCATGAGGTCGTAGGGCGCATAGCCCACGAAATCGACGGGCGCCCCCACCTTCGCCGCATGTTCCTCGAGCCGCTGACGGTCGGGCCCGTCCCCGAGCAGCTTTACGCGGATGCACGGGTCGGATTGGGTGGCGATCACCGCTGCGTCGATCAGGGTCTCGATGTCATAGCTGGCCCCGAGCGTGCCGGCGTACGTCACCCAGAACTCCCCGTCGGGCTTCTCGATCTCCCCGGCATGCTCTTGCGCGCCGGCGTCGAAAACGTCGAGCTCGTTGCCCACGTACACCGTGCGTTTCGCATAGGGCGCCTCGCGATCGGCCGTCGGGCGGTTGGCGTACTCGTCGGAAGTGCCCACGGCACCCGAGATGAGGTTGTACACGCGATGAGCATCGCGCGCGAACGGCGCGAACGCCACATCGCTCAGCACGGGCACGTCCACCGCCATGCGCATGGCCTCGGGCCAGAGGTCGTTCACGTCCACGACGTAGGGAATGCCGTACTTGGCGGCGGTTTCCGCGCAGACGCGCGCCATGTCGTTGGGCGGAATCTCCGAATAGATGAGGTCGTAGGCATGCGAATTGTCCGAGAAGCGGCTCTTGAACAGGCGCTTCAGGTTGTTCGCGAACACGCGGTGGCTGTTGATGCGCACCAGGTCGAGGTTGCGCTTGTAGCCGGGCTCGTACACGAACTGCAGACGGTAGGGGAGGTTCTGGTAGCAGGCCCGCGTCGTGTCGCGCTGGGCCTTGTCCCAGTGCTGGAACGTCGACGTGATGAGGTCGACCTCGAACCCCTCTTGCGCGAGCAGTTCGGCGATGTAGCGGTAGCGCGTGTAGCCGCGCGTCTCGTCGCCGAGCTTCTGCCCCTGCGTAACCACGGCGATGCGCTTCGTGCGCGGTTTGGCCGGGTGGTCGTCTGGATATGTGTAGTATCCCTGCATGGTGGGGATTATAGCATCCCCGAGGCTCTAAGCGGCTAACCTGCGGTGCGCCGCAGATGGTTTGGCCGAAGAGGGGAACGTATCTATTTCGTATGGATGCACCCGCATGGACCTCAAAAACGCTAAGCGAATTATGGTATCGTTCCTCAGAGTGTTCACGCAAAGACGTACTACTAGGCGAGGAGAGAACTCCATGAACCCAGAAGTCGATTTCGTACTGAAGACCATCAAGAGCCGCGACGTCCATTTCGTGCGCCTGTGGTTCACCGACGTCCTCGGCACCATGAAGTCGTTTGCGGTCTCGCCTTCCGAGATTGAGAACGCGTTTGCGGATGGCATGGGCTTCGACGGCAGCTGCATCGCCGGCTTCAGTCCGGCCGAGGAATCGGACATGCTGGCGTTCCCCGACCCCGAGACGTTCCAGGTGCTGCCCTGGCGCCCGTCGGCCAATGCGGTGGCGCGCATGTTCTGCGACATCCGCACGCCCGACGGCGCTGCCTTCGAGGGCGATCCGCGCCAGGTGCTGCGCCGCGTGGTCGACAAGGCCGCCGACGCGGGGTACAACTTCAACGTCGGGCCCGAGCTCGAGTACTACTACTTCAAGGACGCCGAGGCGCCCACGACGCTCGACAGAGGCGGTTACTTCGACCTGACGAGTCTCGACTACGCTTCCGACCTGCGCCGCGACACGGTGCTCGCGCTGGAGAAGATGGGCATTCCCATCGAGTACTCGCACCACGAGAACGGCCCCTCCCAGCACGAGATCGACCTGCGCTACACCGACGCACTGTCCATGGCGGACGCCGTCATGACCTATAAGCTGGTCGTGAAGGAGATTGCCATCGAACACGGCGTGCACGCCTCGTTCATGCCCAAGCCGCTCGTCAACGAGCCGGGCAGCGGCATGCACGTTCACCAGAGCCTGGTGAACGCCGAGGGCGAGAACCTCTTCTACGACGAGAACGACCCGCTCGGCTACAACCTCTCGGACCTGGCGAAGCACTACATCGCCGGCATCCTGAAGTACGCCCCCGAGTTCTGCCTGATCACCAACCAGTACGTGAACTCCTACAAGCGGCTTATGGGCGAGAGAAGCATCCCCTCGTGCCTGGCGTGGGCGCGCACGAACCGCTCCACGCTGCTGCGGGTTCCCGGGTACCGCCCGCACAGGGCCGACGCGTGCCGCATAGAGCTGCGCAGCCCCGACCCCGCCGCCAACCCGTACCTCGCGTTCGCCGTCATGCTCGCTGCCGGCTTGGCTGGCATCGAGGAGGGCCTGACGCCCGACGACCCCATCGAGGACCGCAACCTGTTCGACTTCTCGCCGAGCGCCCTACAAGACGCCGGCCTGCCCACGCTCCCCATGAACCTGGGAGAAGCGGTGGACCTGTTCGAGAAGTCCGACCTGATGCGCGAAGTGCTCGGAGAGCACATCCATTCCTACCTGGTGCAGACCAAGCGTGCGGAATGGATGGAGTACCTGAGCCACGTGAGCCCCTGGGAGCTCGACCGATACCTGGCGGTGCTCTAATGCGCAAGAAAGTCGTTTTCATAGCCGACTCGCTCGACAACGCTTACAAGTTCCAGCAGGTGCTGTCGGGGCTCGACGTTGAAATCGCCGCGGGATCGACCGTGCAGATCAAGAAGCTGCTCGCGCCATCGGCGAGCGTCGACCTCATCGTCTTCGAGGCGCGCGGCTCCGCCCGTGCGAGCCTGGGCGAGGTCATCGCGCTGGCCGACGACCGTTCCTGCCCCATGCTCGTCATCGTCGACGAGGAGGAGGCCGAGCGCGTCAAGCTCCCCACGATGGTGTCTGCTGACTTCGTCGTACACGGGGCGGGGATCGCGGAATGCTCGGCGCGCGTGAGGCGCTTGCTGAGCGATGTCGAGTCGCAGGGCGGCACCGACTTGATCACCGTCGAGAACATGACGATCAACCTCGCGACGTACCAGGTGACGGTGGGCGGCAACCCGATCGACTTCACCTACCTGGAATACGCGCTGCTCTCGTTCCTCGTGAGGCACCCCGGGCACACGTTCTCCCGCGACGCGCTGCTGCAGCACGTGTGGGGCTTCGACTACTACGGCGGCTCGCGCACCGTGGACGTGCACGTGCGCCGCATCCGCGCCAAGCTCGGGCCCGAATTGGCCCAGCGCCTCGAGACCGTCCGCGGCGTCGGTTATCTCTGGAGCTCGTAGGGCCGATTAGCGGGCCAGGCCACCGAGGGCCGAGGCCCCTCCGGGCACGCGCGGGCTAACCGCTCAGTCGCTACGGCGCGGCAATTAAAGCTATTGTGTAACGGGGGAAAGCTAAAGCTTTCCCGGCCTCGCTGAAAACGAGCCACTGGCTCGTTTTCCGGGCGCTCGGCCCTGCGGAACTCGCCCGCTACGCGGGCTCAGACAGTCCTCGCTCCCGCTGCGCCTGCACTCCCTCACAGCCTGCGAGA
>CACWWI010000177.1 GCA_902764575.1 uncultured Coriobacteriaceae bacterium
GCGAGGATGTGCATGGCATTCCGGAACCGATAGAGAGAGGTGCCCCATGAAGAAGTACATCTGCCCCTGCGGTTACGAGTACGATCCCGAGGTCGGCGACCCCGACGCTGGCATTGCCCCCGGCACGGCCTTCGAGGACATCCCCGACGACTGGGTATGCCCGTGGTGCGGCCTCGGCAAAGACGCATTCGAGGTGCAGGAATAAAAACCAGAAGAGCCGAAAACACTGTGGGCTCCTCCTCGGAGGGGCCCGCAGTGTTTGAGCTGCGATGTTATACTCCATGGGGTAGTGTGCGAGAAGGAGCGGCAATGATGTACAAGGGACCGGGCGGCTATGGCCGTGTAATGAACATCGGTATGAACCTCTTCATGTGCGCGGCGTTCTCGTTTGTCATGCTATGGCTGGCGCAGCAGCGCGTGCCTGAAGGCGTGCAGGTGCTCACGCCGGTGGCCTACCTGATCTCGTTCATCACCGCATTCGGCATCGGGTACGTGGTTACCGACTTGATTCCCGTGTACCACATCGGCAACGGCGTCGCCAATAAGCTGGGCTTGAAGGGCTTCGCGAACTATTTCGTGACCGTGCTCATAATCGACCTCATCGTGACGACCATCATCGGCTTCCTCATGACCATGATCAACATGGTCGAACGCGCCGGTTTCCCAGGAGCCCTCATGGCCTGGATTACCTCGTACCCGCTCATGCTTCTCGTGGGCTTGGTCGTCCAACTCATAATCATGAAGCCCCTCATGAACTTCGCAAAGAACGTAACCGGCTTCGACCCCGAAAACCCCACGCCCTCCGGCCCACCCCCCGGAGCCGGAGCTCCACCAACCCGTCCTCACCCATAAAAAAGAATCGAGCACCAGGTAAGTCCCGGTGCTCTTTTTCTAGCGGCAGAGCGTAGCCCTCGTTGGTGTGCGGGAGGGGTGTTAGCCGCTTCCGCAGGCACCAAATTCATATTACTAAAGTTAGCCGAGGACGCTGTAGGCGAACGCCCCTCCCGCACGCCAACGAGGGCGGACAGGAGGGCAGCCGCGCCCCGCCGAGGACGCTGTAGGCGAACGTCCCTCCCGCGCACCGCCGAGGGCGGGCGAGAGGCCAGAAACTTACAGCGGGGTGCAATCAGCGTTCAAAGACGCAATGATGTCCGGAAGAGCCGCATCGACTTTGTCGTTGTCGATCTGGCACGTCCCAGCATTGCGATGCCCGCCCCCACCATACTTCAGGCAAAGCTCGCCAATGTCGGGATTGCCGTCCTTGTTGATGATCGACTTGCCGATCATCACGGCCGTGTTCTGCTTCTTGAAGCCCCAGGCAACGTGGATCGACACCTGCGACTCGGGGTACAACGCGTACACCATGAAGCGGTTGCCGGCGTAGATGGTCTCCTCGTCGCGCAGGTCGAGCACGACAACGCGGCCCTCCAGGCGCGCGAGCTTCTTCACCTGTTCGGTGAACAGCTCTTGCTGCTCGAAGTACAGGTCGACGCGCTCCTTGACGTCGGGGTTCTTCAGCACATCGTCCACGGAGTGATCGAGGCACAGGTCGATGAGCTCCATCATGAGCTCGTAGTTGGAGATGCGGAACTCGCGGAAGCGGCCGAGGCCGGTGCGCGCGTCCATGATGAAGTTCATGAGCACCCAGCCTTCGGGGTGCAGCACCTCGTCGAGCGTGAAGTCAGCGGAATCGCCCTTGTCGACGGCGTCCATGAGCTCCTCGCTGATGCGGGGCAGGGCTTCCTTGCCGCCATAGTAGTCGTACACGACGCGCGCGGCGCTCTTGGCGTCGGGGTCGATGATGTAGCGGCCCTCGTAATCGACGTTCTTGAGGCGCGTGAGCTCGGACTCGTGATGGTCGAAGGCCAGGCCGACGCGTGCGTCGAACGGGAGGTTCGTCGTGATGTCGGTGGGGAAGATCTCCACCTTGCCGTCCTGCACGTCCTTCGGGTGCACGAACTTGATGTCGTCGATGAGGCCCTTCTCCTTCAGGATCATGGCGCACACCAAACCGTCGAAGTCGCTGCGCGTAACCAGCCTGCGTTTCTGAGTCTCTGCCATGGGGGTCTCCTGTTCCTCCTCGTGATCGCTTCATTGCATGCGTCCATTATCCACTAAATTGGCTAACTGCGACAAGATGTGGATGAGGCGCGCTCCGGGAGAGCCGCCCATTCATTTAGAAAAGAGCCAAAATGAACCAAACCGCCTTGCGATAAAGGATTAGAATGGTATCAGGAATAGGCCTCGGTTGAGGTTGTTCTTGTTCGTGTCGGAGGGCGGAAGCCCAGTTGTTCTGTCTAGGAGGTTTTGCATGAAGGAAGTCCAGCTTTTCATCAACGGTGAGTTCCTCGACAACGGCGATCGCGAGATGAGGGATAACGTCAATCCCGCAACCGAAGAAGTCGTCTCGAAGTTCCCGATGGCAACTGAGGAAGACGTCGCTGCCGCGGTCGACGCCGCTTTCGAGGCGCAGAAGTCCTGGGAGCTGATTCCCGCCATCGAGCGCGCAGGCTACCTGATGGAGCTCGTGCAGCTCGTGAAGGACAACCAGGAAGTGCTTGCCCGCGCTACCAGCGAGGAAATGGGCAAACCGCTCGCGCAGGCCATGGACGAGGCTGGCTGGCTGGCCGCCTACATCCAGTACATGGCTGCTCAGGCCCGCCACATGCTCGGCGAGATCATCCCGTCCGACCGTCCGAACGAGAACATCCTGCTGTACAAGATGCCCATCGGCGTTGCCGGCCAGATCATGCCGTGGAACTTCCCGCTGTTCCTCATCGGCCGCAAGGTGGCCCCGGCTCTGGTCGCTGGCTGCACCGTCGTGCTGAAGGCCTCGTCCGACTGCCCGAACGGCGCCTACGAGTTCGCCAAGCTGGTCGAGAAGTCCAGCCTGCCCAAGGGCGTCATCAACGTCATCACCGGCTCGGGCTCCGTCGCAGGTGCCTCGCTGGCAGGCAACCCGAAGCTCGGCATCGTCACGATCACTGGCTCCACCGCCGTCGGCAAGAAGATCATGAAGGCCGCTGCCGATAACGTCACCAAGGTGTCGCTCGAGCTCGGCGGCAAGGCCCCGGTCATCGTCATGAACGACTGCAAGCTCGACGAGACGGTTGAGCATGTCGTGAACTCGCGCGTCTACAACTCCGGCCAGGTGTGCAACGCGGCCGAGCGCGTGTACGTGCAGTCGGGCATCGCCGACGAGTTCATCGCCAAGGTGATCGAGCGCATGAAGAAGGTCACGTTCGGTCCCGGCCTCGGCGGCGACTTCGACATGGGCCCGATGGTCAACAAGAAGCAGCAGGACCACGTGGTCGAGCTCGTTCAGAGCGCTATCGACGAGGGCGCGACCATCGAGTGCGGCGGCCACACGGCCACCGTGGACGGCAAGGGCTACTACTTCGAGCCGACCGTCATCACCGGTGTCAAGCACGAGAGCCGCGTCATGGTCGAGGAGATCTTCGGCCCGGTGCTGCCCATCACCACCTTCGAGACCCTCGACGAGGCCATCGCCATGGCCAACGATTGCGAGTTCGGTCTGACCAGCTCCATCTTCACGACCGACTATGACACCGTCATGCGCGCCATGAACGAGATCAAGTTCGGCGAGACCTACGTCAACCGCGAGCACTTCGAGGCCTTCCAGGGCTTCCATCAGGGCGTTCGCGGGTCGGGTATCGGCGGCGAGGACGGCGAGCGCGGCCTGGAGGAATACCTCGAGACGCACATCTGCTACATCGATTACGATCTCAAGCGCAACAAGGCGTAAACAGGTCACAGAACTCTGGAAAGGCGGCGTCCAATTTGGGCGCCGCTTTTGTCCTTCTGTCCGCCCTCGCGGGGCGCCGGGGACCTCCCCCGCGCGCCCCGCTTCGCTTTCCCCGCCTTTTAACCGCGCTATTGAAATCGGCCGAACTACGCGGGAGTGGTTCTCCTCTTATTGGGTCCGCTCGGCGCTTACTGGACTTGGCCGATTTCTTGTGGGCGCGGTAAAAAGGCGGCGCTCAGAGGGGCGCGCGGGGGAGGTCCC
>CACWWI010000178.1 GCA_902764575.1 uncultured Coriobacteriaceae bacterium
CTCCACCAGGATGGGTGCGCGGAACACGGTGCCGTCGAGCATGGCGCGGATGGTGCCGTTGGGGCTCTTCCACATCTGCTTCAGGTCGTATTCCTCCACGCGCGCGGCGTTCGGCGTGATGGTGGCGCACTTCACGGCCACACCCAGGCGCTTGGTCGCCTCGGCCGAATCGATGGTCACCTGGTCGTCGGTCCTGTCGCGCTCCGTCAGACTGAGGTCGTAGTACTCGGTTTTCAAGTCCACGTACGGCTCGATGAGCTTGTCCTTGATGATCTGCCAGATGACGCGCGTCATCTCGTCGCCGTCCATCTCGACGATGGGCGTCTTCATCGCTATCTTTTCGGTCATTAATCCTCCGTCACGAGCTGCCTGAGAACGTATTGCAGTATACCGCCGTGAGCGTAGTATTCGTCCTCTGTTGGGGTGTCGATGCGCACGATAACATCGAACGTGCAGACCGACCCGTTGGTTTTCCTTGCCGTTACCGTTGCGGTTGCTCGGCCCGTGCGCTCGATCGCGTACTCCTCGGTGCCGTCGAGGCCCAGGCTCGCTGCGCTCTGCCCCTCCTCGAACTGCAGCGGCAGGATGCCCATGCCGATGAGGTTGGACCGGTGGATGCGCTCGAAGCTCTCAGCGAGCGCCGCGCGCACGCCGAGCAGCATCGGGCCCTTGGCCGCCCAGTCGCGCGACGACCCGCTGCCGTACATCTTGCCTGCCACGACGATGACGGGCGTGCTCGCGGCCTCGTAGTGCATGGCGGCGTCGAACAGCCAGGCGATCTCGTCGGTCGTGAAATCGCGCGTCCAGCCGCCCTTGCGGCCCTCGGCCAGCTGGTTTGCCAGCTTGACGTTGGCGAACGTGCCGCGCATCATCACCTCGTGGTTGCCGCGCCGGCTGCCGTACGTGTTGAAATCGGCCGGCTGCACGCCGCGTTCCTGCAGGTAACGGCCAGCTGGCGTGTCGGCAGCGAACGCGCCTGCCGGCGAGATGTGGTCGGTGGTGATGAAGTCGCCGAGCAACGCGAGCGCACGGGCGCCCTCGATGGGGGCGGGCGGCTCGGGGTTGCGCCCCATGCCGTCGAAGTACGGCGCGCGGCGCACGTAGGTGGAATCGTCGTCCCAGGCGAACAGGTCGCTCTTCTCGACCGAAAGCGCCTGCCAGGCCGCATCGCCGTCGAACAGGCCCTGCGAGCCTTGCTCGTACAGGTCGGCGTCGACATGCGCCATGAGCGCCTCCACCTCGTCTGCCGTCGGCCACAGGTCGCGCAGGTGCACGTCGTTGCCGTTGGCGTCCTGGCCGAGCGGGTCGGCGTCCATGTCGAAATCGACAGTGCCGGCCAACGCGTAGGCGATGACCGCCGCAGGCGTCATGAGGAAGTTCTGCGCCACGTCGGGCGAGATGCGCCCCTCGAAGTTGCGGTTGCCCGAAAGGACGCTGGCAAGCTCGATATCGCCCGCGATGTCGTGCATCTCGGGCAGGATGGGGCCCGAGTTGCCGATGCAGCTCATGCAGCCGAAACCGCAGGTCGCGAAGTTGAGCGCCTGCAGCCCTTCCAGCAGGCCGGCCCGCTCGAGCAGCAGCTCGGTCGCGTGGCTGCCGGGCGCGAACACGGTCTTCACCCAGGGCTTGGGCTTCAAGCCGAGCGCAGCGGCCTTCTTCGCCAGCAGGCCGCACGCGAGCATCATGCGCGGGTCGGTCGCCGTCGTGCAGCTGGTGACCGCAGCGATGGCGATGGCGCCATGCGTCAGCTCGTACGTTTCGCCACCGAGGCAGACCTGCGCTTTCGCATTCATGTCGAGCTCCCGCTCGGCGCAGATGCCGTGGAAGCGGGGCTTCCCGCCCGCGATGTCGAAACGGTCGTGGGGGCGCGACGGGCCCGCCATCGAGGGCGCGATGGCGCCGAGGTCGAGCTCGACCACCTCGGAGTACACGCGCGGCTCGTCGCCTTCGCCCAACCACAGGCCCTGCGCCTTCGCGTACGCCTCGACGAGCGCCACCTGCTGGTCGCTGCGGCCCGTCATGCGCAGGAAGTCGAGGGTCTGCCCGTCGACGGGGAACAGCGTGCACGTGCTGCCGTACTCGGGCGTCATGTTGGAGATGCAGGCGCGCTGCGTGGCGGAAAGGGCCGCCACGCCCGGGCCGAAGCACTCGACGAAGCAGCCGACGACGCCCTTCGCGCGCAGCGTCTGCGCGAAATGCAGCGCCACGTCCATGGCCGCCACGCCGCTGTTCAGCTTGCCCGTCAGCTTCACGCCGACCACGCGCGGCACGAGCGTCGTGATGGGCTGCCCGAGCGCCGCGGCCTCGGCCTCGATGCCGCCGACGCCCCACCCCAGCACGCCGATGCCGTTGGCGGTGGGCGTGTGCGAGTCGGTGCCGACCACCGTGTCGAAGTACGCGAGCGGCTTCCCGCCTTCGCGCGTCATCACGACGCTCGCGAAGTTCTCGATGTTCAGCTGATGGCAGATGCCCTGCCCGGGCGGCACGATGCGCACGTTCTGGAACGAGTCCTGCGCCCACTTCAGGAAGCTGTAGCGCTCGCGGTTGCGCGCGAACTCCAGCTGCATGTTGGCCTTCATGGCGCCGGCGCAGCCGAACTCGTCGGCGATGACGGAATGATCGATGACCAGATCGCACGGCACCTGCGGGTTGATCTTGGCCGGGTCGCCCCCCAGCGCCACGCACGCGTCGCGCATGACCGCGAAGTCGACGAACACCGGCACGCCCGTGAAGTCCTGGAACAGCACGCGCGCGGGGGCGAACTCCACTTCCTCGCCCGCCTCGCCGGCCAATCCCGCCTCCAGGATGCGTTGCGCGTACCGATTCGCCTCGTCGTCGTTCCGCGCGTTGCGCAGCACGTTCTCCAGCAGCACGGTCAGCGAGTACGGAAGCCGTTCGGCCCCCTCGAAACCGCGCACGGAGTAGTATTCGTAACGAGAACCTCCCACCTCGATCGTCGAGGTGCCCAGGTTCGTCAGCTCGTCCATGTTCTCTCCCTTCGGCGCCCGCTCCTCGGGCGCAGGCATAACGTTCACCATTATAAAGAAAGGGTGCGCTGCAGGCGCACCCTTGGCAATTTCCGAACGAAACGTATATCGCCTTACTTGAGGTTCTCGATAATTTGCGTCGCGCGCTTCTTGAGCGTTCCCTTCCCGTTCGTCGAATCGAACGCCATGCGCTCCGCGAGCTCGGCCTTCACGCTGTCGGCGAGCTTGCCGTTCGAGAAATCGACGATGGCGATGAGCATGTCGTTGAACTCCAGGTCGCCGTGGTAGCACTGGATGCCCTCGTCGATGAGCGGCCACACCTTCTCGGAACGGTTGGCCGTCGTTGCCCCGATCTTGCAGAGGAACCGCATGGCAGCAAGGCGCACCATGCCGCTCTCCTCGTCGAACAGCGCCGTCTCGGCTTCCTGGATGGCCTTGCTGCACGAGCGGGCATCCTGGTCGACCAAGATGGTGAGCGCCTCGAGGCATTCCCAGCGCGTTTGGCCTTCGGGCCGGTTGAGCGCATCGATGAGCACGTCTATCGATCCCGTCAGCTTGCTCGCGTCCTCGCGGGCCACGGCATGGATGGCCGAAGCGGCTACCTGCCTTTCCCGGCGCGTGCCCACCGACAACGTCTCGGTAAGCTTTGCGAGCGCCTTGTCGCTCTTCAACGCCTCGTCTGCCATGGTTTTCACATCGTCGGTTCTGTTGCTCATCTCGCCCTCGCGCACATCTGTAATGTTGTCTATTCCACGTAAGGAATTATAAGTTTTTCAATTCCATTACCCAAGCGATTCCGCTCATTACCTGGCCAAATTCGCTGTAAAAACAAAAGAAAGCGCCCCTCGCGAGTGCGGCGACCTATCCTCCCGCAGGCTTCCCCTGCAGTACTTTCGGCGAGGGCGGGCTTAACTTCCGAGTTCGGTCGCGAGTGCGGCGACCTATCCTCCCGCAGGCTTCCCCTGCAGTACTTTCGGCGAGGGCGGGCTTAACTTCCGAGTTCGGAACGGGATCGGGTGATCCCCGCCTCCATGGCCGCACTCGCGCGGGGCGCTCCCGCGCGGGCGCATCTAGCGTCCGTATGAGAAGGTGCAGGGCCGGGGCCCTGGCGGCTGCATGCGCCCCACCGAGGCGACCGCGAGCGCGCGACGTGCGCTAGCGGAGAAGAGAAGAGCTCGGGCTATTAGTACCGCTCGGCTGAGGCGCTCGCGCGCCTTGCACCTGCGGCCTATCGACCTGGTAGTCTACCAGGGCCCTTACCGAAGAGGGATCTCATCTCGGAGGCGGCTTCCCGCTTAGATGCCTTCAGCGGTTATCCGCGCCGGACGCGGCTAAGCAGCGGTGCCGTTGGTCGACAACTGCTCCACCGGAGGTCCGTCCGCCCCGGTCCTCTCGTACTGGGGGCGGGTCTCCTCAAATCCCTTGCGCCTGCGGAGGATAGGGACCGAACTGTCTCACGACGTTCTGAACCCAGCTCGCGTACCGCTTTAATGGGCGAACAGCCCAACCCTTGGGACCGGCTCCAGCCCCAGGATGCGATGAGCCGACATCGAGGTGCCAAACCTTGCCGTCGATGTGGACTCTTGGGCAAGATCAGCCTGTTATCCCCGGAGTACCTTTTATCCGTTGAGCGACGGCCC
>CACWWI010000179.1 GCA_902764575.1 uncultured Coriobacteriaceae bacterium
AACCACTTGCCCACGGGCGTGTTGGATCCCAACGCAAGCAGCAGCAGGAAACCGCACACCGTGGGCGGCAGCACCATGGGGATGGTGAAGATGGTGTCGAAGAGGTTGCGGAACTTCGGCGTACGGTGCAAGCAGAAGTACGCTGCCGCCAGGCCCAGGACGAAGATGAACACGATGGCCGTGAGCGTGGTCTTCAACGTCACGAACAGCGGCGACCAGTCGAGCGTCGAAACCAGCGCCCCAACTTTGTCGAACCAGCTGGGCTGTTCGGCGATAACCGCGCTCGCCGCCGGCTCCAGCGACCCATAGCACGCGAACAGCGGCTGCGTGTAGCTGGGGCTCGAGGTGTCCTCCGTCACATCGCTGCCGTCGGCACCTACGATGCAGTTGTAGGAATCGGTGTACCTGCCGTTGTCGATTTCCTTTAGGAACTCGTAGCGCACCCCGTCGATGTCGTTGGATTTCTCGGTCGTGAAATACCATGTCGCCGCGTCGGGGATGAGAGCATTGCCTTTGCCGGCATTCGCGTCGAGCGCGAGCAGAACGGCTTGCAGGTTGGCGATATCATCGGCGCTCGCAACGTCGAGGCCAGCGGACTTCGCAGCCTCGGGGTCGACGTAGACGACCACGCGCTTATCCGTTACCAGGTACATCACGCTGCTCGGCTTGGATCCGAGGGCGTAGGCGTAACCGTAGTACGCGTCGCCGATGGCGCGGTTCGACCCCTTGCTCGCACGCTGGAAATCGCCCACTGCGAACGCGCATCCATCGATAACGCCAGTCTTGTTGTCCTCGTCCGCCGACAACGTCACGTTATCGGTGCTCACGTCGGCCTTGGTCGTGGAAAGCGCGCCCGCGTCAGCCGCGAACGCCAACGGCGCCAACGCCAAGGAGAAGGCCAAGGCAAGCGCGGAGGCTATGAGCAAGATGCGTTTTCGCATTGGGCATTCCTTAGTCCGTGAAAAGAGGGGCTGGATTCCCAGCCCCTCGCATTATACCAGTCCTTGAATATTCGGATTGGCGCATTATGCTGAACCGAAGCACCAGCTTTCGTCGCAGGCGTTACGGCCGGCAGCGGCGGTGCTTACGACGCGAGCTCGAAGCCCCATTTCTGCCAGATCTCGGCTGCATCCTTGTCGGTCATGCACCAATCGAGGAATGCCTTGGCAGCATCGGCATTCTTGGACTGCGCGCACACAGCACCAGGGTAGGTGATGTTCTTGTGGGTGTCGGCGGGAACAACGCCAACGACCTTCACGCCGCCAAAGCGCTCGACGTCGGAGGTGTACACGAAGGCGATGTCGACGTCGCCGGACTCGGCATGCTTGCACACATTGCCCACGGAGGTGTCGGTGACGACCTTGCCGTCGATCGGCGTGCCGGCATAGGCGTCGGTGCCGTTTGCCTTGCCAGCGCTCTCGGAGCCGGTCTTACCATCTGGGTCCTTGAAGCAGCCAACCGTGCTCAGGCTCTGGTTGGCATAGTTGCCGGCGGGCACGGAGTCGTCGCCCACGCAAACGGTGTACTTGCCCGAAGCGATGTCGTTAAGCGTGACTTCCTTGATGTCGTTGTTGTTGGCAGAGGTGACCATGACCAGGTCGTTCTTGAACATCGTGATGCGAGTTCCCTTGTCGATGTAGCCCTTCTCCTCGGCCGTATCCATCGTGCCCTTGGATGCGGTGATCTCGAGGTCGGCGTACGCACCGCCCTCGAGCATGGAGTTCAGCTCACCAGAGCTCTTGTATTGCGTGTCGGCGAACGTGACGTTCGGGTTCTGCTTGGTGTAGAGCTCCTGCGCTTCCGCCATGGCCTTCGACAGCGAGTTGGCCGCGAAGATCTGCAGCTCAACCTTCTCGCCAGAGGCTGCAGCGCTACTGGCGCTAGCTGAGGTGGTGCTCGCCGATGCCGAGCTGGCCGAAGCCGAGCCGGAGGCCGACGATGCGGTAGAGCTGCCCCCAGACGAGCAGCCCACGAGCGCGAACGCGGCGACCAGAGCCGCAGCGAACGCCGCTGCAAATACGATGTGAATGCGCTTCTTCATATGCATCCTCTCCCTTGTGATTACCAAAAGCCCGACAAGACGCTAGCAGCCCTATCGGCACTGCTCATATATTATTCCGAGAGTAGATTATGGTCAATCCTGAATTATTTATATTTTTGTTTATTTTCATAGTGATATAATGTGACGAACGGTGACGAAACGTGACGCACCTTTCGGCAGACAGCCTACGACTCGTAGATGATGCTCCCAAGCTTACTTAAGTCGCAGGAGCCGAGCGCTTCGGCACCCTCTCGGATGCATTTGCTCAACAGCGTGTCGGATAGCCGTCTCTGTACCGAACGGGTCTCCGCGCGGTTAGCCACCACGAGATCGACCCATTCAACCTGCAGCGGCACGAATTCGAGGTTTGGGTAACGGGAGGCCTCGCGCTCCGTCCCAATGGCCACGTCCGCAATGCCGGTCGCAACGCGTTTCAGGGCGGCGCTCGCCACATCAGCATGGGAATCGTAGCCCTCGATCGTCTCGGCGCGCGCATCGAGGGAGCGGAGCTTCTCGTCGAGCAGGACGCGCGCAGCGCACCCTTTCACGCGATTTGAAAGGCGAACGCCCTCACGCAGAAGCCCGCCCCAGGTCGTGAGCTTCTTGGGATTTCCGGCGTTGACGATGAAGCCTTGCTCCCGTCCGTACAGACGATAGATGCGCACCGACGCGCCCGGTGCCAGGTTGCGGGCATAGGGCACGTTGTAGCTGTTCGTCTTCTGGTCGTACAGGTGCACGACCGCCGCGTCCGCATCTCCGGCATAGAGGTTGACGAGCGCCGTGTAGCTACCCTGGATCAGGCGAGAAGCCGGCACGCCCACCGCATTGAGCGCGCTCGCGATGATATCGGCAGCCGCATCCCCTCCCGCGATGACGAACGGATCGCCTTCGAGTTCGCCGAAGGACGCGGCATCGACGAATGCCTGCGGCTGATTAGCCACCGAAGCCTCAACGCTTCCCACGGAATCCGCCCGGGACACAGCCTGTATTGGCACCCGATAGTGGGTCGACGTAACATACGCCTCCACGTCCTCGAGCGTAAACCTCAACTTGCGACCCACATGATACGATGCGAGCTTCCCCGATTTTGCCAGCTGATAGACCGTGTTCTTGCCGAGTCCCAGATAGCGCGCGACCTCCTCGGCGTTCATGAATTCATTCGAGCGCATGGATTCCTCTCGTCAGCCTTGAAATTTATTCTCATTATAGTATATTGCATTACACTGATATTCTTCGTCTTATATAAATTCGTTGCAGAATATTATGCTCTGATACGAATCATGACGAACCGTGACGACGATTGTGAAGGAGAAGCCAGCGCGTAGGTTTTACCGGCAGGCAGGCACATACTGCAAGCCGTTGCGAGAAAACGGGAAGGCGGCGAAAGAGCCGCTCCAAACAAGAAAGGAAAGCAGCATGAAGATTAGCGCACGCAACCAGATCAAGGGCACCGTCAAGGCCGTGAAGGAAGGCGCTGTGAACGCCGTCGTGGTCATTAGCCGCGGCAACCACAACGGTCTGAAAGCCGACATCACCATGGACAGCGTTAAGGCGCTCGGCCTCGAGGAGGGCAAGGAGTGCTACGCCGTCATCAAGGCCACGAACGTGATGTTCGCCACGCAGAAGATTGAGGGCATCAGCGCCCGCAACCAAATCGAGGGCAAGATCGTGAAGGTCAAGGAAGGTGCCGTGAACGGCCATGTGACCATCGAGGATGTTGACGGCATGAAGATCTGCGGCTCCATCACCAACGAGTCGATCGACGCCCTCGGCCTGAAAGAGGGCGGCAAGGCCGTCGCCGTCATCAAGGCCACCGACGTGATGGTCGCCGTCGATTAATGTGCGGAACCAATTTGCACAACAGCACGTCGAAAACGCGGCGAAAGAGAGAGACATGGCAACACAGCACTGGGCGACGCCCGAAACCGAGCATGGGGAAGGCAACCGCAGCCCCAAACGCAACCAGGGAAACACGATCGTGGAGGTGTTCGACCGACCCGAATCGGCTCGGTCGAAGGAGGAGAGCGAGCATCCCGAGCTCTGGGAGCAAAACTATGTCTGGCGGCCCAGCAAGCCCTACCGCCCCGAGAACCCCATGGACCCCTGGGCGCCGGCCCTGGAGATCGACCCCGCCACGCGGCCCGAGACCATGAAGCTCGCGAAGATGATGGTCGACCGTATCCCGAAAAAGCTCGGCTTCCAGAAGATCACGCCGAAAGACCCCGAGTGCTGGGGCTTGCTCTCGATCTTCACCGAGGAGACGGCGTACATCGCAAACCATATGGGCATTCGCAACCCCATGACCATGGCCCAGATCGCCGAGGCATGCGAGTGGCCGCTGGAAAAGGTCGAGCCACTGGTTAATCTCATGGCGCAGAAGGGCAACCTGGAGTACAACTGGGA
>CACWWI010000180.1 GCA_902764575.1 uncultured Coriobacteriaceae bacterium
GCGCATCACGGCGAACGACAGGCTGCCAATCGAGTATTGGATTGACTGGGTACGGCTTTATCAAAAAGACGGCGAGCTAATTCGCCTCCCAGAGCTGGAGAAAGGGAAGGAATGACGGTTTCTCGCAGGAGGCTACAAGAGCTTATCTATACAGTAGCATTGATACAGGTACGCCAAGCGAAGCTCGGACGGGGAAGGGCTATACCTTCCTTGGCGCGCACGAAGACGGTGCTCGCGGAAGGCTTCAACCAGTCGCTGAAGCATGCGAAGGCCAAGTCGCCGCAGGTCTGCTTCTTCGCCAAGGACGAGCTCGGCACCGGCCCCGTCACGTTCGTCGTCACGCCGGTAAACTCGCTCGGGCAGCGCGGCCAGCCGCTCACGGCCTCCCGAGGCTGATGCGCGGGGGGTGTGCCATTTCGCCCCCCCTGCATCTTGTTTTTTGCTATAATATCCGGGTTGATTTAGGAGAACTATGCCCGAAAAGAGAAAGATCGTCGTCACGAGTGCGCTCCCCTACGCGAACGGGGACATCCACCTGGGCCATCTGGTGGAGTACATCCAGACCGACTTCTGGGTCCGCTTCCAGAAGATGCGCGGCCACGACTGCGTCTACGTCTGCGCGGACGACACGCACGGCACGCCGGTGATGATCCGCGCGCGCAGGGAGGGCATCCCGCCCGAGGAGCTCATCGCGCGTACGCACGCGATCCACCTCAGGGACTTCACCGACTTCCAGGTCGCGTTCGACAACTACTACACGACGAACTCGCCCGAGAACAAGGCGTTCTCCGAGCAGATCTTCGCGGCGATGGAGAAGTCGGGCGGCATCACGAAGAAGTCGTCTCCGCAGCTCTACTGCGAGCACTGCCGGATGTTCCTCCCCGACCGCTTCGTGAAGGGCGTCTGCCCGAAGTGTGGTGCGGAGAACCAGTACGGCGACAGCTGCGACCACTGCGGCTCGACCTACGGCGCCGAGGAGCTCGGAAGCCCGAAGTGCACCACCTGCGGCTCCACGCCCGTCGTCCGGGACTCGGAGCACCTCTACTTCGAGCTCGAGCCCCAGCACGCGTACCTCGAGAAGTGGATCCCCGCGCACACGACGAGCGACGTCTCGAACAAGCTCCTCGAGTGGTTCAGGGAGCCCCTGCGCGGCTGGTGCATCTCGCGCGACGCGCCGTACTTCGGCTTCGAGATCCCCGGGCACCCCGGCAAGTTCTTCTACGTCTGGGTCGACGCGCCGATCGGCTACCTCGCCTCGCTCCGCAACTGGTGCGAGAGGAACGGCGAGAAGTTCGAGGACTGGTGGCAGAACCCGAAGGCCGAGCGCTACCACTTCATCGGCAAGGACATCATCCGCTTCCACTGCCTGTTCTGGCCGGGGATGCTCCACGTCGCGGGGTTCGAGCAGCCCGACAAGATCTTCGTGCACGGCTTCCTCACGGTGAACGGCGAGAAGATGTCGAAGTCGAAGGGCACGTTCGTGAACGCGCGCACGTACCTCGACCACCTGCCGCCGGAGGCGCTGCGGTACTACTACGCGGCGAAGCTCGGCGGCACGACGGACGACATGGACCTCAACCTCGCGGACTTCGTCCAGCGCGTCAACTCCGACCTCGTCGGCAAGATCACCAACATCGCCTCGCGCGGCGGCCAGATGCTCCAGAAGAAGCTCGGCGGCCGGCTGGGCGCGCTGGACGACGAGGGCCGCGCGCTGGTCGAGCGGTGCCGCGGCGCGTCCGCGACGATCGCGCAGTTCTACGAGGACCGCCGCTTCAACCAGGTCGTCGTCGAGATCTGCCGCCTGGCGGACGCGGCGAACGAGTACTTCGACCGGAAGGAGCCGTGGAAGACGGTGAAGACCGACGCGGAGGCGACGCGCGTGACGCTCACCGCGGCGCTCAACGCCTTCCGCATCCTCGCGATCTACCTCAAGCCCATCCTGCCCGCCTACGCCGACAAGGCGATGAAGCTCTTCGGCGAGACGTCGTGGACGTGGGACTCGGCCGCGGCGGCGTGCGAGAACACGCCGCTCGGCGACTACGAGTACCTCGCCAGCCGCATCGACGCGAAGCAGGTCGAGGCGATGGTCGCCGCGGCGACGGTGAAGCCGGCCGACTCCGGCGAGGTCGCGCACGAGAGCCGCGCGAGCAAGAACAAGGCGAAGGCCGTGCCCCTCAAGCCCGAGGTCGCGTTCCCCGACTTCGAGAAGCTCGACCTCCGGGTGGGCGTCGTCGAGAGCTGCGAGGTCGTGCCGAAGAGCGCGAAACTCCTCAAGTTCACGCTCGACGCGGGCTCCCTCGGGAAGCGCACGATTTTCTCGGGAATTCGCCAGGCCTATCCCGACCCCGCGGCGCTCGTCGGCAGGGAGGTCGTCTTCGTCGCCAACCTCGCGCCGCGGAAGATGTCCGTCGGCGTGTCGGAGGGCATGATTCTGTACGCGGGCGAGCCGGGGTCGTGCGGCGGCGTGCTGACGCCGTCCGCGCCGGCCGGCGGCGGGACGCCGGCGACCTGAGGGAGGGCAGGACGAAGTGAAGCTGCTGGAGATAGGCCTGATGGCCATGTGGGCGGTGGCCGCCGCGGGGCTCGGGTGGTACATCGCGTCCGTGGCGCGCGAGGTCACGTACGTGACGCTGGCCGACGGCCGGCGCCAGGAGCGGTCGCTGCCGCTCGTCTTCAAGCTGCTGCTGCCGTTCGTCGGCAACTTCGACGGACTGCTCGCGCGGCCCCTCTTCGCCCGGCAGATCGCGCAGGCGGACGAGATGCTCGTCTCGGCGGGCTTCGAGGGGGTGCTGAACGGGCGCGAGTTCGTGGCGCTCAAGTTCCTCGTGCCGATCGCGCTCGGCTCGCTCTGGTGCGTGCTCGTGGTGATCCTCGGCGCGGTGATGCCGGACACGCCCGTCGACTCCGGCTGCGTGCCGCTGTGCGTGATGGGCGTGGCGCTGTTCTACCTCAAGCCGATGCTGTGGCTGCGCAAGTCGCTCAGGGCGCGGCACCTCTCGATCATGAAGGCGCTGCCGTTCGTGCTCGACATCCTGACGCTGTCGGTGGAGGCGGGCATGGACTTCATCAGCGCGCTCCAGCGCAACTGCGCCTCGCGCAAGCTCGACCCGCTCAACGAGGAGCTCCTGCGCATGACGAAGGAGATCCAGGTCGGCTCCTCGCGGCGCGACGCCCTGCGCAACATGGCCGACCGCGTCAAGCAGCCCGACCTCAAGTCGGTCGCCTACGCGCTCATCCAGGCCGACGAGCTCGGCGTCTCCATCGGCGCGATCCTCCGCATCCAGTCCGAGCAGCTCCGCAGCCGCCGGTTCGACCGGGCGGAGAAGCTGGCGAACGAGGCGCCGACCAAGATGCTCGGCCCGCTGATGCTCTGCATATTCCCCGCCGTGTTCATCATCCTGCTGGGGCCGGTCTTGTCCCAGGCGATGGACGGCATGCTGTAAACCCCCGAAAGGACATCCGATGGCCAAACGCCCAGAACTGATGATCATGTCCGGCGAGCTCTCCGGCCGGCGCTTCGCCGTGCCGAAGGAGGGCCTGCGCCTCGGACGGTCGTCCTCCAACGACATCCACATCCCGGACGAGGAGCTCTCGCGCAACCACTGCCTGTTCGAGCAGCGCGAGCCCGACGGCATCGCGCTCGTCGACCTCGCGAGCGCCAACGGCACCTACGTCAACGGCGTGCAGCTCGGCGCGGAGGCGCGCGAGCTCGCGGCGGGCGACCTCGTGGAGGTCGGCGCGACGGCGATCCGCGTCGTGGGCGAGGGCGCCGAGCCCGCGCCGAGCGAGAGCAAGGACGTGTCCCGCAGCGCCGCTTCCGCGCAGGAGCGCGCCAACAATGCGCTGAACATGCTGACCATCGTCGGCGGCGTGCTGGC
>CACWWI010000181.1 GCA_902764575.1 uncultured Coriobacteriaceae bacterium
GTCGTAGAGCGGCTTGTACACCGTGAGCAGGTAGCCGAAGTCCCCGTTGGAGATGATCGGGTCGATGGGGTTGCCTGCCAGCAGATCGTCGACGTAGGGTTCGAACTCCTTGTCGAATTCGAGCACGTCGCCTGGATCGGAGCCGGGCTCGTCGGCGGTGTCGGGGTCGAAGACCACATGGCAGCCGTCCTCGCGAATCTGGTACACGTAGATGTACTGCACGTCGGGGAAGCTGTCGCGGATATGGGCGAGCGAGCGCTCGGTTTCGGAATAGCCGGGCATGGACTCCCCGAGCTCTATGTACTTGTCGATGCGGTTGGGGTTCACCTTCTCGGACGCGAGGTTGGCGATGCCTTCGCCCATCTTGCCCTGCGCATCGATGTTCGAGCGGTTGAACATCACGAAGCTGATGCCGGTGGTGACCACGGCGATGACGACCATGACAACCACGACGATGCCGCCGATCTTGGTCCTGAGCGAGAAGCCGCGCGTCGCCGTCTTCTTCGTGTCGACGCGCTGCTGCCCCACGAGGGGCGTTTGCAGCCAGATGCTGAAATCGAGCAGGGCTTTCACCTTGCCGGGCAGCACGTGCATGATCAAGACGGCAATGAGGGTGGTTATCGCCTTGTCGACCAGGTCGATGCCCATGTCGGCGAAGAGCTGCGACGTGAAGTCGCCGAGCCCCGTCGCCGAGTAGATCGACAACGCCAACGGGGTGGAAATGCCGCCTCCGAACGGGCCGTACAGGAAGTAGGAGATGATCGATCCGAGGCCGCCGCCGATGAGCGCGAACCCCAGGATGCAGAGCGGCACGGTGCGCAGCCGGTCGAACCAGCCGAGCTTCTGGAAGAATGCGGCGCCGACGCCGATGAGGACGCTGGTCAGGCACCAGTACACCGAGGCAGGGTCGTTGATGCTCGTGATGAGGTTGGTGATGTAGCCCACCACGAGGCCCGGTATGTAGCCACCGCAGGCGCCCGCGAGGATGATGCCGACGCTGTCGAGGTACAGGGGAAGGTTGCACGCGGTCGCGATTTGCGAGCCGACGAAGTTGAGGACGATGCAGACGGCGCAGAAGACGATGTTCGCGCCGAGCTTCTTAAAGCCGCGAAGCATGTTCACGTTCGTAGCGGACTCCACGCGCACCTCCTGTGTTTCTAGCCGTTAGCGGCGGGCCCAACGACTGATGATACCACGGTTAACACGAGGGGGTAATACATAAACGACCAAACAGGGGAGCGTACCTGCTCCCCTGCGTCGCATATTTTCCAAATTGGCGGGTTGCCGACGGCGGTGCCTCGCCTAGGCCACCAAGAAGAACTTGACGAGGAAGATGATGGCCAGGATGTACGTGAGGGCGTACTGCCTCTTCGCGTTGCCGGTAAAGACGTTGATGACCGAGAACGTGATGAGGCCGATGCCGATGGCGTGGCCGATCGAGCCGGAGATCGGCATGGCGATGAGCATGAGCGCCACAGGGGCGGCCTGCTCCATCTTCTCCCAATCGATGTGCTTGAGGCCCGACAGCATGACGATGCCCACGTAGATGAGCGCCGAGGAGGTGGCGGCAGCGGGGATGACGGCGGCAAGCGGGGCGATGAACATGCAGAGCAGGAACATGATGCCGCAGGTGAGGGCCGTAAGGCCGGTGCGGCCACCCGCTTCGACACCCGAAGCGGACTCGACGAACGTCGTGACGGTGGACGTGCCGGTGCAAGCGCCCACGACCGTGCCGACGGAGTCGCTCAGCAGGGCTTCCTTCATCTGGGGCATCCTGCCCTCGGTGTCGAGCATGCCCGCGCGCGCCGCCGTGCCCACGAGGGTGCCGATGGTGTCGAACATGTCGATCATGCAGAACGTGATGATGAGCGTGATGGCGGTGAACCATCCCATCTCGACGAAGCCCGCGAAGTTGAACTTGAACAGCGTGAGCTCGAACATGTCGTTGAACGCGGGGATCCACGAGGCGGTGGCAAGGCCCGCGAAGGGGTCGGTGCCCAGGAACAGCGCCTGGCCGGCCCAGTGGATGACGGAAGCGACGAGCATGCCGATGATGACGGCTCCCTTCACGCCGCGATGCGCCAGCAAGATGATGACGAACAAGCCGACGAACATCGTGACGACCGCGAGGACCATGGTCGGGTAGGCGGTGGTCATGGTTTCGGCGGCGTGCGTTGCCGTGAGGGATCCGAAGAAGTCCTTCATCACGAAGAACTGGTTCTCCACGGCGCCTTCCTCGTTGAAGGTGGCGATGAACACGTTGGAGCCCAGGCCGATGTTCAGCAGCATGAGGCCGATGGCCGGTGCGATGCCCATGCGCACGCCGTAGGGGATGGCGCCCACGATCATCTCGCGGATGTTGCATAGCGTGAGGACCACGAACACGACGCCCTCGGCTAGCACGATGACGAGCGCGGCTTGGAAGGATGCGACGTATGTAGCGCCGGTCAGCACGGCAATCTGCCCAACGACCACCGCTAGAAAGCTGTTCAACCCCATTCCCGGCGCCAGGCAGAAGGGCTTGTTGGCGAGGAAGGCCATGCAGATCATGGCGATGCCGGATGCGAGGCACGTTGCCAGGAACACTGCGTTCCACAACGGCATGCCGCCGTCGGTGAGGCCGTAGCCCGCGAGGATGTTCGGGTTCAGGGCGATGATGTAGGCCATCGTCATGAACGTGGTCAGGCCGGCGATGATCTCGGTCTTTACCGACGTGCCGTTCTCTTGCAGCTTGAACAGTTTTTCCACAAGACCCCCCCCTTTGCGCAGATGCTGCCATTGTACTGTAAGGAGGGCGTTTGGGAGGCAGATATTGCGCGCAGTTCACGCTGAGCGGGAGTCTTCGGTGCGCAGCATGATGCGAATTGACTTCCACACCGATAAGATAAAGTATAGCCACTACTGATTGAGCGCTCTTCAGGCGCTGGGCAATGCAAGATGGAGGAACGTATGGGAACAAAGCCGAAGGTCATCATCCTGAGCGGCTTTCTCGGCTCGGGGAAGACGACCGTGCTCGTGCGCATGATCGAGCGCCTGCGGCAACGGGAAGGCGCGGATTTCCGCATCGCCATCGTCGAGAACGAGATCGGTTCGGCGTCCGTCGACTCGAACATAATCCAGGAGGCGGGCTATTCGGTGACCGAGATGCTGTCGGGATGCGTGTGCTGCACGCTCATCGGCCAGCTGATTCCGGCATTGAGCAAGCTCGAAGAGGAGCTCGACCCGCATCTGGTCATCCTCGAGGCGACGGGCATGGCCACGCCCGATTCCATGGCGAACAACCTGCGCAAGTACGGCGGCTATCCCGTCCGCGTCGTGACCCTCGTGGATGCGTCGCGCTGGCAGCGCATCAAGCTAGCGTTGCAGATCTTGCTGACCGCCCAGGTGGAGCCGGCAGACATCGTGTGCGTGAACAAGGTCGACTTGGTCGAAGCCGAGGCGCTCGCCGAAATCGACGCCGACGTGCATGCGATCAACCAGGATGTGCCCATCGTTCACATGAGCGCAAGCGAGCCCGTCGACGCAGCGTTGCTCGATACGGTATTGGGGGATTAGCATGGTGAACGAGAACAGCGAGCATGGCCCCGATTGCACCTGCGGGTGCCACGACCACAATCACGAGCATGCGCATGCGCACGATCACGACCATGGGCACCACCACGATCATGCCGCAGAGCGAGAGGTCGAGTGCAGGTGGGGTACGGCGGTCCTGGAATCGCACGTACACGACCAAGCCGCGACCGTATCGGCGACCATATACGCGCAATCAGGCCCGGCTGCGACGTTCGAGGTGCTCGTCGAGGCGTTGAAGTCCGTCGCCCAGCACGTGGAATCTGCAGGGGGAATCGTCGGGCACATCAAGGCCTACGCGA
>CACWWI010000182.1 GCA_902764575.1 uncultured Coriobacteriaceae bacterium
CGTCCTTGAACCTGTTCTCCAACCGAACCACCCCTTTCCTCGTACGGTCATAGAGAATGTTTATTGTATCTCAGCTGAGTAGTAAACCTCATTTTGGCCAAGTGCACATTGTGCGTTTGCCACAAAGCAAGCACACTTCCATTGGGCAAATCGCCAGTCCCCTCAATCGTCCGCCCTTGGCTGGGGCCAGGCGCGCTACGCTCGCCGCGCCGTAAGCGCTTGCCCAATGGTTAGCGTGTCCGAGGAACTCCTGGCAAGAGCTATGGCGGTCAGCGATCCAGGGCACTGGGTCGACAGCCTGGATGCCGATTCATTTCGTTTGAGGAGGAGCGCGAGTGGAGAATGGTTCTCAGGCTCGAGGACCATTCGCGCGATCAGGAGCTTTCACTGATATCTCAAGAAGCAGGTGGCCTTCTTAGCGATATAGCGGTCAACGTCAGGGCCGCTTCCGGCAAGCTCATTCCTTTTGTGGAAATCAGACCGCCGAAGTTCGATGAGGTGCTCGTCTCGGTCACTATTGGTCCAGCAGCATCTGCAAACATCGAGGACGTAGAACTGGCTCTAGCAATCAGCGGTCTAGAAAATGTTGAAGTGACCGAGTCCACATCAACCTATACGCACAAGTGAATAAACCGCCAATGGTGGCGCCCGGAAAACGGCTGGAGAATCGAAACGCAGACGGTCCCGTACGCCCGCAGGCGAGGACGGACGAGTGAGTTTACGCCTTTATTCGGCCCAGTAGTCTATGGGGGCGTAGTTCTTTACTAGTTCTAGGCGGAGGGCTTCTATGGTGGAGCAGTTGGCTATTACGGTTACGGGTTCGGGCATGGCGGCTATGTCGCGGACGAGGGCGGCGTAGTCGGTTTGCACGCGCATGTTGGCCTCGTTGGCGCCGGCGCGCAGCAGGCTGGCGCGCATGTCCTCGTAGCACGGCCCGCCCACGACGATGCGCGTCTCCGGGCCGACGAGCTTCTCCCAGCGCACGCCCTCTATCCATTCCGTGCTGACGCCGTCCATGATCTCGTTGCCAAGCATACATATAAGGTTCTGTGACGGGTTCTCCTCCGAGACGAGCATGTTGAGCAGCTGGTTGCAGCCGGCCGTGTTCTTCATGAGCAGCAGGCGCGCCTCCACGCCGTCGACGTCGAAGATCTCGAAGCGGTGCGCCGCATGCGCGAAGTGCGCGAGCGCGGCGCCCGCCTGGTCGATCGGAACGCCGAGCGTCACGAGGCCAGCCAGCGCAGCCGCCGCGTTGTACAGGTCGTAGCCGGCGCGCACGTTCACCGGGAAGTGCAGCGACATGCCGTTCACGCGCACCGTGATCTCGCAGCTCTTCTCGCGCTTGTCGGCGACCCCCGTGATGGCGATGTCGGCCTCGTGATGGGCGTAGCCGCACGATGGGCACGCGAAATCGCCCAAGTGCGCGAACGAGCGGCGCTTGAACTCGAGCGGCTGCCCGCACTTGATGCAGGCGACCTCCTCGTCGAAGTCGGCAACGCCCTCGTCGTAGGGGTCGCACTCCATGCCGAACCAGACCACCTTGTTGGGAACGGCATCGGCGATGGAGGCTGTCACCTGGCAGTCGGCGTCGAGCACGAGCACGGTGTCGGGCGAGCCCTTGATAGCCTCGATGATGTAGTCGCGCGCGGTCGTCCACGTGGGATAGCGGTCGACCTGGTCGCGATAGAGGTTCGTGACGACGAGCACCTGCGGCAGCATCGCGGGGAGGAAGGTCTTGGTCGACCCCTCGTCGCTCTCGATAACCGCCCAGTCGTTCCTGCGCTTGCCCCCCAGCGTGCTGTCGAGGCAAAGCGTCGTGGCGATGCCCTGCTCCAGGTTCGTGCTCGTGGGATCGTATGCAGCGCCACCGTACGTGTTGATGATGGCCTGCTGCACCATGTGCGTGGTAGTCGTCTTGCCGTTCGTTCCGGTGATGACGATAGTCTTGTGCCCTTCGCCCAATTCGCGGATTATGTTGCGGTCGATCACGAGCGCGAGCTTGCCAGGAAGCGCACGCGCCGTGCGCCCCATCAGGCGCATCGCCTTGTAGCTCGCCTTGCACACCGCGATGGCGGCTGTTTTCTTCACAGACATGGCACCTACCTCGAATCGATTTCGGGCGGGATGGGGGCAGCCCCGCTGTCCCGATGAACCGTTTTCTAACCCGTGAATTGTACCGCACGCCCGTCCATGCGGTACAATTTCTAAGTTTGAAGCTCTGTATACCGAGGGAGGTGAAGGCGTGGACATAGCGCAGATGCGCATGATGCTCGTGCTTGCCGAGAGCAAGTCGATGACGACCACTGCGAAGAAGCTGCACGTCACCCAGCCTTCCCTCACCTATCAGTTGAAAGTGATCGAGAACGAGCTGGGCTTCAAGGTGTTCAACCGCACGCGCACCGGCACGTCGCTCACCGCCGAAGGCGCGTTCCTGCACGAAGCGCTCAAAGGGATAGTCGCCAACTACGACGAGACCGTGCGCCTGGCGCGCGCCATGGCGAAGGGAACCGCAGCGGGCACGATACGCGTGGGCGTCGACGACTCCTCGCGCGACACCATCTCGTTCCTGCTCAACGTGGCGCAATCGGCCTTGAGCTTCTCGCTCATACCAATGGGCCCCTCGAACCCGATCCGTCTCCTGCGCGAGGGCGTCATCGACTTCTGGTCCACGTCCGATGCAGCCATGGCGAACGCCCCGTCGGCGCTTCGGTTCGCCGAGCTCTCGTCGGCCGGCCAATCCGCGTTCGTCCCCATCGACCATCGGCTCGCGAGGCGCGTCGCCCTCAAAGTAGCCGACCTGCGCGACGAGACCGTCTGGCTCAGCCCACGCGGCACCGTCTCGGTGGCGGCGGACGCTATTCGCGACGAGCTCGAATCCTACGGCACCGACATAGCCGACCTCATCCCCGGCGTCCCCGCCATCGTAGCCGCCTTCATGGACGAGGGCGTGGTCGTGTACGACGACGGGTTCCTGCCGCCGTCCTCCCACTCAGCCGTGCAAATCCCCCTCGAGGACGCGATGCGCGACAAAATCGGGCTGGCCTACCTCTCGTCCCAGGAGAAAAGGCTCGCCCCCATCCTCGACGGACTGAAGGCGCACTTCCCCGCAGACCAGGAGCGCACGGTCAGCAAATCGGAGCTCGCGGCCGAGCGCATCGTATCGGTGCTCGATGAGATCAGCGCCACCGTGCGCCGTGGCGGCATGAAGGACATCGTCCCGCTCGTGGAGTACGGTCTCGAGCTCGGCATCTCTGCACATCATCTGCTCAACCGCGGGCTCCTCACGGGCATGAACGCCATCGGCGACGCATTCCAGCAAGACGACGCGTACATGACCGACATGATGTCGGCCGTGGCCACCACAAACCTGGCGATGGAAGTGCTCCAACCGCACATCGCCGTCGAGGACGAGCGGCCGGTTTCGGGAACGGCGGCCATCGGCACGGTGGAGGGCGACGCCCACGACATCGGCAAGAACCTCGTGCGCATCATGCTCGAGAGCCGCGACATCACCGTTGCCGACCTGGGCACGGAGGTCCCGCCCGAGCTCTTCGTCGAGCACGTCAAGAACAACCCCAACTGCAACCTTATCCTGCTCTCGGTGAACCAATCCGAGCTCCTGGACAACGCGCGCGAGGTGGTCGATGCCTTTAGGAAGGCCAAGCTTCGCGACCAGCTGTTCGTGATGGTGGGCGGCGCTGCCGCCGACGAGTCGTCCGCAGGTATCATCGGAGCCGATGCGTTCACCCCCAGCGCCGAAGCCGCCGCCGAAACCGCCCGCCAGTTCCTCACCCTCTAATAAAAGAGAGGCAACGGGGATAGCCCCC
>CACWWI010000183.1 GCA_902764575.1 uncultured Coriobacteriaceae bacterium
TTGGCCACAAGCTGGCCACATTGTGGCCACAAAAGTGGCCACAAAACCCGCGCGGAACGGGTTTGCGGCGCTGCCGCTTAACCGATTCGCAGGGCGTCGATGGACGGTCGACTGGAGTTCGCAGGCGGTCGTTCGGAGACACCGGAGACGTGCCCTCCGGAGAGTTGACATATGGCACTATGTCGGGACGTGGCGCAGTTTGGTAGCGCGCACGGTTCGGGACCGTGAGGCCGCTGGTTCGAATCCAGTCGTCCCGACCATGAAATCGCAGGTCAGGGGTGTAATTCCCCTGACCTTTTTCTTTGTCTATGGCCACAAACTGGCCACAAGTGGCCACAAGCAGCGTGCTTGAACTGCGCAAACTCGGCAGTTTCTCTGGGGCAACAATCGTGCAGGTTCTGTGATGCGGATACCGTCTGATTGCACGTGATAGTTGGTCATCCCATGCAGCGTGCAGCAGACATCTCCAGGCTCTATAAAGGGACCGCCCTCCCCTTACGGGACAACTTCATGACGAGGGGGAACGAGATGTCCGGGATAGACGCCTCAATCAGAAGGGCGATCAAGGAGGACCGCCTGCACCCGCGGTGCAAGGCGGACCTTGACAGGCTTTCGCTCGCCAACTCATCGATGCCCGACTCGGACATCTGGCTCGACGTGCGAGCAGTTGAGCTCTACTTCCAAGTCGACAGGCGAAGGGTCTACCGTCTCATCGAGAGCGGGAGGCTCCCCCACGAACGCGTAGGCAGGAAGATCCTCATCAACAAGCAGGCCGCCAGCGTCGCTCTCGCAAGCCCCGAGCGGAAGCGTTAGCTGCCGTATGGCAGCGGTCAGCTGTCAATTTGTGTCCGGGGCAATTAGTAACCTCTAATCAAGCCAGTCCGAGGGCGCGTACGTGCGCCTGGACATGCTGGATGTCGCTTGCCTTGTGTTTGATAGCCTCCTAATTGCACAAAAAAGCAGAGCGGCTTTTCACTCGTGAGCATGAAAAAGTTTCACAGATAAGCAAGAGGGACACGTCCTGGCACCGCACACATTGCCATGCTCGATTCGCAGGGCCCAACCCACGGATCGAGAGGCAGGAAAGGAAGATGCTGGACATGTCCCAGATAGAGAGGATACGCGACATGCTCGCGGATGGCTATACGCCGACGGAGGTGAAGGAGACCCTCGGAGTGTCGTACCCAACGATCAGGAAGTACGCTCAGGAAGACGACTTCTCGCCCCAAAGGCCCAAGGCCTCGGAGCACCCGAGCAAGCTCGATCCCTACAAGGCCCTCATCGGCGAGATGCTCGAGGAGGACCGCCACTGCTACCACAAGCAGCGCCACACGGCCAAGCGCGTCTTCGAGAGGCTGCGCGCGGAGCATGGCTTTAGTGGCAGTTACTCCACGGTGCAGCGCTACATGAAGGAGATTCGCTCCAAGGGGCCGAGGGGCGAGTCGGTGAGGCTCGGATGGGACCCGGGCACCATGCAGGTCGACTTCGGGCAGGCCGACTTCGATTATGCCTTCGGCGGCGGCAGGGCAAGGATGCACTACCTGCCGATGTCCTTTCCGTACTCCAACCATGAGGTGTGCGAGGTCTTCGCGGACGAGAAGGACGTCTGTGTCTGTCAGGGGCTCAAGGACTGCTTCGAGCGCATCGGGGGCGTTCCCCCCGTCATCGTGCTCGACAACGCCACCGAGGCCGGGAGGAGGTGGCGCGACGTGATCGTGGAGTCCGACCTCTTCCGCCGGCTCAGGCTGCACTACGGCTTCACGGCCCGCTTCTGCAACCCGAACGCCGGCAAGGAGAAGGGAAACGTCGAGGGCAAGGTCGGCTACACCAGGAGGAACTTCTTCGTGCCCGTGCCCGAGGTGGGCGACCTTCAAGACTACAACCGAGGGCTTGCCGAGACGCTTGACGCCCACTCCGAAGAGCAGCTCCACTACGAGAAGGGACTCAGCTGGGCCACCCTCTTCCAGGTCGACAAGGCGCATCTCCTGCCTCTTCCGAAAAAGCCCTTCGACGTCGTCAGGTGGGCGTCGTGCACGACCGACGGCTACGGAAGGATCACCTTGGACGGCTGCCATCGCTATCTGGCGTCGCCCTCGCTCGCATGCGTTTCGCTCACGGTGGGCGTGCGCGCCTTCACGGTGGAGATAGACGCCCCTGACGGGACGCCGCTAAGGACCTACCGCAGGCGCTCCGGCAAGCTCTTCACCTCCGATGAGGACCCGCTGGCACTGCTCGAACCGCTTTCGATGAAGACGCGCGCCTTCATGCAGTCCAGCGTGTGCGCGCTGTTCGACGAGGATGTGAGGGACGCCTTCGGCTCCATGGCGACCGACGAGCTGAAAGGCCAGGTCAAGGTGATCTCTAGGCTCGCACAAGCCTATGGTATGGGGATCACCGCCCAGGCGTTCTCCGAGGCGCTGCGGGCCACCAGCAAGATGCGCCCCGCCGATGTCGAGATGTGCTGCGCCAGGATCCGCGCGCAAGGCACCAGGGCCAAGGCAGCGCGCGAGCTGGGCACCAGGCTCGCCGACTACGACGGCTTCATGCTCAGGGGAGGCGATCGGGATGGCCAGGCTGCCGCAGAAGGTTGATGCGCGCTACGAGAGGCTGAAGTGCGCCGAGCGCGAGGGTGGCTCCATCCTGCTGTCGAAGGCGACGATGCGCTACGTGGCCGAGACGGCCACCGATGGGCAGTTCGCGTTCTTCGAGGATGCGCTCGCAAGGGAGTACGCGCTCAGGCACCAAAGCCGGATAGCGCGGCTCAAGCGGCAGGCGAACTTTCCCTCGCAGAAGGGCTTCGATGGCTTCGAATGGTCGGGAATCGTGTTTCCCCGCGGCTTCACGAGGGACGACATGCTCTCGCTTGCCTTCATCGACGCCCACGAGGACCTGGTGCTCTTCGGAGGATCGGGCAATGGCAAGACCCATACCGCGATAGCCTTGGGGCTGCTCGCCTGCGGCGAGGGCAGAAAAGTCGCGTTCTGGTCGACGGCGGAGCTGGTAAGCGAGCTGAGGCGTGCGAATAGGGAGGGGACGACACAGGACGCGCTCAGGAAGCTCGGCAGGTGCGACCTCATCATCCTGGACGAGTGGGGGTACCTTCCCACCGATCCCGACGGGGCAAGGCTTCTGTTCCGGGTGGTGTCGATGTGCTACGAGCGGATCGCGCTCATCCTCACCACCAACATCGAGTTCTCCAGATGGGGCGAGATCTTTGCCGACGACGACATGGCCAAGGCGATGATGGACCGCATCGTCCACCACGGCAGGCTCGTCACCTACGACAGGGAGTCGTACAGGGTCAAACACGCGCTCATGCGCGGGGAGTTGTAGGAGAAGAAAGGATTGGTGCCAGGGCGACGCTCGTGCGTGAAGAATCTTCACGCTGACGTGTGAAACGAACGGATGCTGTTTTGTGAAACGAGAGGTTGACGAAACACAGCGAGAACGCGACGGCACCAGACGCTGACAGGCAAGGCACGCACGGGCGGCGCGCGCGGGCGGGGACAAGGACCAACCGGAAGGCTGCACTAAGTCTGGCACAGGACGGTGCGGTCGCCATGAGACGTGCCGCGAAACGGTGCCGACCGGTCGGCCTCCTGCACTGACTGCGCCAAAAACTCATCCCGCAACGCCGAGAACGGCGCAATTTCCCTGCACCTACTCTGTCAGCTGCGCTTACCCTGCCGAAGCTGCACTAGCTTTGGCAATCAACCCGAAAAACGATTCGGGTCAGCCTTATCGCTACACGGTCGAAGAGACCTCCAGCTCGGTGGCGGGTGCTTCGGCCAGCTATACCAAACGATGACGGCATCCAGAC
>CACWWI010000184.1 GCA_902764575.1 uncultured Coriobacteriaceae bacterium
GGTGCGCCGCCTGCGGAATCGGGGACCTCCACGACCGTCGCGCCGGCAGGCCGTCCCTCGAACACCTCGATGCGGGCCTCCACGCGGCCGCGGCCGACCTTGCACGACACCGTGGGCGCATCGGCGAAGCGCGCGCGGACGTCCTGGGCTCCGACGACTGCGAAGCGCGAACCCGCGTGCATCGTCGCGCACGCCGCCGCAAACACGGCCTCGTCCGCCTGTATGTACGCGGATGCGTCGGTGCGGGCCACAGCGTCGATATTACTGGCGACCAGCGCGACGGGCGCATGCGAGAGCGCCTTGTGGTCCCTCACGAAGCCGGGCATCTCCGCCGCATCGCAAAGCTCCACGCTCGCAACGGAGCGCACGTCGGCATGGCGCACATGGTTGCGCGCGCGAGAGATGAGGGGGGACGAAGTGGAAGCGCCCACGAGGCGCACGCGGTTGGCGTCGGGCCGCTCGTCGGGTGCGGTTGCAGACCCGCCGAAGCGCTTGAGCCCTCGTGCGAATCGGTCTGCCGCCTCTTCCAGCAAGCTCTCCCATGCGCTGCGGCGAACTGCGACCAACCCGTGAACCCCCATTTCGCGCGCTTGAGGCCGGGCGCGCGGTCGCAGGCCATCCAAGCGGCCTCCACCAGCATGACGCCGTCGCGGCAGGCGGGGTCGACGAACGCGGCGCCCCGCTGCGCCAGTTCTGCCCAACCCGACAGTGCGAGCGTCGCCGCGGCGAGCGAGCACGCGAGCGCGGCGTCCTCCTTGTCGTCGGGCGCGAGGTAGGTGCGATGGTTGAGCGCCTCGCCCGAGAAGTCGAGCGAGATGGTGGCGCGCCGGTCGCGGACGCGCACATCGATCGACGCGCGCGGGGCGGCGGTGTCGACGTCCGGCCTGCTGTCGCGCTTCGAGCGCATGCGGTCGACGATGGCGTCCTTCACCTTGAGCGCGGTGAACCGCGTGTTGCGCAGGCTGTCGTTAGTGCCGTGCGCTCGCACGGCCATGGTGGCGCCCTCCGAGAGCACGTCCTCCCAGGCTATGTTGTACGCGCCGGCGTACAACAGGTCGGCATCGCCCGCATTCACGCGCCCCAGCACCAGCATGATGCGCGACGCCAGGCGCGACCACAGGCACGCGCGCATAGCCGCTTCGGGCGCACAGAAAAACGCGGCGCCCCCGCCAAGGGGGCGCACGCGTTCGATTCCAAATGACTTGAGCTCAGCAGCAAGCGCCTGCTCGATTCCCGGCAAACAGCTCGCAAAGAATTCGAGTTCCACCCGCTAGTCCTCCAGGTAGTCCTTGAGCTTCGACGAGCGCGACGGATGGCGCAGCTTGGCCAGCGTCTTGCTCTCGATCTGGCGGATGCGCTCGCGGGTGACGCCGAACTCGCGCCCGACCTCCTCGAGCGTGCGCGGATGGCCGTCCTCCAGGCCGAAGCGCAGGCTGATGACCTTGCGCTCGCGCTCTGCCAGGCCGTCGAGCACCTTCGTCAGCTGCTCCTGCAGCATGCTGAAGCTGGCGGCGTCGGGCGGCACCACGGCGGCGTCGTCCTCGATGAAGTCGCCGAGCTGGCTGTCCTCCTCCTCGCCGATGGGCGTCTCGAGCGACACGGGCTCCTGCGAGATCTTCTGGATCTCGCGCACGCGCTCGGCCGTGAGGCCCATCTGCTCGCCGATCTCCTCGGGAGTCGGCTCGCGGCCCAGCTCCTGCAGCAGCTGACGCTGGATGCGCACGAGCTTGTTGATGGTCTCCACCATGTGCACCGGAATGCGGATGGTGCGCGCCTGGTCGGCGATGGCGCGGGTGATGGCCTGGCGGATCCACCACGTGGCGTACGTGGAGAACTTGAAGCCCTTCTTGTAGTCGAACTTCTCGACGGCGCGGATCAGGCCCAGGTTGCCTTCCTGGATAAGGTCCAGGAACAGCATGCCGCGGCCCACGTAGCGCTTGGCGATGGACACCACGAGGCGCAGGTTGGCCTCGATGAGCTGCTGTTTGGCGTCGAGGCCCACTTGCTCGATACGGCTCAGGCGGCGCATCTCGCGGCGTGCGAGCTCGCGGCCCTCCTCCTCGGCGGCCTCGATCTCGGCCGTCGCGGCCACGCCGGCCTCGATCTTCATGGCCAGGTCGATCTCCTCGGCTGCCGTGAGCAGCGGGACCTTGCCGATTTCCTTGAGGTACATGCGAACGGGATCGCCCGTGAGCATGGTAACGCCCGCGTCGGCGTTGCGACGGCGCGCGGCCTTCACCTTGTTGCGCGAGGTCACCTTGGGAAGCGCCACGTCGCTTGCGGCCTTGAGCTCCTCCTCGGGAATGCCCTCGAGCAGCTCCTCCTCGGTTTCCTCCACCTGCACGTTGTCGCCGCTCTTCTCGAGCTCGGCAACGCCCTTGTCGGCCTCGCCGGCATCGTCGACGTCGTCATCGTCGGAAAACTCGTCCTCGACAGCAGCAGCCTCGGGCTCTGCCGCCACGGCGGGAGCAGGCTCTTCCTGGGCGGCAGCCTCCTCGGCTTCGGCCTCGGCAGCCTTCTTCGTCGTGGTGCTCTTCTTGCGCTTCGTGGTCTTCTTGGGCTTGGGAGCCGCTTCCTCGGCGCTCTCGGGAGCCTCGTCCTTGGCGGTTTCCTCGGCAGGAGCAGCATCGGCCTTCTTCGCAGTGCTCTTCTTGCGCGTAGAGGTCTTCTTGGCCTTGGCGGGCTTCTCGGCTACGGGCTCGTCGGCGACTTCCTCGGCGGGAGCAGCTTCGGCAGCTTTCGCCGGCTTCTTCGCCTTGGTGGTGCGCTTCGCAGCAGGCTTCTTGGCTGCAGCTTTGCTTGCAGCGGGCTTCTTGGCCGCAGTTTTCTTGGCGGGTTTCTCCTCGCCCTCAACCTCTGTTGCCGTTGTCTCCGCTGTTTCTTCTGCTGCCTTCTTGGCTGCCTTGGTGCTCTTCGTCGCCGCCTTTTTCCTTGTAGTGGATTTCTTTGTCTTTACTTCGGTCTTCTCTGGGGCTTCAGCCACGCGAACTTCCTTTCGAAAAGCCGTTAAATTCACGACCTAAACGCCATTTGGGCGCAAAGATACAGCCAAAGAGAATATCATAAATCGCCCTCTTTGTTCAAGCGGCGCAGCATCGATTCGCAAAGTGTTCACTACTTGTAACTTACTGGGCCGCGGGTAGATTCCATGCTCTTCGCTCCCCTTATCGACTCCGGGACATCTCCAGTTAGCCAAGCCGTTAGAAGCGCACGCCGTTCGTGTCGGCGCCCACGCCAGACATCCGCCTCGACACGAACGCGGCGAGCGCGGCACTTGCGATAGCGGCCACGATCGGCGGGAACACGCTCGTTTCATCTGCAGTCTTCGGCATCGCCTTCACGACGCTGCCCTCGTTGTCGGAGTCAGAGCACTTGTAGTAGGCGGGCTTGCCATCTGCCTTGAGGTCAACCGTATCACCGTCGCCCGTGTCAAGGTGCCAGTCGTCTTCTCCCCAACTCACGCCCTTTATGACTTCGCCGTTTTTCTCGCGAATCAGCTCGATGCCGGTACTCGAGTGCACGCGGGGGATCTTGTCGTAAATCGAGCCAGCGGGCTTCGTGACCTTCACGTCCGAATGCTCGATGGTCATCTTCCCTTTTGCGAAAATCGTCCCCTTGATGTCGATGACCGACTCGAAGATCTTCATCGTCCCCTGCTGGGCATCGATGGAGCTGTCGTCATTGTCGCCTTGCCTGGCAATCTTCGAAGTGTCAATGACAACGTCGCTGTCTGTGGAGCCAACATACGCACCCTTGCTCATCAGATTAATGGTGACATGGTCAATCGTCAGCTTGCCGTTCTCAGTGCCGATTGCGGCATATTTTTCGCCTTCGCCAAGGTTGATCACGTCACGCATCTGGCACGTTGTGCCCTTCACGACGATGCTCGCATTGTCGCGCCCATCGATGGACTCGAAGCTGTTCTCGCCGGTAACGTTTACCGTGACGTTTGAATTACCTTTAGCATTTAAATCCTCGAAATCGTTGTGGCCGTTGGCGTTAACCGTCAGCGAGGCCTGCTCTGTTGCGGTGATGTCCTCGACCTCGTTTTCGCCCGAGAAGTTCATCTCAACTGACGCCGAACCCGCAATGACCGCGTCTTCGATGTCGTTTCCGCCATTGAAGTTCACGCTCAGATCCTCGTCGGCATAGAAAGTCTCGGCAACGACCCCCGCCATATCGAGCGACGAGCCAGCTAGGGTCGCCGTGCCGCCACCGACCGCGTTCTCGCCCTGAGCGAGCTCGGTTTCATCGACCTTCACCGAGGCGAACGCAAGCGAGGGGAACGAGAGGCTACACACCATAATGGCCGAAACCGCAGCCGCAACCATCTTCTTACCTAACATGCGGTCTCCCTTCCCGCCGTCCCTACTGAGCGCCCTCCCTTTTTGGCGGACGCGCTTTCGCGTTGTTAAGAAACCCAACGGCTAGATGAGCAGTTTCATTGTACGCCAGAGTATCGCATCTCTTCTCGACGATTATCCACTTGAGCACGTTGTAGAAAATTCCCCGTAGAAGTGGGCGTGCTATATACTCGTGCCCATGAAACTCGCTTCCGTCATACTCGACATTCCCACGCAGGCGCTCGACGTGCCGTACACGTACCGCGTGCCCGACGAGGTGGACGAAGGCGACTACCCCATCGAGGTCGGTTGCGCGGTGGTCGTGCCCTTCGGCAACCGCCAGGCAGTCGGCTTCGTCGTGGAGCTCCTCGATTGCGATGGCGAGCAGATCCCCGGCGGCCTCGACCCTGCAAAGCTGAAGTTCATCAAGCGCGCGGTGAGCTCGTCGTACTTCGACGAGGAAGGCGCCGCGTGCGCGCGATGGCTCTCGGAGCGCTACATCGCCCCGCTCTCGGCCTGCGTTCGCCTGTTTACCCCGCCCGGCGGAGTGCCGCGCATGGTGAGGGCCCAAGGCGGCTACTGGCGACTCGAGCAGCCGACGGTAGGAGAAGTCGACGACCGCTGGGTTAAGCTGGGGCCGGCCGCGGCCGACTTCGAGCCAAGAAAAAACGCCGTCAAACAAGCACAGATCCTATCAGCCCTACAAGGCGGCGAACTAAGAGCCGCCGAGCTAACGCTTGAGTACGGCAACGTGGCGAGCGCCCTCAAGTCGCTCGCAGAAAAAGGGGTCATCGCCATAGAGCGCCGCCGCCGTATGCGGGGCATGCCTCCTGCCACGGAGCGGCCGCCGAGGCCCGCGACAGAAGGCATGCCTCGCATGCGGCTCACCGAGGGCCAGCAAGAAGCCCTTTCCGCCATCTCGAGAGCTTGCGAGCGCGCCGACGGATCCGTCGTATTAGTTGACGGCGTAACCGGCAGCGGCAAGACCGAGGTGTACCTGCAAGCCATCGAGGCGGTTCTCGCGCAGGGTAAGACCGCCTGCGTGCTGGTGCCCGAGATTTCGCTAACGCCGCAAACAGTGGCGAGGTTCCGTGGTCGGTTTGGCGACCGGGTGGCCGTCATGCACTCGCGTATGAGCGCAGGCGAGCGCTACGACCAGTGGGACTTCGTGCGCTCGGGCGAGGCGCGCGTGGTCGTGGGTGCGCGCAGCGCCCTGTTCACGCCGCTGCGCAACCTGGGACTCATCGTCATCGACGAGGAGCACGAGGGCTCCTACAAACAGGACAGCGCGCCGCGCTACCATGCGCGCGACGTGGCCGTGTGGATGGCCCGCCGCGCAGGCGCGGCCGTCGTGCTGGGGTCGGCAACCCCGTCGATCGAGAGCCTCTACGCCGCGGCCAAGGACCCGAAGTGGACGCAGGTGAGGCTGCCCGAGCGCGCGAACGGGCGCCCGATGCCCGAAGTGACCGTCGTCGACATGGCCGCCGAGTTCAAGGGCGGGTCGAGGTCGATGTTCTCGAAACAGCTCACCGAGGCGCTACGCGGCGAGCTTTCCGCAGGGCACAAGGCGGTGCTGCTGCTCAACCAGCGCGGCTTCGCGAAGTTCGTGCTCTGCCGCGACTGCGGGTTCGTGCCCAGCTGCCCGTCGTGCTCCACATCGCTCACGTTCCACGAGCGGGGCAACTTCCTCATCTGCCANNGGCAGCCCCTACCTGCGCAAGTTCGGTGCGGGCACCCAGCGCGTCGAGGACGACCTGCGGGCGCTCATCGCCGACTGGGAGCTTCCCGGGGGCTGCCCCATCATCCGCATGGACGCCGACACCACGTCGCGAAAGGGCGCACACCAGCAGCTGCTCGAGGAGTTCGCCGCAGCGCCCGTGGCCGTGCTGCTCGGAACGCAGATGATCGCGAAGGGGCTCGACTTCGACGACGTGACGCTCGTGGGGGTGATCAACGCCGACACGCAGCTCCACCTGCCCGATTACCGCGCCGCCGAACGCACCTTCGACCTCGTGGAGCAGGTGGCGGGCCGTGCAGGCCGTGCGCACCTGGAGGGGCACGTGATGGTGCAGACCTACGAGGCGAACGCGCCTGCCATCCGCGCTGCGGCGGCCTACGACCGCGCGCTCTTCCTGCGCGACGAGCTGCCCAAGCGCAAGGCGCTCGGGTACCCGCCGTACGTGCACCTGGCCAACGTGCTGGTGTGGGGCCCCGACGAGGAGGCCACGCGCACTTGCGCCGAGCGCCTGCGCGAGGATATCGCAGCGCGCGTGCGCGACTACGGCACGGGAAACTGGCAGGTGCTCAGCGCGAGCCCCTGCGTGTTCGCGAAGCTCAAGAAGACCTACCGCTGGCACATTCTGGTGAAAGCGCCGCTCGAGGCCGACATCTCAGCCGTGCTGCTCCCCCTGTTCCGTGCCCGCAAAACCGACAAGTCAGTGAACGTCGCGATAGACATCGACCCCAACGACCTCTTGTAGCCGCTTACAAACAACGTCAAGCGGCCAACCGGAGCACCTCAAGCCCAGTTGCGTAAAATACCCCGCCATTTTGTCAAAAAACGTTCGCTGTGCATGTCGCGCGCGGCACGTTCGACGACCACGGAAAAGCGCGACCTGGGAAAACGCGATCCCAAGCACGTGATTGCGCTTGGGATCGCTATAAATGTGCGCCTTCGAACATGCACGGCGAACGTTTTTGACAAATTGCCCCCGTTTCGTAACGCAAGCGGGGGCGTACGCGCCTTATTTGCCGCAGGCAGACCTCAGCTCGTCCACCTTGTCGGTGCGCTCCCAGGTGAACTCGGGGAGCTCGCGGCCGAAGTGGCCGTAGTTGCTCGTCAGGCGGTAGATCGGGCGGCGCAGCTGCAGGGCGTCGATGATCGCCGCGGGGCGCAGGTCGAAGACCTCGGCCACGGCGCGCTCGATGTCGGCCTCGGGGACGGTCGCAGTGCCGTGCGTGTCCACGTAGATGGACAGCGGGCGCGCGACGCCGATGGCGTAGGCCAGCTCGATCTCGCAGCGGTCGGCCAGGCCGGCGGCCACGATGTTCTTTGCCACCCAGCGCGCGGCGTAGGCGGCCGAGCGGTCGACCTTCGTGCAGTCCTTGCCGCTGAAGGCGCCGCCGCCGTGGCGGCCCATGCCGCCGTAGGTGTCGACGATGATCTTGCGGCCGGTGAGGCCCGTGTCGCCCATCGGGCCGCCAACCACGAAGCGGCCGGTCGGGTTCACGAACACCTCGGCGCCGTCCCACTCCACGCCCTCGGCGTCGAAGACCGGGCTGATGACGTGCTCGATCATGTCGGCCTTGATCTGCGGGGTGTCGACGTCGGCCCTGTGCTGCGTGGACACGAGCACCTTCTCCACCGCGACCGGCTTGTCGTCGACGTAGCGGACGGTCACTTGCGTCTTGCCGTCGGGGTACAGGTAGTCCAGCGTGCCGTCCTTGCGCACCTGCGAGAGGCGCTCGGCCAGGCGGTGCGCCAGGTAGATGGGCATGGGCATGAGCGTGGAGGTCTCGTTGCAGGCGTAGCCGAACATGACGCCCTGGTCGCCCGCGCCGATGCGGTCGTAGGCGTCGTCGCCGGCGACCTGGCCCTGCTGCACCTCGTAGGACTCGTCGACGCCCATGGCGATGTCGGCGGATTGCGCGTGCATGTAGTTGGCGACGGCGCATGTCTCGGCGTCGAAGCCCATCTTGGCGCGCGTGTAGCCGATGTCGCGCACCACGTCGCGCACGATGGTGTCGACGTCGACGTAGGCCTCGGTGCGCACCTCGCCCATCACCGTGACGATGCCGGTGGTGGTAAACGTCTCGATGGCGCAGCGGACGTCCTCGACGTTCGTGCCCAGCTCGATCTCGCGTGCGATGATCGCATCCAGGATGGCGTCGGACACCTGGTCGCAGAGCTTGTCGGGGTGGCCTTCGGTCACCGATTCGGACGAGAATAAATACGTTCGATGTTCAGTCATGAGTACTCCTAATCTGGTGCTATATGAACAGCTGCCTATGTTTGCTGTAATTATACGCCAGAAAGAATCGTCTCAGACAACCGACACGGCAGGGACACAAGGCGCCCTCCGCAGGCGGCTCTGCTCGCGGCAAATCACCTCCGAGATGTTGCGCAACACGAAACGCTGCGCGCGCCTTACTATCGCTTTACCGGAACAAACCAGATGGCAAACTCGGAAAGCGCTACGCCATCTGGAAAAGGCGAAGCAGCGAAAAGGAGAGCATCATGAGCATCGATGATTTGTACGAGCGTTACCGCAATGCGTATTCCGATCAGGAGACCTACGATACGGCGCATGAAATCGCGCGGTATTGCCAGAGGTACAACGACGTGGTGGACAACGCGAACTACGGTGGGTGGCTCTACCGTGCTTGGTACAGCGCGCCGACCGACATCGCGGCCTACGACACGGCGCTGGAGATTTCGGAGTACTGTCGGGAGTACAACGACGTAATCGACAACGCGAACTACGGCGGGTGGCTCTACCGCGCCTGGTACAAAGCGCCGAGCGAGTCGGCGTCGTACGACCTCTGCCAGCGCATCTCGGATTACTGCAAGGACTACAACGACGCCATCGACAACGCGAACTACGGCGGGTGGCTCTACCGCGCTTGGTATATCGCCCCGTCGACTCAGGCAGGCTACGACCTAGCCCTGAAGATCGCCGAGTACTGCAAGCTTTACGACGACGCAATTGATAACGCGAACTACGGTGGATGGCTCTACCGCGCTTGGTACAACGCACCGACCACGCAGGAAGGATACGACCTCGCTCACAAAATCGCGCTGTACTGCCGCGATTACAACGACTATATCGACAACAAGAACTACGGCGGATGGCTGTATCAGGCTTGGTACAACGCACCGAGCGACTACGAGAGCAGGCGGACTGCAGCGCTAATCGCCGATTACTGCCGCGACTACAACGACTATATCGACAATCGCGGCGCACAGGAATGGCGCGACCTCTCGTAGGCGCACAACCAGACGAGAGACCTCACGGGCCAGCTGGAAGGGTTCCCTCCAGCTGGCCCGTTTAAATGCGCAAGCGCTATTCGGACGGCTTTGCGGTTAGAACACCTCCGCAACCGTCGCGTCGATGCGGGCGAGCACGTCCTCGCGCTTCAGCAGCTCGATTGACTCGAACAGCGGCGGGCTCACCATGTTGCCGCAGATGGCGACGCGCAGCGGCTGCAGCAGGTTGCGCAGCTTCATGTCGAGCGGCTCGGCGAGCGCACGGCACTTTTCCTCGAGCGCGGCTGCCTCCCACGGATTGGCCTCGTCGGCGAGCACCTCGCGGCAGGCAGCGATGGCCTCCTGCGCACGTGCGCCCTCCTTGCGTAGCACCTTGTTCACGCTCTTCTCGTCGAGCAGCACGCACGGCCCCCAGAACATGTAGGGAAGCTTGGCCTCGGCTTCGGCGAGCGACGTCTCGCGCTCG
>CACWWI010000185.1 GCA_902764575.1 uncultured Coriobacteriaceae bacterium
CCCTCGACCACGGCGGTCTTGCCGACGCCCGGCTCGCCGATGAGCATGGGGTTGTTCTTCTGGCGGCGGCTGAGGATCTGCATGATGCGCTCGATCTCGCTCGCACGGCCGATGACCGGGTCGAGCTTGCCGTCGCGCGCCTTCTTCGTGAGGTCGGTGCCGAATTCCTTCAGCATCGAGTCGGAGCTGCCCTGGCCCACCGTCTGCGGTGCGCGCCCGGCGTAGACGGGTGACTGCCCCACGAGGTCGTTGAGCGCGGTGCGCACGTCGTCGCCGGATTTCCCCAGGCGGGCGAGCACGTCGAGCGCGGTGCCCTCGCCCTCGCGCACGATGCCGAGCAGCAGGTGCTCGGTGGAGATGTAGCTCTGGCCCATCTGCATGGCCTCGCGCAGCGCGTTCTCGAGTACGCGCTTCACGCGCGGCGTGAACGAGAGGTGGCCGGCGACGTCGGCATCCTCGTCGATGGCGACGATCTGGCGGATGGCGCCGATGACGTCGTCGTACTTCACTTCCAGTCGGTCGATCGCCTGCGCGGCCAGCCCTTCCTTCTCCTGGATGAGCCCGAGCAGCAGGTGCTCGGTGCCCACGTAGGGCTGATGCAAGTTGCGTGCCTCGTCCTGAGCGAGGACGAGCACCTTGCGCGCCTTGTCTGTGAACTTCTCAAATGACATACGTATCCAATCTCTGCGAAAACATTTCCCGAGAATATTAGCACTCCCAATGCGGGAGTGCTAATTCGACACCTTTTCGTTATGAAACCTACAGGGTGCTCCAGAGAGGCTTGCACCCCTCGGTTCGCGCCGGGTTGCCCGCCTTCGCTAGGCCTCGTCGCGCATGAGCGGAAAGAGCAGCACGTCGCGGATGGATTCGCTGTCGGTGAGCAGCATGACCAGGCGGTCGATGCCGATGCCGATGCCGCCGGCGGGCGGCATGCCGTACTCGAGCGCGCGGATGTAGTCGGCGTCGTAGCCCATGGCCTCGTCGTCGTAGTCCTTGGCCGCGACCTGCGCGTGGAAGCGTTCGGCCTGGTCGATGGGGTCGTTGAGCTCGTTGAATGCGTTGGCGTACTCGTGCCCGCAGATGTAGAGCTCGAAGCGGTCGGTGATGTTGGGATCCTCGGGCTTCTTCTTGGCGAGCGGCGAGATCTCCAGCGGGTGGTCGGTGACGAAGATGGGCTGGATGAGCTTGTCCTCGCAGGTTTCCTCGAAGATCTCGGAGATGAGCTTGCCCTTCCCCCAGGGCTCTTCCACCTCGACGCCGACGCGTTTCGCGATGGCGCGCAGCTCGTCGAGGCTGCGGTCGAACGAGACGTCCTCGCCGGCGCCCTCGGTTGCGAGCTCCATCATGGTCTTGCGCGGCCAGGGACCTTCCAAGTTGATGACCTGACCCTGGTAGGGAACTTGCAGCGTGCCGCACGCGGCCATCGCCGCCGCCTGAACGACGCCCTCTGCGAGCTCCATCATGCCCTCGAGGTCGCTGAAGGCGCAGTAGGCCTCCATCGTGGTGAACTCGGGGTTATGCGTTTGGTCCATGCCCTCGTTGCGGAAGATGCGACCGAGCTCGTACACGCGCTCGAAGCCGCCCACGAGCAGGCGCTTCAGCGGCAGCTCGGTGGCGATGCGCAGGTAGTAGTCGCGATCGAGCGCGTTCAGGTGCGTCACGAACGGCTTGGCGTTGGCACCGCCCATGATCGACTGCAGGAACGGCGTCTCCACCTCGTAGTAGCCCAGCTCGTCTTCCATGTAGCGGCGGATGGCCGACACGATCTTCGAGCGCTTCTCGAACGTGGTGCGCACTTCGGGGTTCGCGATGAGGTCCACGTAGCGCTGGCGGTAGCGGATCTCCTTGTCGGCCAGGCCGTGGAACTTCTCGGGCAGCGGGCGCAGGCTCTTGGAGAGCAGCTCGTAGCGCTCGACGGCCACGGACAGCTGGCCGCGGCGCGTTTTCATGACGGTGCCCCACACGCCTACCCAGTCGCCCACGTCGAGGTCCTTGAGCTGCGCATACGCATCCTCGCCGAGCACGTTGATGCGGCAGAACAGCTGGATTTCGCCTGTGGAGTCGCGCATGGTGAAGAAGCTGACCTTGCCCTGCACGCGCTTGGCCATGATGCGACCGCACATGCGCACGGCGTCCTCGGTGGACTCGCCGTCCTCGAGCTGCGAGTAGGAGGCTTCGATGTCGGCCGCGTGGTGCGAGTAGTCGAACGCGTGGCCGTAGGGGTTCTCCCCCGCCTCGATCATCGCAGCGCGCTTGGCCTTGCGCACCTCGATGGGGTCGTCCTCGATTTCCTGAACCTGGTTTTCCTCTGCCATGTGCGGTTCCCTTTCCGTGAAACAAAGTCGCATTGGGAGTTTATGTTAGCGAGAAGCCCTGTGGCCCCCTGCATCGCCGCCTTTCCGCCGAGCGGCCTTCGGTGCGCGCCGCGCGGGGAACTGGGGGCAAGGCGAGGTGCCACAGGGCTTCGCGGCGCCGGATGGCTCCGGTTGCCGTAGGCCGGTGGAACCCGTTAGCGCTCGATCTTGATGATGTCCATCTCGATCGCGCGACCGGTGGGGCCAACCGTTTCCACATGGTCGCCCTTCTTATGCCCGATGAGGGCCGAGCCGACGGGTGACTCGTTGGAGATCTTGTTGTTGGCGACATCGCTCTCGGCGGCGCCGACGATGGTGAAGACGCGCTCCTTGCCGCCCATGTCGACCGTGACGGTGGAGCCGATGTTCACCTTGTTGGAACGCTTCGGCGTGTTGACGACCGTGGCCTCGGAGAGGATGCGCGAGATCTCGGCGATGCGCGCCTCGACCATGCCCTGCTCGTTCTTGGCGTCGTCGTACTCGGAGTTCTCGGAGATGTCGCCGAACTCGCGGGCGACCTTGATGCGCTCGCCCACCTCGGCGCGCTTCTCGTTCTCGAGGTAATGCAGCTCTTCCTCGAGCTTCTGTCGACCTTCGGGGGTAAGGATGAAATTATCGTTCGCCATGGTTTTCCTTTTTCTCTAGTGCATTTCGGCCGCTCGAAGCGTCCGTCGATGCCTATTCCTCGTTTGACGGCGCGTCCGCCTTCACGACGCGCTTAACCTTCACAACGCGTTTTGCAGGCTCTGCCGCGTCATCGGCGTCACCCTTGGGCTCGGCCTCATCAGCAGCCTCCTCGGGAGCAGCCTCGGTAGCGGGCTCCTTCGCAGGCTCCTCTTTAGCGGGAGCCTCTTCCGCCTCCACGACCACCTCAGCAGCAGCCGCAGCCTCGGCCTTTGCTTCCTCGGCCTTCGTTTCCTCTACTTCCTCGAACTTCTCGTCAATCTTCTCCTTGCCGGACTCGACGCCCTTTCGCAGGCCCTTGATACCGTTACCGATTGCCTTGCCGAGCTTCGGAAGGTTCTTGGGGCCAAAGATAATCAGCACGATGACCAGGATGACGACGATTTCCCATCCTTTAGGCACAAACGGCATTTCAGCCTCCTCACCACGAACGCGGTCCTGCTTCTAATAAAAAGGGGATGACTCTTTGGATTCATCCCCCTCGTTCTTAGTGGTCGGCGCGACTGGATTTGAACCAGCGACCTCTGCGTCCCGAACGCAGCGCTCTACCAAGCTGAGCCACGCGCCGTTGCTGTTAGACAGCGCGTGAAATACTAGCACAACCCACCCCTGTGTCAAGAAGAATTACAACCAATCCACTCGAAGCATCTTTCATCAAAATGGAAGCGCCTGCACGTTCATCGCGTGCAGGCGCTCTTCGTTATAGCTA
>CACWWI010000186.1 GCA_902764575.1 uncultured Coriobacteriaceae bacterium
ATCCGAGCGGTCTTGCGGATGGGCGCTGTATTCACTTGCGGCAATTATAATGTCGGCGATCGTCACTCGCATCACTCCAGGTGGACTACGAACCCACAATCAGCAAACCAGGATTTTTCAAAAATTTGAAACGGTTCGAGGATTTCATGCATAAAACAAGAAAAGGGCAACACAGGCCGACGTCGAACAAGGAGGCAACCATGAAGCTCATAGGAGAACTTAAAGAAAAAGTCGAGAAAGCCGAGACAGCAGAAGCGAAGAAGGAGCTCATCGAGGAAGCCGGCATGGAGCTGAACGATGAGGAGCTGGAGCAGATAGCAGGAGGAAGGGATTTGCGCTGTGTATACAATTTTGCGAAGTCCAGACTATTGCGAGGGGAATACTATATCTGACGACCGCCCCGCGTCGGCCCTGCCCGGGCGCGTCGCCCATCGCCGCTGCGGATTGGCGCGCTGCGATGGGAGACCCTGCTTTAGGTATCAGGCTCGACGTGCGGCGCTTATCTTCTGAGCCTCCCCTGCGGCGATTTCGTCCAGCAGCGATATCGTCTGAACGATGTCGCCCTCTGTCGTGTTGGCGTTTATGGTGCACATGCGCAGGGTCTTCCTGCCCATCAGCGTGGTCGTCACGATGAACGCGAATCCGCTGCCGATGATCTCCTGCGAGATCCTGCTGGTGAGGACGTCGAGCTCCTCGTCGGAAAGGCCCTCGGGCTCGTAGCGGAAGTTGATCGTGCCGCAGCTCGGGTCCGACACGACCCTCCAGTTCGGCCGCTTTGCCAGCTCCCTCTTCACGATTTTGGCATTGTAGATGGTGTATTCGATCATCTCCGCCAGCAAGGTCGTCCCCGTCGCCTGCAGCGTGTACCAGAGCTTTATCGCCCGCGCGGGACGGGACATCTCCGGGCCGAGGTCCCAGGCGTCGTTATGCTCGCTGGAGCTGACGTCCGCCAGGTATTCCGGGTGCTCCGTGAAGGAGTTGAGCAGGTTTTTCTTGTCCTTCGCGATAAGCGCGCTGCAGCTGTAGACCTGCATCAGCCATTTGTGGGTGTCCCAGGAGAAGGAATCGGATGCCTCGATCCCCTTCGCGAGCACGCGGTAAATCGGCGAGAGCAGGATGGAGGCGCCGAAAGCGCCGTCGATGTGGTACCAGAGGCCGTGCTCCTGCGCTACGCGGCCGATCTCCTCCAGCGGGTCGATGCTGCCCGTGTTGGTCGTCCCGAGGCTCCCGATGACGGCGAACGGCCGTTTCCCGGCTTGCTTGTCGCGGCGGATCGCCTCCTCCAGGAGGTCCACGCGCATCTTGAAGCTATCGTCTGTCGGGATCTTCACGATCTGGTCCTGCCGGAAGCCGATGATCCGAAGCCCCTTCTCGTTCGAGCTGTGCGCCTGGTCCGACAGGTAGGCGACGCCCGACGGGAAGTCCTCCGGCGCGAGGCGGGAATCCCTGGCGGCGACCATGGCGCTCATGTTCGCCATAGAGGCGCCCGACAGGAACACCCCGCCGACGTCGGGGCCGGTGTAGCCCGCCAGGCCCCCCATCCATTTGACCAGGTTCTCCTCGATCGCCCCCGCTCCCGGCGCCTGCTCCCATCCGCCGACGTGGAGGTTGTACACGTCTGTGAGGATGCACCCGGCAAGGGAGTAGGGCGAGACCGCCGACGCGACGAACGAGAAGAACCTCGGGTGCTGCGTGAGCATCGCCTGCTCGAAGACGTCTTTGACCAATTCGTTGCCGACCGCCAGAGAATCCCTTCCCTCCTCCGGGATGCCTGTGGACAGGATCTTGTCTATGGTCTGCTGGCTGGGTTTTTCGTATATCGGCAGCTCCCTGATGTGCGAGTTTGTCTCTATCACCCTTTCGATGTAGACGTTCAATTGCTCCGCCTGCTCCTCGAAGCCTTTTCTCACGCTCTCGTCGAACTCAAACCAATCAAACATCTGCGACCCTTTCTCTAAAGCGTCCTTTGCGATTTCGCCCGGATAGGCGGGTTGTCTATTCTTGGTTTTCACGCATCGTGCTGTCTTCGTCCTTTATGAATGCGCCGGTTTACTCTCGACGTCGAGAACCCCACCATAACGACAATGCGCATGCTGCGATGGCGAATATGGCGCCGACTGCGTATGCCACTTGGATAGGCAAGTTAAAGCCGATTCGCGCAGATAAAAGGAACGTGCAGGTAATGAACGCGTAGAACGCCAGGGGAACGAGCGGCATCCATGCAACCCGCCGTTTTCCGTGGGATACGAGCCAGATCGTCACGGTGACGAGCGCGCACACGCCCAGCGTCTGGTTCGCCCAGCCCGAGTAGCGCCAGATGATCCCGAAACCGTCCGCATCCGACTTCGCCCAGACGAGCAGGCACGCCGCCAGCGCGAACAGGGGCGCCGCCACGGCGAGGCGCTTCCCAGCGCTACCGGTCTTGATGCCCAGCGCCTCCGACACTATAAGACGGAGCGATCGCATGGCCGTGTCGCCCGAGGTGACGGAGAGCACGATGGCGCCGATTATGGCCACGATGCCGCCGACGGGCCCGAGCAGCTTGTTGCACGCGACGCCCACGACGCTTGTCGCTGCGATTCTCTGCACCTCGCCGTCAACCTGCGCGAAGTACGCCCAGCCGCCGTCTGTCATCTGCATCGTTATGCCGCCCTCCGCGGCGCCGACGCCTATCATGGCCATAGAAGCTGCTGCCCATACCATGGCCACGGTGCCCTCGAGGATCATCATGTTGTAGAACGTCGTGCGCCCCTCGCGCTCGCTTCTCACCGTGCGCGTCACGAGCGTCACCTGCGTCGAGTGGAAGCCGGAGAGAATGCCGCACGCGACCGTGACGAAGAAAACCGGGACGAAATTCTGCGTGCTGAAGTACGCGCCGAAGTCGAAGCCGCCGAGCGTCCATTCCTCCCAGATGTTCACCAGCGGGTAGTTTCCGGCTATCAACATGACGAGCATGCAAGCCGTCGACAACAGGAGCACTGCTCCGAACACGGGATAGACCCGTCCGATGATCTTGTCGATGGGGAACACGGTGGCGACGAGGCAGTAGCCGAAGACGACCGCGTAGATGGCCCACGTCGCCGGGTCGGAGGGCGAGCCGCTCAGGCCGAGCACCTGCGTCGCCGCGATGTCGCCCGGCGTGTACATGAGGACGACGCCGATGAGGAAGAGCACCAGGCAGGCGAAAACCGTGTAAGCCCGGTGAAACCACTTGCCCGTGCAGCGTCTGATGAGCTCGGGCATCTGCGCTCCGCCCTCGCGCATCGACACCATGCCGCAGAAGTAGTCATGCACCGCTCCGCCGATGACGCAGCCGATCGGTATCGTGACGAAGGCGGCCGGCCCGAAGAGAATGCCCTGGATCGGCCCGAGAATGGGACCCGTGCCGGCGATGTTCCGCAGGTTGATGAGGGAGTTGCGCCATTTCGGCATGGGGACGTAGTCCACGCCGTCGGCCTTCTCGATTGCCGGAGTGGTGCGGTCGTCGGGGCCGAACGCCCGCTCGCAGAGCCTTCCGTACAGCGCTCCGCCTACGAGCAGGATAGCCAAGCCCGCAATGAACGTCGCCATCGCCACCTCCCTTAGCCGGGCTGGTTGTCATGCCGTGCTTTCGAACAAAGCTTGCAACGGCATTATAAGCCCCTTGTGTTCATCTCTCTTAAATGAGAGGGGTGGGGCTATTGATCGCACCACAAATGTTGAGATACTCGGAAAAGCTCGGGA
>CACWWI010000187.1 GCA_902764575.1 uncultured Coriobacteriaceae bacterium
GGCGTGACGAACCTCGCGGGCCCCTCGTTCATGGGTGCCGCCGAGAAGGATGGCGCCGAGCTCTATGCAATCGTGTTGGGCTCCACCGACGAGATGCAGCGGTTCCGCGACGCGATGACCATGTTCGAGTGGGGCTTCGAGCATGTGCGCGAACTGAAGCTAGCGAACTCCGAAACGACCACGAACATGAACGCCGCGGGCATCTCGGGCGATGTGCCCGTAGTGGCCGAGGTGTCGCATGGCGACTGGATAGACAAGACGGTGAAGGCCACGCTGGCAAACCCCGATGCTTCGATTACCGTCTATGACCTTGAAGGCAACGTTACCCAGAGCGTCGAGCTTGACGACCTGCACGGAACGGTGCGGGCCGGGCAGAAGGTGGGCCAGATCGTGTTCTTGCAGCGCAACGTTGAGATTGCACGTCAGGACCTGCTGGCGTGCGAGACGGTGGACGCCCCCAACCCCATCGAATCGCTCTCGATTTCGTGGGACAGGTTCACGGGGGGCTTCGGCGGAAAGCCCGAGCGCGCCGAATCGAAGGTGCTCAACGTGATGCCGATCATAAGCAACAACCAATCGAAAGCCGCCTAGCGGTTTTGGAAGATAGAGGTGAACGAAATGGCTAAGGTATGCCCGATATGCAACAACGAGATCGACGAGAGCGCATCCAAATGCCCGTCGTGCGGTTTCCACATCATGGGCTCGACGGAGAGCTTCAAGCCCGTGATCATGGGTACGGGTGCGGAGATGCCCGGCGAGACGTCAGAGCTGCGCTATGAGCTGCGCGTCGTGAGGGGCCCTCAGACGGGCGTCGACATCAAGCTGCGCGAGGGAACGCTCAGCGTGGGGCGCGACCCGAACTGCGACATATTCCTCAACGACATGACCGTTTCGCGCGAGCATGCGCAGATCGAGGTGGGGCCCAAGGGGTGCGTCATCCGCGACCAGAACTCGTTCAACGGCGTGTGGGTGAACGACCGCATGGAGACCACGTGCTTGCTCAGGTCGGGCGACGTGGTGCAGATTGGCGCCTTCTGCCTCGTGTTCAGGGAGCGCCCCTTAATCGATAGCGGGGCCGGTGGGCCCGCGTCATTGCAAAGAGAGAGGTTACATCGATGATGCTGATGTCGGGGAACGAAGCCATCGCCCGCGGCGCTTGGGAGGCGGGTGCGTCGATAGGCGTTGCCTATCCGGGCACCCCTTCAACCGAGACGATGGAATCGTTCGCGCGCTACGACGGCGTGTACGCCGAGTGGTGCACGAACGAGAAGGTTGCCGTCGAGGTGGGCGTGGGCGCCTCAGCCGCCGGCGCGCGCGTGCTCGCCACGATGAAGCACGTGGGCGTGAACGTTGCAGCAGATCCGCTGTTCACGTCCGCCTACACGGGCGTCAACGGCGGGTTCGTCATCCTCGCCGCCGACGATCCCGGCATGTACTCGTCGCAGAACGAGCAGGATTCGCATTACTACGGGCTTGCGGCGCACGTCCCCGTGCTCGACCCGTCCGACTCGCAGGAGGCCTTCGAGTTCACGAAGGCCGCATACGACATCTCCGAAGGCTTCGACGTTCCCGTCATCATACGCTCGACCGTCAGGGTGTCCCATACCAAGACCCCCGTAACGACGGGCGAGAAGGTGGCCTACGAGCTTAAGTCCTACGAGAAGGATCCCGCGAAATGGGTCATGATGCCCGCTTTCGCCAAACCGCGCCGGAAGGTGCAGCTGGAGCGCGATGCCAAGCTGCGCGCGTGGGCCGACGAGTGCCCGTTCAACAGCATCGAGAAACGTGGCACCGAAGTGGGCGTGGTGTGCGCGGGCGCCGTGTACCAGCACGTGCTGGAAGCGTTGCCCGAGGCCACGGTGCTCAAGCTGGGCGTCACCTGGCCGCTTCCGCAAGGAAAGGTGCAGGAGGTCGCCGCGATGGTCGAGCGCCTCTACGTCATCGAAGAGGGGTCGGAGTACCTCACGAACCAGGTGAGGGCACTTGGGGTTGAAGTGTGCGACTTCCCGCGCGAGCTGCCTCGCGACGGCGAGTTGTCGCCCGGCGCCATACGGTACGCGTTCGGCATCGACGCTCCCGCGCACGAGAACGCACCGGACGACGTTCCCGCCCGCCCGCCCGCGCTCTGCGCCGGCTGCCCGCATCGCCTGGTGTTCAAGGAGCTCTCGCGTATCAAGGCCATCGTCACGGGCGATATCGGCTGCTACACGCTGGGTGCGCTTCCGCCGCTCGCGTCTATGGACTCCTGCGTCGACATGGGCGCGTCCGTTTCGATGTCGCATGGCTTCGAGCTGGCGCTCGCCGGCACCGACCACAAGCCGGTAGTCGCTATCATCGGCGACTCGACATTCGCCCATTCGGGGCTCTCGTCGCTCATCACGACGGTTTACAACCGTGGTGCGGGCACGGTCTGCATCCTGGACAACCGCACGACGGCGATGACGGGCCGGCAGGGCAATCCATTCAACGGCGTGACGCTCCAGAACCGTGAGAGCAGGGAGCTCGATCTAGTCGGAATCCTGGAGGCGATCGGAGTCGAGAACGTCTCGCTCGTCAACCCCCATGATGCCCAGGCGGTGAGGTCGGCGCTCAAGACCGCTACGACGGAGCAGGCAGACGAGCTGTCGGTGATCGTGTTTAAGGCACCTTGCGTCCTGCTGCACCGCCAGCGCAAGCCATATTTCTTCGTGAACGCCGACTGCAGGGCGTGCGGCATGTGCACGGGGCTTGGTTGCCCGGCGATCTCGAAGGATCTGGAATCGGGGTACGCGAGCATCGACCCCGCCCAGTGCATCGGGTGCGGGCAATGCTCCCAGTACTGCGCGTTCGGCGCCATCGAGCAGATACCTGCAGCATCGTACGAGGAGGTGGCGCGATGAGCGCGACGACCGTATTGCTCTGCGGTGTTGGAGGGCAGGGGACCATCCTTGCAGCCGACCTGCTGGCCCGGGCGGCCCTCGAGGCCGGTTACCAGGTGAAGGTATCCGAGATCCACGGCATGGCCCAGAGGGGCGGCGCCGTAACGACGGTGGTGCGCTACGGCGACGACGTGGCGACCATGGTGGCCGATACCGGCGACGTTGACTGCATCGTGTCCTTCGAGACGACGGAGGCGCTGAGGAACATAGCGTTCCTGAAGGACGGCGGCTACCTGCTCGTAGCTGACGAGACGATTAAGCCGCTTCCCGTGGCGTGCGGCAGGGCGAGCATGCCCAGCAACGCGCGCGGTAAGCTCGAGGAATGGGGTGCCGTGCTCATTCCCGCTCACGGGATCGCCGAGAAGGCAGGCAACGCGAAGTGCGAGAACGTGGCCATCCTGGGCGCGCTCGAGCATAGGCTCGGCTTCGGCGCCGAGCTCTGGGGGCGTGTCATCGAAGGACGCGTGCCGCCGAAGACGGTTGATGCCAACAAGAAGGCCTTCGAGCTGGGCTTGGAATTCGCCGATGGCAGATAACCGCCTCGTCGGGAGGTTCGCTCCCTCGCCGACCGGACGCATGCATGCGGGCAACATCTTCGCCGCGCTCATGTCGTGGCTCATCGTGAAATCCCGCGGCGGGAGCATCGTGCTGCGCATCGAGGACCTCGACGTCGAGCGCTCGAAGCGCTCGTTTGCCGAGCACGCCATGCGCGATTTCGAGTTCCTCGGCCTCACCTGGGACGAGGGCCCTTACTACCAGCAGGGGAGGGAAGAGGCCTACGAGGA
>CACWWI010000188.1 GCA_902764575.1 uncultured Coriobacteriaceae bacterium
GACCATGCGTTTTTTCGTCTTCGTGTTCATTGCGCTCCTGGCGAGAGGTTGCGGTTAGCGACTGCTTGCATTATCAAACTAAATTATGACGATGTATGTTGCAATCGCAACATCTGAGCTTATGCGGGGTCGGCGGAGTTTAGGCGCAAGACGCACGCCTGCAGCTCCTTGATGAGCTCGGGGGTGATGGGCTCGGCCGGGGGCTTTCCGGCCTCGAGCGCTTCGTCGAGCGAAAAGCAGCCGCGAATGAACCGCTCGTGCTCGTCCGAGATCATGCGCAGTTCGCGGGCTGCCGCGAACCCTTCTTCCACGTCGTTCGAATGCGCGATGCGGCGCAAGTGCAGAATTGCCAGCACCACCGTGCCGTGGAACTGCTTCTCAATCGTAACTCCCATAGGTCCTCAATCTAAACTGTGTCGATCGTACCGCGCGATTTCAAGCTGCCGTTAGAGCGTCCCGCGTGTCTTGAACAGGATACAGGACACGATCGGCGCGCCGATGGCCCAGACGAGGCTCACGCCGAGGGAGATCCACGTGTCGGTCGTCGCCTTGGCCAGGGGAAGGATGTCGGGCAGCGCGCCGAACGCGACGCCGGGCATGGCGTGGTCGATGCCCTTCACGATAGCCTGCAGGATGTCGGGGCCGAAGCCCGAGGCCATGCCGACCACCATGGGGATCAGGATGAAGAGGCCCAGGAACAGGAACACCGACAGGCTGCCCCGTTTGGTCACCGTGCCGCAGCAGAAGCCGACGATGACGGTGAACACGCTCGACACGGTTGCCAGGAGCCCCTGCAGGACGATGGTCGCCGCTTCGCCCGCTCCAGCCCGGCCTATGCCGATCACGGCGATCACCGCGAACGCCAGGAAGGAGAACGCGGCTGCGAGCACCACCCAGGGGAGCATGCGGGCAAGGAACAAGCGGATGCGGTCGGGGACCAGCAGGAGGGTTGCGCGGATCGTCCCGTCGCTGTGGTCGCGGGCGGCGAAGGCGGCCGCGTAGATGCCGAAGCAGAACGAGATCAGCGACAGGGGAGCGCCGAAACCGAGGAAGGCTGGCAGGGTGCCGAACGACTCGGCCCCTTCGACCCCTTGGTTCGACACCTCGTTGGCGCCCCAGTCGAGGACCGCGGTCATGCCGATGAACAGGATGACTGCCGCGACGGCGAAGATGGCGCCCGTGATGATGCGCCTGGGTTTGAGCGCGACGCGCTTCATTTCGGCGGAGAACACCGACCCGAATCCTTGTTTAGCGGCCATTGCCGACCCCCTGTCCTTGCTGCGGATAGTACGGGTAAGCCTGGGGTGGCGGTGATTGCGGCGGAGCCTGCGTTGGCACCGCGCTCTCGAACGAGGTCGCCGTCGACATGAACAGCTCCTCGAGGCTCGCGCGCTTCACTTCCAGATGGTAGAGCTGCAGGTTCGACTTGATCACGAAGTTCGCGAGGCTCTCGGGGGCCAAGCCGGTCACCAGGAGCATGCCGTCCGCATACCCTACCTGGTAGCCGTACTGGGCGAGGTGGTTGGCGACCGCTTGGTCGTTGCTCGTGCGCATGAGCACCTGGAGGGGCCCCGTCTGGCTGGCGAGGGCGTGCATCGAGCCCATCCGAACGACCTGGCCTTGGTCGAGCATCACGACGGAGTCGGCCACCAGCTCCAGCTCCGACAGCAGGTGCGAGGACAGCAGCACCGCACGGCCCTGGCGCGCCTGCTCCCTGATGACGCCGCGGAGCCACTGGACGCCCATGGGGTCGAGGCCGTTCACGGGCTCGTCCAGCATGAGGTTCGCGGGGTTGCCGGCCATAGCCGCGGCGAGTCCCGCGCGCTGGCGCATGCCGAGCGAGAAGGACGAGATGGGCTTGTCGGCCACGTGAGCGAGCTCCACCATCTGGAGGAGCGACGGTATCGAGGCCTTGTCCAGCCCGTTGGTCGTGCACACGTAGGCGAGGTACTCGGCGGCGGTCAGGTGTATCGGAAGGTAATCGCTTCCGAGGTAGACGCCGAGCATCTGGGCGGGCATCGCCGCTTTCGAGAACGGTTGCCCGTCCACGAGCGTCGTGCCCGAGTCGGGCTCCTCGAGTGCGGCGATCATCCTCATCGTGGTGGACTTGCCGGCGCCGTTGGGCCCCACGAACCCGGTGACCAAGCCGTTCTCGGCCCGGAACGACACGTTCGTGAGGACCTGTTTCTGCCCATAGGTCTTGTTGAGGCCTTGAACTTCAATCATGCTGGGCACTTCTCTTTCTCGTAGATGGTCGTGCATACGAGAGTTTACCCGATGGGCAGCGAGTTACGGCCAGCGTCGCAATCGGTTTCCAATCGGTTTCCCCGCGGGAAACCGATTTCCCGCGGGGAAAATGTGGGGGCGCTATGCGGAGGCGATGAGGTCCTTCACGACCTCGCTGGCGAGGATGAGGCCGGCGGCGGGAGGGACGAAGGCGTTGGAAGCGGGGATGCCGGCGCGACCGAACTTGTCGGGAGCCGAGTCGTCGGCTGCCTCGAGGTAGGCCTTCTGCGCTTCCTCGGAGGGCTGGACTGCGGGCTCGCGCGAGTAGACCACCTTCAGGTGGTCGATGCCGCGCTTGCGGCATTCCTTGCGGATGATCTTCGCCAGGGGGCAGATGCTCGTCTTGTTGATGTCGGCGACCTCGAGGGCGGTGGGGTCGAGCTTGTTCGCGGCGCCCATGCTCGAGATGATGGGCGTGCCCGCTGCATGCGCGCGCTCGATGAGCAGCAGCTTCGCCGTGACCGTGTCGACGGCGTCGACGACGTAGTCGAACTGAGCGAGGTCGATCTCGTCGGCGGTGTCGGGAAGGTAGAAGCAGGTGCGCGCCGTTACGCGGCAGGCGGGGTTGATGTCGGCGATGCGCTGCGCCATGACGTGCGCCTTCGCCTGCCCGATGGTCGACTCCAGCGCGACGATCTGCCGGTTGATGTTCGTCGGGCTCACCACGTCGTGGTCGACGAGGTCGATCGCGCCCACGCCGCTGCGGGCGAGTGCCTCGGCGCAGAAGCCGCCCACGCCCCCGATGCCGAACACGGCCACGTGCGCACGTGCCAGCGTGTCCATGGCTTCGGGCCCGAAGAGCAGTTGCGTGCGCGAGAACCGATTGGTCATGCTTTGAGCCTCTATCCCGAGAAGGTATAATCCAGGCCGTCATTATAGTATGCGGAAGGGGCGGTTTGCACATGGACGTTACGGCGAGCGCGCAGGACATGTTCGACCGCGGGCTCGCGGCCGTGAAGGGTGCCGTGTCCGGCGCTGCGGTTGAATTGCAGCCGTTCATGGCGGGCTTCGTGCGCCTGTGCAGCGACGGATGGCTGCAGGGATGGCACGAGTGCAACGGCGGCAACCTCACCTACCGCATGACTGCCGACGACGTGAAGGCATGCCGGCCGTTCTTCTCCGAGAAGCCAGGCGAATGGGTGGGCATGGACGTGAAGGTGGCGAACGTGGGCGGATCGTTCTTTGCGACGACCGCAGCCGGCAGCTTCATGCGCAACGTGCAGCTCGACGTCGCGGGCAATGTGGGCATTGTGGAGGTCAACGGCGCGGGCGACGCGTGGCGCACCGTGTGGGGCTTCAAGGACGGCGGGCGCCCGACGAGCGAGTTCCCGAGCCACCTGATGACGCACGGCGTGCGCATGGAGGCGACCGGCGGCGCGAGCCGCGTGCTGTACCACGCGCACCCCGACAACGTGATCGCGCTCACGAAGGTCGTGCCGCTCGACGCGCGCTCGCTCACGAGGGCGCTGTGGAAGGCGGCGACTGAGTGCATTATGGTGCTTCCCATGGGTGTGGGCGTGGTGCCCTGCATGGTTCCCGGCGGCCCCGAGCTCGCCCGGGCCACGAGCGAGCTCATGAAGACCTACGATGCGGTCGTGTGGGCGCAGCACGGCCTGTTCTGCAGCGGCCCCGACTTCGACGCGACGTTCGGCCTCATGCACTCCATCGACAAGGCGGCGCACATCCACGGGCTCGCGCTGGCGATGAACGGCGGGTCGGCCGATTTCGCGAACACCATCTCCGACGACGATCTGCGCGCCATAGCGGAGAGCCTCGGCCTGAAGGCGAACGAGGCGTTCCTGGATTAAGCGGACCGCGGCGGGCGGGATGCCCTGACCTACGAGCTCTTTTCGGCCGATACGTCTACTTGCCCCTGCTCGGGCAGATGTCGGTGAGGAAGCATTCGCCGCAGTGCGGGCTCTTCGCGTTGCAGACCTCGCGGCCGAAGAGGATCCACTGGTGGTTGACGGGGCCCCAGAGCTCCTGCGGGATGAGCTTGAGGAGGTCCTGCTCGGTCTTGCCCGGGTCCTTGGCGTTCGAGAGTTTCAGCTTGTGGGCGATGCGGAACACGTGCGTGTCGACCGCGATGCCCTCGACGATGCCGAAGCCTGCGTTCATCACGATGTTCGCCGTCTTCCGCCCCACGCCGGGCAGGCGCTCGAGGTCCTTGTAGGAGCGCGGCACCTCGCCGCCGTATTCGGAGAGCACCATCTGCGCGCACTTGATGCAATTGGCCGCCTTCACGCGGAAGAAGCCGATTGGGCGCAGGATCTCCTCCACATCGCGCACGTCGGCGGATGCGAGGTCCTCGATGGTGGGGTAGCGCTCCCACAGCACGGGCGTCACCTTGTTCACGGCTGCGTCGGTCGTCTGGGCGGAGAGCAGCACGGCGATGGTGAGGCGGAACGGGTCGCCCCCGAAGTCGAGTGCGGGCTGCGCGTCCGGGTAATGCTCGCCGATGCGCTCGCACACGACGAGCGCTCGCTCGCGCTTCGCTTTCATGGATTCACGCGCCATGCTCGTCTTCCTCTCCTCCGCCTTATCCGGGCGAAAATCCGGTGGCCGTATAGCCTTCATCGCCGCCTGAACCGTTCGGTCTTTCTATAAAAGCGCAGGCCGAACGCTAGCGTCAAGGCCGAAGCGAAAGCCGCCATGGCGCAGAGGATGACGGCACTCGGGGGGAGGCAATCTCCGGCGGCAGGCATGATGTTGCCGGTGTTGGCGTACGGGTACGCCGGCGTCCCGTTGGTGGGAGAGGCGGCCTTCTCGAGTTCAACCGACAGGTAGACGCCGCCGCCGTTGGGCACCACGAGGTAATAGTTGCCGTCGCTCGCAGCGACAATCTGCACCCGCGAGCCGTCCAGCCCGTTGAAGGCGCCCTTGATGCGGTAGCCAGGCTCCAGGTCGACCTTCAACAGCACCTTGTCGCCCCAATGGGCGATGCCGAGGTCATGGCTTTGATCCAAGCTGGTGCCGTCAGCCTTCAGCGCGGTGAGCTTGCCGCCCTCGGTTGGCTGCTCGACCTTTATGATGTACTTGATGGCCTTTTCGGTTTCTTTGTCTTCGACTTTGGCCGCGCTGGAGCTGCCGGAAAAGCGTCCGGCTACGAGATCGGAATCAATCTTCCAGACGGTTATGTTGTACTGGCCGCCTTCAGTGTGGTTGGAAACGCCAAAGGTCTTCGCGGTGATAGTGCCATCGACGAGGATATCGGTCGTGCCTTTAGCATCACCTTCGAGTTCGATGCCTGTCGCAGTGCCGTTATCGCCATTGGCAATAGACGTGACATCGCCACTAACAGCTATGCTGACGACGCTGTCGTAGGCATGAGCGGAAATACCGGTCGATTGGCTAGAGCCGATCGCCGTGATGCCGTCTTTTCCAACGCTGACCGAAACGAGGCTCGGTCCTCCAAGTTTTGTTGCGGCAGCATTAGCTAGAACGCCCACGGCGTATCCTTTGTCGGCTGTGGCGGTTACACCGCCCTGTATGGTCGTTGCCGATTTGCTCGAGCACATGGCGACCGCGTAGACGCCCATGGCTTCACTGGTGCTCTCGTAAAGGCTCGCCGTAACGTTTCCGCCAACGGTAACCGAAGTTGATGCTGGTACCGATTGCGTTTGCGGGTTAAGAGCTATGGCCTGATTGTTGACGCCGTAAACATAGCTGTCGCCATAGCCGGTAGTCGCTGGACTTCACGTTGCCGCCTACACTCACCGTTGCGCTGACGCTGGAATTGCCTACTTGGTCTGCAAAGGCAACCACACCCGAAGTTGCGACGAGGTTTGTTGCCGGGGACGTATCCCTATTGACGTCAACCGTGATGTTGCCATCAACTGTCACGGAGGCGGTTTTATCGGAAGCGTACGCCCTGACGCCATCAACGCCTGCCCTGACGCCATCAACGCCTCGGTGCTCATTGCCGGTTGTGTTTATATCACCGTGAACGTTGAGCGTTGCGCTCTGACCTTCTCTTGCGTGGGCGTCTGCGGTCAGGCAGACGGGATAGTTGTCGGCGATGACGTTCACGTTGCCGACGTCTACCGTGCTCGACGTTGCGGAAGGAGCTTGGACGGGAACATTCGAATCAGGATAACCATCTGATGCCATCGCAATGCAGGGCATCAACCCGGCGACGAGCACGAGGCTCATCAAGCCAGCGAAGGAATTGCGCACGGCCTTACGCACATCCATGGCATCCACCACCATTTCGGACGAAGCGGACGATATGCACACGTGTGATTGTATCAGCCTTTTCGCCCAGGCATGGGAGGAGTGCATCAAGTTGAGACCAATCATAAGATGGGCGATCAGATGCTGGGTAGCAAATGCCGTTCTTTCTTTTGGAGAATGGCGCGTTCGGGATTCGCTCGGTCCTGTTCGCACTACAATGGGTGGACTGTCAATCTTGGAAAGGAATCGCCATGGTGCAAGAGGCTGAGGAACTGAGGCAGATCGGCGAGCGCATGAAGGGCCTGCGCGAGGCGTGCGACGTGACGGTCGAGGAGATGGCCGAGGACCTGGAGGTCGACGTCGAGCGCTACAAGCGCTGGGAGGCCACGGGCGCGGGCGTGCCCATCTCAGCCGTGTACCACATGGCGCGCAAGTTCGGCGTGGAGTTCACCGAGATCCTCACCGGCACTGCTGCCAAGCTCGACACGTACCAGGTGGTGCGCTCGGGCGAGGGGCAGGAAGTCGACCGCTACCCCGGTTACCACTACGACGACCTGGCCTGGCGCATACGCGACAAGATCATGCAGCCGCTCGAGGTGGTGCTCGACCCCTCCGACGAGCCGGCGAAGCTCGTGAGCCACGGAGGCCAGGAGTTCAACCTGGTGCTCGAGGGCACGGTCATCGTCACGATCGAGGACGAGGAGTTCGCGCTCAACGTCGGGGACAGCATCTACTTCAACCCGAAGCTCAGGCATGGCCAGCGTTGCGGCGGCTCGGTACCCGCACGGTTTGTGACCGTCATCGCAGAGTAGGGAACCGTCGCAAGCTGATTGGGGATTTTGGCAATGGATTACATACTGAAGAAGTACTGCCCGCGGGTTGAATTCGAGTCCTACAAGGATTTCTACGAGAACTTCCAGATCAACGTGCCCGAAGACTTCAACTTCGGATACGACGTCGTGGACGAGTGGGCGCGCGTGGAGCCCGACAAGCGGGCGCTCGTGTGGTGCAACGACGCGGGCGAGGAGCGCACGTTCACGTTCACCGACATCAGCCGCCTTTCGAACAAGACGGCCCATGCGTTCGCGAAGCTCGGCATTGGCAAGGGCGACATCGTCATGTGCATCATGCGTCGCCGTTGGGAGTACTGGGTGGTCGCGAGCGCGCTCTGCAAGCTGGGCGCCACGGTGATTCCCGCGTCGCTGCAGCTGACGACGCACGACATCGAGTACCGCGCGAACAAGTGCCAGGTGAAGATGATGGTGTGCGTGGCCGACGAGTACGTGAACTCGCAGGTGGAGGGCGCCCTGCCCACGTCGCCGAGCATCCAGAACAAGGTAGTCGTGGCCGGCGAGCGCGACGGCTGGCTGAACTTCGACGCGCTGATCGCCGATGAGCCCGAAACCTGGGAGCGCCCTGCGGCGGGATCGCCCGAGGCCGTTACCAGCAAGGACATCATGCTCATCTACTTCACGAGCGGCACGACCGGGCATCCCAAGCCCGTCATGCACAACTATGCGCATCCGCTCGGGCACATCCTCACGGCCAAGTACTGGCAGCAGGTGCGCGAGAACTGCCTGCACATGAGCGTCACCGACAGCGGTTGGGCGAAGTTCGGCTGGGGCAAGATTTATGGCCAGTGGATCGCCGGCGCCACCATTTTCGCCTACGACATGGACAAGTTCGTGCCCGCCAACCTGCTGCAGCACATGCAGGACTACAAGCTGACGACGTTCTGCGCGCCGCCGACGATGTACCGCTTCATGCTGCAGGAAGACGTGGCGGCCTACGACCT
>CACWWI010000189.1 GCA_902764575.1 uncultured Coriobacteriaceae bacterium
AGGCGAAAAAAGTGGATCTCGCTCCTCCTTTGGCTTGACCTCGCTACGCCCTTCCTCCCTCCCGCCGGAGGCCAGGGCAGGGCAAACGGAAATGATGGAAGAAAAAATGGATGCGATGCTGGATATTGCTGTTCGGGGGTGCTCTGGGGAGGTGGCGGGGCATGTTGTTGTGCCGGAAGGCGTTACGGCTATCGGCGATGGGGCCTTTGCGCGGCAGAAGGGGCTTGTGTCCGTCGAGCTTCCAAGCACGCTCGTGTCGATTGGCGAGGAGGCGTTCATCGGGTGCTCCTTGCTCGAGCGGGTGGTGTTGCCCGAGGGGTTGACCGAGCTGGGGAAGAGGGCGTTTCGCAACTGCACGTCGCTTGTGAGCGTCTCCGTGCCGGCGACGCTCGAGGTGATTTCGGACGGCGCGTTCAGCCAGTGCTCGCGGCTCGAAGTGGTGACGGGTGGCGCGGGCGTGTACGGCATTTGCCCGACTGCCTTCGCGGGGTGCAAGAAGCTGCGCGACTGCGAGCCGCTGCGCTATGCGCTCGACATCGGCGAGCAGGCGTTCAACTGGTGCAACAACCTCGAGTTCTCCCGATTCGCCGAGGAGATGGTCTACATCGGCGAATACGCGTTCAGGCACTGCACGAGCCTTCGCGACGTGAAGCTGCCGGCGTCGATCGACTATCTTTCGGAAAACGCCTTCGACGGATGTGAGAACTTGTTAGATAATGTCTAATATGGCATAAGGGAGAGAGAGGAAGCTCAATGTCAGCAGGGAAAGCGAATTGCCTCGTGTGCGGCGAGCCGATCGTGTACTGGGAGGAAGCCCAGGAAGTCACGTGCGTCGTGTGCGGGAAGAAGGAGACGGGTCACTCGATTTGCTCGGGCGGGCATTACGTGTGCGACATGTGCCATCGCTCCGAGGGCGTCGACTTCATCATCGGCCTGTGCTCGGGAAGCACGTCCACCGATCCCATCGCAATCCTCAACGAGGCGATGAACGACAAGTCCATCTACCCGAACGGCCCTGAGCACCACACGCTCATCGGCGCGGCGCTCATCACGGCATACGCGAACTCCGGCGGCAAGAACCCGGCAGGCGAGCCGCTGGACAAGGATGCGGCGCTCGCCGAGCTGCGCAAGCGCAGCATGCAGGTGCCGGGCGGCACGTGCGGTTTCTGGGGCACGTGCGGCGCGGCCGTGTCGGCAGGCCAGGCCATGAGCATCCTGAACGGATCGACGCCCATGAAGCAGGAGGAATGGGGCCAGTGCCAGCGCCTGACGTCCATGATCCTCGGCCGCATGGCAGACATCGGCGGCCCGCGCTGCTGCAAGCGCACGGGCTACATCTCGGTGATCACGGCAGTTCCCTACATCAACCAGATGCTCGGCTCGAAGATGACGCTCCCCGACGAGGTGGTGTGCTCGTTCTTCCAGCGCAACGCCGAGTGCCGCAAGAAGGACTGCCCCTTCTTCCCCGGCGCCGACGCCGAGGTGAAGGCATCCTTCCAACCCCAACACGAAACCCGCTGGGTAGGGTAGGACCGCAGTCAATCCCGTTCGGGAAAAGTTGAATGGGGACGCTCGTCTAGGAGAACAGGTTCCACGGCAAGCGTCGTTCTTGCCCAGGTGCTTCGTGATATGCCTGGGGATTGGTTTCGGCAGATGAGCAGGCCTGTTGCAAAAGTGTTTCGTAGGGGCTTTGCGGGATGGCCCGTCTTGCGCTCACGGGCTTGATGGACAGTCGGATGGCTTGTTCGATTATGCATTCACTGTGCCTTCGCCTGATGGTCGTTAAAGCATTAGACATAGTCGAATAAAATAGGCAGATATGTTTTGCGACGAATGCGTCGTAAGTTTCGAAAGAGGATATAAATGAGCACGAAGTACATGATATTCAGCGGCTTTCTGGGATCGGGCAAGACGACGGCCATGATCGCCATGGCGCGCGCCGTGAACAAGCGCGTGCAGAAGGAAGGCGAGCCGAGCCACGTGGCCATCATCGCCAACGACCTGGGCGCCAAGAACCTGGTCGACGCCGATTACACGCGCACGGCCGACGTGCCCATCGACGAGATCCCGGGCGACTGCATCTGCTACATCACCGAGGACCTCGTGTACCACATCAACCGCCTAGCAAACGACGGCGCGGGCATTGTGGTGTCGGACATTCCCGGCTGTGGCGTGGGCGCGCTCAACCACGTGTATGTCGCGTTGAAGGAGCAGTATCCCGGCAAGTTCGACCTGCTGCCGCTCGTGTGCCTGGTCGATCCGATGCGCCTGCGCATGATCACGAAGCAGGAGGACATCCATCTGCCCGAGGAGATGCGCTTCCTGCTGAACGCCCAGCTGGCCGAGGCCGACGTGATCGTGCTGAACAAGATCGACCTCATCGACGATGAGGAGCGCGAGGCCGACCTCGCGTTCATCCGCAAGGCCTACCCGGACATCCCCGTCATGGCCATGTCGGCCCGCACGGGCGAGGGCATGGAGGAGCTCGTCGACTACCTGCTGACGCACGAGGCTGCCGCAGAGCCGCGCGACCTGGGCACCGACTCCGAGGAGTTTGACGCCGCCGAGGCGCAGATGTGCTGGTATAACCGCCGCTTCTTCGCCGAGGAGCGCGATGGCAGGAACATCGACTTCAACGAGGTCATCGAAGACTTCATGGAGGAGATCCGCGAGGGGCTCATCGAGGCCAAGCGCAACGTGCCGCACCTGAAGCTGTTCGCGGCGGGCGAGGGCGACGACTTCGTGAAGTGCTCGATCGTCGGCGTCGACTACGACCTGGAGTTCGAGCGCAAGCTCGACCACGAGTACTCGGGCATCGCGATCGTCGTGAACGCGCGCGCCACGTGCGAATCGGAGACGTTCGGCGACATCGCGGAGGACGCGATGGACGCCATCAAGGCCAAGTACAACCTGAAGTGCCGCGTCATCTTCACCGAATGCTTCGGCTTCTACGACGAAGGCCGCCGCAACGGCGGCCGCGCCTCCAGATACGCCGATTAGGCGTTCAGGCGTCACTCATGGCACGATAGGCCAATTCGCTCCGCCTTCACGCCTACTCGGCGCATCTGGAGGCGCGGCCTAACAGAGAAGGAACGCTATGGAACTGACGACGATACACGACGAGGTGCGCGAGTACTATGGGCGCACGCTCTCGAGCAACGACGACCTGCACACGGACGCGCCGCACTGCGAGGCGGTGGCGCCGCCGCGCTACGTGACCGAGGTCATGCCGCTCATCGCGGACGAGATTATCGCACGGTTCTACGGGTGCGGCTCGCCGATCCCTCCGGCGCTCGAGGGCTGCACGGTGCTCGACCTGGGGTGCGGTTCGGGCCGCGACGTGTACGTCCTGAGCAAGCTCGTGGGCGAGACCGGCCACGTAATCGGCGTGGATATGACGCCGGAGCAGATCGGGGTGGCCGAGAAATACCAGCAGGAGCAGGCCGAGCGCTTCGGCTATGCGGCCAGCAACGTGGAGTTCCGGTTGGGCTACATCGAGGACCTGGCCGCCATCGGCATCGAGGACGAGTCGATCGACCTCGTGGTGTCGAACTGCGTGGTGAACCTCTCGCCGTGATGAAGGAAGTGTTCCGCGTGCTGAAGCCCGGCGGCGAGCTGTACTTCAGCGACGTGTATGCGAGCCGCCGCCTTCCCCAGGAGCTGCACGACGACCCCATCCTGCACAGCGAGTGCCTGGGCGGGGCCACGTATGCCGAGGACTTCCGCCAGCTCATGCGCCGCGTGGGGTGGCCGCACGTCGTGTGGACGGTGGACGACCCCATGAACGTGGGCGACCTGGCTATCGAGACGCGCGTCGGGTTCACGAGCTTCCGCAGCCGCACCATCCGCGCCATCAAGTGCGAGGGGCTGGAGGAAACCGAGGAGGACTACGGCCAGCGCGCCACGTACCTCGGGGGCATGCCCGAGATGCCGCGCTACTTCGATTTCGACAGCGAGCTGCGCTTCGTGAAGGGCAAGCCGCGCGCCATCAGCGGCAACACTGCCCGCATGCTGGAAGCGTCGCGCTACGGCAAGTACTTCGAGATAACCGAGCCCCGCCTGCACCGCGGCGCGTTCAACGCAGAGCGCGCGCAGCAGGCCCTCGAGGTGCGCCAGGGCAAGCGCAAGGTGGACCTCAAGCTGCTCGAGGAGGCCTACGACCGTGCCGGCTACCTGACGTTCGAGGAGCGCGTGGGCGAGCCCTCGCTGCTGCAGACGTTCGAGCAGCAGGCGACCATGCAAATCAACATTACGTACCAGTGCAACCTGGCCTGCCGCCACTGCTACCTGGAATGCACGCCGAAGAACACCGAGGCCATGTCGCGCGAGACGCTACGCGTTCAGGGCCGGTGGCTTCAAGGCCATGGACATCACGGGCGGCAGCCCCGAGCTGCACCCCGACTTCGAATGGTTCCTGCGCGAGGCGGCCGAGCTGGGCGACGTGATCGTGCGCACGAACCTGACGCTTGAGCAGCAACCCGAGTACGCGCATTACCTGGACGTGTTCGCCGAGGTGGGCCCCCAGATCGTGGCGTCGCTTCCGTTCTACGACGACAAGGGCACCGCAAGCCAGCGCGGCGCCAAGGTGTTCGAGCGCGCCATCGCGAGCATCCGCGCGCTGAACGAGCGCGGCTACGGCATGGGCGGCGACCTGCGCCTCGACCTCGTGTACAACGTGGCCGGGCCGTTCCTGCCGCTGCCCCAGGACATGATCGAGGCGTCGTACCACAAGGCGCTCGAGCGCGATTTCGGCGTGAAGTTCGACGGCCTGTTCGCGTTCAACAACTGGGCGTGCGGCCGCTTCGCCGCCGACTTGCTGGACATGGGCATGTTCGACGACTACCTGGCGCTGCTGGCCGACAACTTCAACACGCTGGCCATCACGCGCCTCATGTGCCGCGACATGGTGAACGTCGACTACGACGGCCGTCTGTACGATTGCGAGCCCAACCACGTGCTGGGCCTTCCCATCCAGGTCGACGACGGGGAAGGCGGCACACGCGACGCCACCATCCAGGACATGGCAGGCGGCCAGCTGCCGCAGCGCAAGGTGCGCACGAACCCGCTATGCTACAGCTGCTCGGCCGGTTTCGGCAGCTCCTGCGGCGGCGCGCTGGTGTAGCCGCAGCCATGCTGCGAGGCGCCCGGTCGCGCTTGGCGCCAGCTTGATCGAACTGCCCTTTTTATTGGGCTGGACGTGGTAAACTAGCTGGGCTTTTTCGTGGGTTTTCTACCTAGGAGTCGAAGCATGTCGGGTGAGATGAAGGACAACGGCCAAAGCGCCAGCGCGAATGTGAAGGTCCATATAACGCGCATCGGCAAGGCCATCCAAGTGGTTTGCGCCGTAGTGCGCGTCCTCGCCGTCGTGCTGGTGGTCTTGTCGCTTGCGGGCATCGCGATGCTCTACGCCGGCATCGGGTTCGGGGACACGCTATCCACCCTTGCCGGCAACTCGACGTTCGTCCAGATCGTGGACGCCTCGATAGACGAGGAGACCATACCTGCGCGCGAGCTGGGCATGATCAACCTGTTCGCGTTCGCGCTCTCGCA
>CACWWI010000190.1 GCA_902764575.1 uncultured Coriobacteriaceae bacterium
GCGGCTCGCCGGGGTCGTGCGGGAGAGCGGCCTGTTCACGGCGTTCAGGCAGCACCTGGGCTTCGAGGTCAGGTTCTGCAACCCCTACGCGGGCCACGATTAGCTTCAATCTGGCGTTATCTTCAATCTCGCGCATCCCTGCAGCTCGGAGAGCTGCCTGGCGCTTGAGATTGAAGATAACGAAGTGGCGTGATTATCCTTTCTGGCATCGGCATAAAACGATGGCGGGAGGTGCCTATGAACAAGTTGGAAGATGTCGCGCGGCAGGTGCTCGAGCGGGAGCGGGCGCGTGGATGCCTGGCCGAGACGACCATGGACTCGCTCAAGCGCTACGTCGACCAAATGCTGGCGCTTGCCGAGAGCGCGGGCTTCGCCGAGCCCTGCCAGGATCTCTACGACGCTTTCGCCGCAGACGACCGGGGCTCGACGGAGCGGCGCTCGATGCACGTCCATGTCAACAAGCTCGTCGATGCGGTCGCAGGTACGAGGGCGGTCAACCCGGGCGGCATGTTCTACAACGAACCGGACATGCCGACTGCGGAGGAGGTCGAGGCAGCGTTCGGGAAAGCGGGGCTGGCCGGCGAGGGCGCAGGCGTCCTCGCCGTGGTCGCAAGGGCCGATGCCGAGATGGCGCGCTTCGGACTCACGCAGTCGACCATGGGGCAGTATCGCCACGCATGGCGCGAGCTGGCGGCGTACCTGCAGGTGAAGAACGGATCGTTGCTGTACGATGAGGCGGGGATCTGGGCGTTCGCCGACGAGGCGCGGAAAGACCCCCGCCTACCGGAATGGCGTCGCAAGATTCGCCGCAAGGCGTCGGCGGTGCTCGTCGAGGTCGCCTTGACGGGCACGTGCGAATGGCGCCTCGAGCGCGAGGGGCCGCGTGCGCCAACCGAAGAGCTGGAGGTCCTCCGCGCAGACTACATCGGATTCCTCAGGGCCAGGAACCTCGCGGCGACCACCATCGGCCTGCAGGATTGGGGCCTGAGGCGCATGCTGGAGTTCTCCGGGGCCACGACCCTCGACGACGTCGCATCGTTCGGCGCCGACCAGGTTGCAGCCATGGTCGGCGGCTTCTCCGGAATATGCACGACGAGGAGCCTCTCGACGGCGCTGCCCGTCGTCCGCCGCGCACTCGATTACCTCGGAGAGGCGGGCTTCTGCCGGGCGGGATTGTCCGGCCTGGTGATGACGCCGTACTCGCAGAGGGGCGGCGAGGTGACGTTCCTGCCCGTGGACGACGAGGTTCGATTGGTGCGGTCGCTACAGGAGGAGTCGGCCCGCGACAGGGCGATGATGCTGCTCGCCTTGCGCCTCGGACTGCGCGACAGCGACATTCGCAGCCTGCGCTTCGACGAAGTCGACTGGGTCCATGACCGCATCTGCCTTTCCCAGCAGAAGACGGGCGTCCCGCTGACGCTGCCGCTCGTGCCGGAGGTCGGCAACGCGATCATGGAGTACATCACGGGCGAGCGGCCGAGTTCCGCAGCCGGCTATCCGTACGTGTTCGTCCGGGAGCAGGCGCCGCACGTCAAGCTGACGTCGCTCTACACCGTATGCTCCAAAGCGCTGCGCCGCTCGGGTGCGGTCGGCGAGGAGGAGGGCCCTGCGGGGATGCACCTGCTCAGGAGGACGCTGGCGCGTCGGATGCTCGAGGCCTCGGTGACGCATGCCGTCCTCGGCGACGCGCTCGGGCACTCGAACCCGGAATCGGGCAAGCCCTACATATCCCTCGACTCGCGCATGCTGGCGGCATGCGCCCTCGACCTGTCCGGAATCGGCTTCCCGGCATGGTGCGGAGGAGGTGGCCGCCGTGCGTGACGAGGACTACGAGAGCAAGCTGTCGGCGGACATCGCCGCGTTCGTCGCCCAGAAGCGCGCGTGCGGCTACCCCTACGCGGAGTCCGCCACGATCCTCCGCAGGTTCGACCGGATGGTTGCCGAGCGCTTCCCCGACGACGAGACCGTCACGAAAGGGGCCTGCGACGCGTGGCTGTCGCTCGTTGCGGACGAGCACCCGAACGAGCTGATGCGAAGGGTGTCGCCGGTCCGCCAGCTCGCAAAGTACATGGCGGCGGCCGGAAAGCCGTCGTACGTCATACCTCCGGGCATCCCGGGCAAGAGGCTGAAGTACCAGGCCCACATCTTCACTCGGGAAGAGCTGTCGGCGTTCTTCGCCGCCATCGACTCCTGCGGGCCATCCGCATGCTCGCCTACCAAGGCGTACGTGGTCCCGACGCTGTTCAGGATGCTCTATTGCTGCGGAATGCGCTCTTCCGAGGCCCTCCTGCTCGGCGCTTCCGGCGTCGACCTCGAGGCCGGCCGGATCGACGTGAAGGGCTGCAAGGGCTGGCGCGGCAGGACCGTCTACATGGGCGGCGACATGCTGCGCGTCTGCCGGGCGTACGACGCCGTCATCGAGGGCATGCTGCCGGGCCGCGTCCCGTTCTTCCCCAACCGCGAGGGCGGCTTCTTCTCGAGGAGCGCGCCGAATCGCTGGTTCCATCAGTTCTGGGACCCGCTCCCCGAGGCGGCGCGCGTCAAGGGCAATCCGCCCCGCGTCCACGACTTCCGGCATACTCACGCTGTGACCAGGCTCAACAGGTGGGTCGAGGAGGGGGCGGACGTCGAGGCGATGTACCCCTACCTCAGCGGATTCCTCGGCCATGCCAACTTCGCCGACACGAGCTACTACCTGAAGATGTCGGCCTCGTTCTACCCCGGGCTCGACAGGCGCATGGCCCCGGTCAACTCGCTCGTTCTCCCGGAGGTGGTGCGCCATGGCGCGGAGGGATGACGCCCCGAAGTTCCACGGGCTGCTCTCGCTGTTCCTCAACGAGCATCTCCCCGTGCGCAGGAAGTCGAGCGACAAGACGATACGCTCGTACAGGCAATCCATTAAGCAGTTCGCCGCCTGGAACCGGGAGCGGCGCGGGGTCAGGTTCGACCACATGGGATTCGGCGACTTATCGCGAGACGTCGTCTACGATTTCCTGGTCTGGCTGAGGGACGAGCGCGGTTTGTCGCCGCAGACGCTGAACCTGCGGCTCTCCGCCATCAAGGCCTTCCTGCGCTTCTGCGGCGAGGAGGACGTCGAGCTCGCGGGGCTCTACCTCTCCGTGTCGTCGATACGGCCGTTCAAGGGGTCGAAGTCGCCTGGAATCGAGTTCCTCGAACCCGAACAGCTCAAAGAGCTGTTCGCAGAACCGGACGCATCTACCAAGCTGGGCCGTCGCGATCGATTCCTCATGATCCTCGCCTACGAGTCCGGAGCGCGCATGCAGGAGCTGATCGACTTGACGTGCGGTTGCGTCCAGGAACGCGGGGGCCACATCACGCTCAGGGTGCACGGGAAGGGCGACAAGGTGCGCATCGTTCCGCTCGCAAGCCAGGCGGTCGAACATCTCGATGCGTACCTGTCCGAGTTCCACCCCCATCCGGCTCCGGAAGATTGGCTGTTCTTCACCGTTCACGGCGGCATGCACACCAAGATGTCGCCGGGCACCGTCGACCACCTGCTCAAGAAATACGCTTCAGCCATACA
>CACWWI010000191.1 GCA_902764575.1 uncultured Coriobacteriaceae bacterium
CACCGCGTTTGCCAGCACGTTCGAGAGGGCATGGTCGAACAACCCCGGGTCTGCCATGACCTCGCCTGCTGCCAGGTCGAGCGTCACGTCGATGCCCTTAGTCCGAACCGCGCCCTCAAGCGGCATGAGGCAATCCTGCACGAAGTCCTCGACGACGATCGCCTCCTTGCTGGGCTGCACGCTGCCCGATTCGAGGCGCGATAGCCCCAGGATCTCGTTGATCGTGTCGGTCATCCGGTCGGTTTCGCGGGCGATGGCACGAGCGGCCTCGTCCACGTCGACCACTCCCCCGCTCGCGCCCTCGGCATACCCCCGGATAGCCGCCAGCGGCGTCTTCAGGTCGTGCGACATGTTCTCGTAGAAGCGCTTCTGGACGAGGCCGATGATGACGAAGGCCGTGTTCACGCTGGCGATGAGCGCCTGCTCGGACGTGATGTCGATGTAGGCGATGTAGTAGCCGTTCTCCAAAACGTCAAACTCGCGCCAGTCTTCCCGTTCTGGGGGGCCGTAGCCGTAGTCGTCGTCATAGGGGTCACTGTACTGCGAATCGTATGCGCTCGCCGGCGCTATGGCCGCGTAACATGACCAATCCCCGATCGTGACACGCTTGACGACGCCCACGTCCGGATGTTCGGCGAACCACGCCGCCAGCGCCCTTTCCTCCTTGGTGCCCCATTGGGGCTCGAGGGAGGACACGCGGTACGACGAATCCACCAGGAAGTAGTTGGGCGTACGGCCCGTGCTCACGGCCTTGTCGTTCAGGCTGAGCGAGTACTCGATGTCGTTCACGGCGTCCGCTTCGACCTTCCAGCCGATGAACGAGTTGAACGCCACCGCAGCCGCCAGCAAGACGACGGCGACCGCTGCCGCAGCTAGTGCTGCCAGCTTTGCACCCGTGCCCCTCATGAACCGGCCTCCAACTTGTAGCCATAGCCCCACACCGCTTTGATCTGCGTGGAGCTCCCCGCATCGCGCAGCTTCTTGCGCACACGGCGCACGGTCTCGTCGGTCACGCGCGTCTCCACCTCGGCGTCGAAGCCCCACACCTTCGAGAGCAGCGTATCGCGCGAGACGGCGGCTCCCTCCCCCTCGAGCAGGCAGCGCAGTAAGGCGAACTCAGTCATGGTGAGCTCCACCGGCGCGCCGGCTGCCCGGACCTCGTGGGACTCGTCTGACAGCTCCACGTCAGCAAACGCCAGCACGCAACCCGCGGAGGCGTTCGAGCGCCCCATCTCAACGCGCCGCAGCAGCGCCTTCACGCGCATGACGAGCATCGAGGGAGAGAAGGGCTTGGTCAGGTAGTCATCGGCCCCGATGGCCAACCCATGCATGTAGTCCATCTCGGAGTCCTTGGCCGTCAGGATGACGATGGGAACGTCGGATGCCGCGCGCAGGTTCTTGCACACGGTGAGGCCGTCGGTTCCCGGCATCATGACGTCCAACACGACCAGGTCGGGTTCGCGGCGCGCGAACTCCTGGGCAAGGTCGTCCCCAGTGGGAAACGACCGAACCTCGAACCCGGCGTTCTCCAGAAACGCCGAAAAGACCTCGAGCAGCCCCGGGTCGTCATCAGCTAGGTACACGAGCGCGCCCATTGCCCCGTTCCATCTCCTTAAACGATAGGTGAATTCTATCAAACGCCGAGGGCGGCACCGTGGAGCATACAGAAAAGGCCGCCCGGTCCCGGGCGGCCTTCCTTGCGCTCAGCGTGGGTTCGGATTAGTCGAAGTCCGCGTTGAAGCCGCCTCCGTTGTTGTCCACGTAATAGGAGTTGACGTTGCCGTTCTCGTCCACCGTGGTCACGAACCAGCACATGCCGTGGTTCGTGGTCGTCGTGGCATAGGCGCTGACGGTCTTGCCGCCGCTCAGCTGCTCCGCAACCGCGCAAGCCGCGTCTTCGGTGATCGTGAGCTGCTTGCTCGAGTTCGAGTCGTAATCGACGTTGTAGGGGTTGCCGTAGTTGTCAACATAGTAGGTCATCTTGTTGTTGTTGGCGTCCACGCACGTGACGACCCAAACCCAACCATGCCCGTCGACGTAGTTCATGTACCAGCTAACCGCCTTGCCGCCAGACACGCTTTCCGCAGCCGCCTTGGCGGCAGATTCCGCGATGGTGAGGCCGCCCTGAGAAGCCTTGCTGGAAGCGCTGGCAGCGCTCGCGGACGTGGTGGGCGTGGTGGCCACAGGCGCGCTCTGGGCGCCACCGTCGGTGGCCTTGATCGCCCTGACAATATCGGCGATATCCTCCTCGTCCATCGCCAGCTCCTTGGAATCGGCGCTCTGCAGGGTCACACCGTACTCGCCCGCATTGGTCTTCCACGTGATGTACGTCGCGGCACCGCGCGCGACACCGTAGCACGTGACCTCGACGCCCTCGTAGGTCTTGGTCCACGTGGCGGTGAGCTTGCTCACGTCGCTATCGGTGAGCTGGGCGGAGTGCGAGCCGTCGTCCTTGCGGATGATGAGCGAGGCGCCGTTATCGTACTTCGCCTGGGCAACGCCCGTCGTGTAGGAATAGGCAGGATTGGTGAACACGATGTCTGCGATAACCGTACGGTCGGGCATGGAGAACGAAGTCAGGCCCGCCCCCTTGGCCGCCTCGGCGGCACTGATGACGTTGGTCCACGAAGCCGCGCTCGCCGACGCGCTCACGTCAGAAGCAGACATCGTTGCGCTGCTGCTCTTCGACGAGGCGCTCGCCGCACATCCCGACAGCGCAAGCACGAGCGCCATCGCCATTGCAATTGTTGCTACCCTCTTCATCTTTTTCCTTTCGCTCAAATAACTAGCGCGCCATTATGACACGCTCCGTTGCACCACTGCCGTTGAACGCGCCGTGGAACGAAAAGAATGCACACTACGCCAAGTCAGTTTCCACATTTCGGCAACCGCGTCCTGGCCGGAGCGACGCCGTAGCACCGGGCGTCCATGGCGTCTGCCATGCGGTCGGCTTGCCGGAACAGGTTCACGAACATGGTCGCGAACGCCTGGCCCATAATTCTGAGCCGCTTGCGAAACGACCGTACGGAATCGGCCCCGCGCGCCTTCTGCGCCATGCGCACCGACTCGAACTCCTGCTCGACGAGCGGGATGAAGCGAATTGCGAGCGAGAGGGTGAACGCGACGTCGTCGACGGGCACGCGCAGATGCCTCAGCGGGCCGATGAACCAGCGAAACGCCTCGAGCAAATCCGACGAGGAAGAGGTGAGGCACACGACGAAGCTGGCGGCGGTGAGCAGGACCATGCGCGCCGCCAGGAACAATCCTGCCACGAGGCCGTCGACGATCGGCGCGGCCAGCACGTTGAACAGCACCGAGAACCCCGCCAGCACATACACGGGCACGAGCATGCGGTTGATCGTGCCGAAGGGAATGCGGGCGACCGCAATGGCAGCGACCACCGCAACCGCGAAGGCGAGCATCACCCACCACGACCCCACGAAGAAGATCGCTATCGAATAGGCGAGGAGCAGCGCGATCTTTACGCGCGCATCGCATCGATGGATGAGCGTGTTGCCTTTCAAGTATGTCATGGTCGGTAACGCCATACCTCTAGTATAGTGGGCTTGTGAAAACACGTCTGCGACATACGGGAGTGTTCATGGCGATGGCATGCGCCATCGCGGCCTGCTGCGCGCTCTTCCCGCTGTGCGCGCACGCGGAAGAAACCGAAACGCTGCCGCTGCTGGTGATCGTGATCGAGTTCGACGCGGCGGAAACGACACGCCGGCCTCGTATTACTACGAGATGTCGGAGGGCCTGTTCACGTTCTCGCCGGCGCGGGAAACAAGCGCTGCCGGGCAGGCGGGCAACCACAACGCCGCCGACCGCGCGGATGACGGCGTGGTGCACGTCACGCTGCCGGAAACCCACGACGCATGGGGCCTCGTCAACGAAGACGCGGCGATTGCGCGCGAGTTCGGGCAGGTCATGCTGAGGGCCCTCGACGCGTCGCGCAGCTTCGTGGACTACGGGGCCTACGATGCGGACGGCGACGGCGTGCTCGAATCCAACGAGCTCATCGTGTGCTTCTGCCTCGCGGGCTACGACGCGTCGGCGGTGGAGGACCCCGCGCGCTCGGACGTCCCCCTCCTCTGGCCGCATACCGGCTACTTCACGTCGGGGCCGAACGCGATCGATTCGCGCAACGGGCCGATTCCCAGCTCCTACATCGCGCTCGCCGAGCAGATCTGGGACGGAGCCGAGCCCCTCGAAGATGCACAGCAGGAGCCGCTCGGCGTACTGTACCACGAGCTCGGTCACGCCATCGGCTTGCCCGACCTCTACGCAACCAACCCCGACGCCCAATCCGAGGTCTGGGGCGCCTACGCCGTCGGTTTCCTGAGCCTCATGGATTCCGGCGGTTGGATAGAAGCGATCGAGCAAGACGGAGGGTCACGCAACGCCCCCATGGCGATCGACGCGTGGAACCGCTACATCCTCGGCTGGGAGATGCCCCTGGTAGTTACGAAGTCGGGAGACTACGAGGTTCGCAGCCAGCTTGCAGACGGGGGGTACCAATCGCTGCTCATCCCCACCTCCGATCCCGACGAGTTCTTCGTCGTGGAAAACCGCCAGCCCGAAGGGTGCGACGTCGCCCTTCCCGATGCATACGGGGGCAGCGGCTCTTCGGGCGGTATCGTCATCTGGCACGCCGACAAGGGCACGTACCGCAAGTTCTTCTTGGCCAACACGATCAATGACACCACCCACAGGCCCGCGGTGATGGAGGAGTACTTCGAGATGCTGCCCGACGGGTCGGGCTATTCGCAGGACTGGTCGGAGAGCGTGCCCGACGGGAACGAGCCCTTCCACAGCTCCGATTCGTGCGAGCAGAACTACGGCGACGCGGGCGCGTCGGTCGCGTTGCCGCTGTACAACGACGACCCTGGCGCCGAATCCCCCTCCAACCGCATCGACTCCGGCATAACGCTTCGCTTCCCCTCCTCATCGGACCGCACGATGAAGGTGACCGTCGAGTTCGCCTCGGACGAGGCGGGGGAGAGCAGCCGCTCGTACGCGGCCGAAGGAGCACGTTCCACGGACGCGTCGGCACACGACCTTAACGCCGCCGACGTGGCTAGTGCCGCCCTCTTGCGCGAGACGGGCGCCGACGTGGCGATAGTCGACGGCGGGAGCGTGCGCGCGGGCGTTCCCCAGGGAAAGCTCACCTGGTCAGACGTCTATGCCGTCCTGCCCCAAGACACGAACGTCATAACCTATACCGTCACGGGCGAGCAGCTGCTGCAGATCCTGGAACAGGCGGCCCCCGCCATAGCGGATCCCTCGGGCGCGAACGGGGTTGCGGTTGGCGGTGTGACCTGCACCATCGACGAGGGTGCCTCTGCAGGGAAGCGCGTATCGGACGTCAAGGTCGGCCTCAATGCGATCGATGCGAACACCACGTACTCGATTGCCGCCACCGAGGGCGCCGCCGCGCTGTACCCCACCCTCGCGTCCGCGGACCGCGACCCCGTGATGCTCTGGGGATCGCCCGCCGATGCGCTGCGCTCGTTCGTCCTCACGCCCAACTGGGAGCAGACGGCCGAAACCGTCGTGGGCACCAAGACCTTCATCGCGCCGCCCGAGCCCGAGCAGGCAAGCGAACCGGAGCCCGCGCAAGAACAGGAACGGGGCATTCCGCTGCCGATTATCGTCGGCGTCGTGATCGTTGTCGCCCTCGGCGCGTTCGCCCTCGTGCGGCTGAGGCGCAAGGCCTAGCGGGCAAGCTGGCGCAGACCGCCGCCTAGAACGAGAAACCGTCGAGAACGAGCCGCTCGCGGGCCTCCTCGACCTGGCGCATCAGCGTTGCGTCGTCGATCCCGTACGCCCCGTTGCGCGGGTCGGTTCCGGCATCGACCCAAGCAACTCCGCCGATTCCGCCGATGGCGGCCTTTTCCCCGCAGGCCAGCCGCGTGAGCGCGCCCACGTAGCGCACCATG
>CACWWI010000192.1 GCA_902764575.1 uncultured Coriobacteriaceae bacterium
CTTGCCGCAGCCCGAAGGTCCCAGAATCGAGACGAACTCGTTTTCCCGGAAGGAGATCGAGACTCCTTTCAGGGCGAGGACCGCGCTCTCGCCTTCCCCGTATTCTTTTTTGACGTCGTATAAACTGAGCATAGCCGTTTCCCTTTCGCGTGCGCCGCACGTCGGCGCATCTTAGCAGAATAATTGTAGAGGATATATTTGAACAGAAAAAGAACGAAAGAAACCCGATTTGTAAACTTCTCCGGAACGGTCGGCAAGAAACGGGAAAAACGCCCCGCTTTTTCTCTTTGGGGTTGCTTTTTCTTTCGGTTTATGCTATACTGTTGTCAAGTTCGGCGCTCTTTTTTTCGCCGGGCAACGTGACGAGAGCGAAAAAACGCGAAGAGCGGGAGGTCGTTTTCTTTATGATTCTTATGACGTTTACCGTTCCGTGCTATAACTCCGAGAGTTATATGCGGAAATGTATTGATTCCCTGCTTCCGGCGGGGGACGACACCGAAATCATCATCGTCGACGACGGATCGACCGACGGAACCGGCGCGATCGCCGACGAATACGCCGCCGCCCACCCCGACCGCGTGCGGGTCGTTCATCAGGAGAACGGCGGACACGGCGAGGGGGTCAATCAGGGGATCCGGCTGGCGCAGGGCAAGTATTTCAAGGTCGTCGATTCGGACGACTGGCTCGACGAGGCGTCGATGAGGCCCATCATGCGCTACCTCGTCAGCCAAAGCGAGCTCAAGGACGCCACCGACCTCGTCATCGGCAACTACGTGTACGAGAAGGTGTACGAGGGAACCCGTGCCGTCATGGACTACCGCAACGTGTTTCCCCTCGAGGGCGAGTTCACGTGGGATGACATCAAGCACTTCAAGTCGAGCCAGTACCTGCTCATGCATTCGGTGATCTACCGCACCGAGCTGCTGCGCGACGTGGAGCTCGTCCTTCCCGAGCACTGCTTCTACGTCGACAACATCTTCGTGTACGTGCCGCTTCCCGCGGTGTATTCGATACGCTACTTCGATGTGGACATGTACCGCTACTTCATCGGCCGCGAGGGGCAGTCGGTGAACGAGGAGACCATGATGCGCCGCATCGACCAGCAGCTGCGCATCACGCGCTTCATGATCGACGCGGTCGACCTGAACGAGGACGTCGTGCAGAAGAAGCTGCGCCGCTACATGGAGAACTACCTCTCCATGATGATGTGCATCTGCTCGGTGTTCCTGCGCATGATCAACACGGAGGAATCCGAGCAGAAGCGCAAGGACATCTGGGACTACCTGAAGGAGCAGCGCCCGGGCATGTACTCGCGCATTCGCCGCAACGTGCTCAACATCGGCACCAATATTCCCAGCGAAGTGGGTCGACGCCTGGGGCTTGGCGGGTATCATCTCGCTCAGAAGATCTTTAAGTTTAACTAAAAAGTAAAGAACAGAATTAGCGCGTTGGGGAGATTATCTGCCTTAGGGCTGCTATGAGCTTCTCGTTGTCCTGGCGGGTTCTTACGGCTACGCAGAAGTAGCCGTTGTCGGCTAGGCCGGGGGTTCCGGCGAGCTTGCGGACGAGGAAGCCCTCGAGTTGCAGGATCGAGCTGAGCTCGTTCACGTCGCGCACGGCGAGCTTCAGATCGCCCCCGTTGTGGTACGAGCACATGACGTAGTTGGCTTCGGCGGGGAAGATGTCGATGCCGGGGACGAGCGATAGCATGCACTGCATCCAGGGGATCTCGCTGTAGAGGAAGCCGCGCACGCCGTCGAGTTTGCGATGCTCGGCCGCTGCGGGCTCGGCGAGCACCTCTGAGCACATCGAGACGCACGTGTTGTCGAAGAACTGGCTGATGACGGCTATGGTGTCGGGATGCGCAATGCAGTAGCTCACGTGCGACCCGGGCATGGAGTACTGCTCCGAGAACGATTGGATAACCACGAGGTTCTTGTGGTCGCGCACGAGCGGCGCAACCGTCTCGCCGCCGAGCGTGAGCTCGATCGAGCGCTCGTCGACGACCACCCAGTCGCAACGCTCGAGATACGAGCGCAGCGTGGTGCGCGAGAGCAGGCGGCTCGTCGGGTACCCGGGGTTCGCGAGCAAGGCCGCGTCGATGTGCGTTTCGCGCTGCTCCAGCAGGTCGGCATCGGGGGTTATGAAGCTCGCGGGCGATGAGATTCGCTCGACGGTGTGCCCCGTGTTGCTCAGCGTGAGCACGTATTCCACCGGGCAGGGCATGGCCACGCCGACGGTGCAGGGCTCGAACGATTGCGCGACGGCCGAAATCATGTTGGAGACCGTCGAGCCCACGAGGAAGGACTCCACAGGCATCTGGAAGATGTTGGCGAGCACGCTGCGCAGCGTGTGCGATTCGCGGTCGGGCACAAACCCCATCACGCCGTTCTCGAGCGCCTGGCGCAGCGCTTCGACGAATGACCGCGGTGTACCGAAGGGGTTCTCGATGCTCGAGAAATCTATCCACGAGATCTCTTTGCGGACGTCATAGGGAGGGCAGAGGAGCTGCTCGGGGAGCGCGGTCGGCGCATTGCGCATAGTGGAATACGAAACAAACCCGTTAGGTTCCATCGCCACGCTCCTTTCCAAAACGCAAAATGTTGTTGCAACGAGCGGGCGAGGTAGTAGATATTGTGCGTTAGCGCGTTCGTCTTCCTTATAAAACCGCAGGTGAATGCGGGTGTCATATCCTAGCACACTTTTCGGTAGCGGAGCGCAAAGAGCTGCGTCTTGCGACCATGTTAGACTTCGATCATGGACTACGGGGCTAGTAAAAGAAGCGCGGCGGAGGGGTCTGCCGACATCTTCGGAACGACCGAATGGGTCGGGCGCGCCATCATGCTCGTGGACCTCGATGCGTTCTTCGCATCGGTGGAGCAGCTCGACCATCCCGGGTGGCGGGGAAAGCCCGTTATCGTGGGCGGTCATGCCGATAGGAGGGGCGTCGTGTCGACGGCGTCGTACGAAGCGCGCAAGTACGGTGTGCATTCGGCCATGCCCTCGGTTACCGCCGAGCGTCTGTGCCCCCAGGCAATTTGGACGGAGGGCCATTACGACCGGTACCGCGAGATGTCGAACAAGGTAATGGCCATCCTGCGGGACGAGTCGCCCCTCATGCAGCAGGTGAGCATCGACGAGGCGTTCCTCGACGTTTCGCCGACCGAGGTGAACCGCGAGCATCCCGTGAGCATCGCGAGGAGGATCCAGGACCGCGTGGAGCAGCTGGGCGTAACGTGCTCCATCGGGCTCGGGACCACGAAATCGGTGGCCAAGATGGCCTCGGACATGGATAAGCCGCGCGGATTGACGGTCGTGATGCCCGGCAGCGAGGCGAACTTCATGGGTCCGCTGCCGGTTCGCGCGCTGAGCGGCATAGGACCCTCTGCGGAGAGGAAGCTGAAGGAGCACGGCATAGAAACGCTCGGCGAGCTCGCTGCAGCTGACGACGAGCTCATCGAAAGGCTGCTGGGGAAGACGGGCAC
>CACWWI010000193.1:0-4567 GCA_902764575.1 uncultured Coriobacteriaceae bacterium
TGAGCTCCACCCCCGCCTTCTTGCGGGCCTTGTTGCCGTGGTATCCGGCGATGCTCGCTATCTTCGACAGATAGCCGCGCTCCTTCGGCTCCTCAGGCTCGGCGGGCGCCTTCTTCTCCTGGCCTCCCGACGAGGCGGCCTCTTCCTCGTAGTAGCACTCGACCTTTTTACCGTCTTCCTCGATTCCGAACCCGATCTCGTTGCCGTCCTCGTCCTCGAGGTAGTACAGGATGTCGTCCTCCGAGTATTCCAGCTCTACGCTCTCGAATTCCTCTGCCATGGCTTCGCCCTTTCCCACCTGGCCGACTAGCGGTAACGTTCCTTCATCGCACGGTCGATGTCGCGTTGCGCGTCGCGCTTTGCAATCGATTCGCGCTTGTCGTAGACCTTCTTGCCCCGCGCGAGCGCGAGTTCGACCTTCACGAGGGAGTTCTCCTTGAAGTACATCGACACGGGCACCAACGTGAGCCCTTTCTCGCGGGTCTTCTGCTCGAGCATCCTGATCTCCTTGCGGTGGAGCAGGAGCTTGCGCTTGCGGTCTGGGTCGACGTTGGCTATGTTGCCGTTCGAGTAGGGGGCGATGTGCACGTTGTGCAGCCACACCTCGCCTCCGCGGATGAGCGCGAAGCAATCCGTGAGCTGGCAGTTGTTCTCCCTCAGCGAGCGCACTTCGGTGCCCGTGAGCTGGATGCCGGCCTCGAACGTCTCCAAGATCTCGTACTCGTGGAAAGCACGCCTGTTCTTGGCGATGGGCTTTTTCGTGCGGCGCTCCATTTACCAGTACTCCTTCGTACGGCGCTTGCGCCGCTTCTTCTCCGGGCGGAAATCGAGGGTCAGCTGCCCGTCGAGCATTTCGTTCTTCGCCGTTTTCCGCTCGATCTTCTCGATGCTCCACGACGCGGCGTCCTTGCCGAACAGCTCGAGCATGCGCATGCGCGCGTCGTGCTGGTTCTCCTTCGAGCCAGCACGCGCATCGCTATCGAACTCGAACACACCCGAGCCGCGCACGTCGGCTGCAACAGGTGATCGGTAGTGGGCGAGGTACGCCGTCATGTCCGCATTGCCTTTCCGTTCATTCTCGAGCTGAAATCATACCACGAGGCGCCTGTGGGGGCGCTGCGGCCTTCGCATGCAGCGATTGGGTGGGGGTTATGTGTTGATTCGCGTAACAATTTGTCGCAGTTCGCAGCAAGCGCCCGAAATACGCCATTGCGTTGTTACAATAACACGCTACACCAAGCAGTTTTTGGGCAAGTGAGAGCAAGACCATGGCATTATTCAACAAACGTGGCAAGCACGTAAAAGGGGCGGCTCAAACCGCCGGCGAAGAGGTTTCCGAGCAGGCTTCGGAAAGCGAAGTGGCGGCTGGGGCGCCTGTCGAGGGCAACGAGGTTGAACCCGAGCTCGAAAACGCCGCTCCCGAGCCTGCCGTCGACACAGTAAACGTAAGCGATCCCGACGCGACGGTCGCGATTCCGAGCGTCGCCACCCCCAGCGAGAGCGCGGGCGCTCCTTATGCGGCCGGCGCCGCCGACGGCGTGGAAAACGGGAACAGTTTCGCGGGCCCCGCCGTCGATTCGCAAGGGTATCCCCTGGACTATGAAGCAGCCAGCCCCGCGGGGTTCGTCGCTGCCGGGTTCGAGCCTCCCAAGAAGAAGCGCCGCCGTGCCCTGAAGGCGTTCGGCATCACCATGGGCGTCATCATCGGCATCGTGCTCGTGGCCTACATCGCTGGTGCCGTCGTGTTCATGGGTCGGTTCCTTCCCAACACGACCCTCGGTGCGCATGACGTGTCGATGAAGAGCGATGCCGAAGTTATCAAGATGATCGACGACGCCGTCGCCGACTACCAGGTAGATGTCGTGAACGGGAGCTTCTCGTATCGCACCACGGCCCCTCAGATCAAGATGTCCGCCGATTCGGCCGCCGTCGTGGCCGCCATGCACCAGGATCTCAACTCCTGGATGTGGCCCGTGCTGATCTTCGGGCAGAAGCACGACGAGAGCGACCGCCTCGTGGTTTCCTACGACCGCGCGCAGCTGACGAGCGACTTCACCGAAAAGGTGAAGGCGTACAACGAGGGCGCGACGCCCCCGACCAACGCTACGATCTCCTATGACGAGAAGACCAAGTCCTTCCAGGTGGTCCCCGAGAAAATGGGCACGCAGATCAACACCGATGCCGCCGTTGCGGCCCTCGATGCCGCGGTGCCCATGCTCCAGACCAAGGTCGAGCTCACCGCTGACCAGCTCGTACAGCCCACGGTCTTCTCCACCGACGAGAAGCTCATCGAATCGGCCAAGGTTGCTACAGGCCTCGTGTCCGCCGACGTGAAGCTGAGGATGGGCGGCAAGGAAGTCGGCGAGGTGAACGGCGAGGCGCTTTCGGGCTTCGTCACGGTCAACGACAAGTTCGAAGTCGAGATGAACGAGGATGCGCTCAACGACTGGATCGCCGAACTGGCCGACAGCTACAACACCATCGGGACCGAGCGCACCTGGACGCGCGAGGACGGTAAGGAAATCACCGTTGACGGCGGCGAGTACGGTTGGGACATCGACACCGACGCACTCAAGGAAGACCTGCTCGAAGCCATCAAGAAAGGTGGGACGACCACTATCGACGTGCCCTGCTACCAAGAGGCCGACGTGTATAACGGCAAAGGCAAGCGCGACTGGGGCAACCGCTACATCGACGTCGACCTTTCCGAGCAGTACGTGCGCATGTATGGCGACAACGGCGAGATTATCTGGGAATCCGATTGCATTTCCGGCGCACCCGACGGCAAGCACGAAACAGGCCTCGGCGTTTGGTACATCAACAACAAGGAAAGCCCCTCCAAGCTTATCGGCTACGAGAATGGCAAGAAGATCTACGAGACCACCGTCACCTTCTGGATGGCCTTCGAGTACAGCGGCATCGGCCTGCACGACGCCACCTGGCAGCCCTCCTTCGGCGGCAGCATGTACGCCAACGGCTACGGCAGCCACGGTTGCGTGAACCTGCCCTACGGCGCCGCCCAAGAGCTCTACGACATCTGCGTAATCGGCGATCCCGTAGTAGTCCACTGGTAGCTTTGTTGCGCCGGCCTACGGCCGGCGCTTCACTCGACGCTGCGGCCGCCTGTGGTACCCGGCCTTGCCCTTCAAGCCTGCGCGCATGGCCGGAAGGCCAATGCGCTTGTCTTTCAGGGCAATTCCGGGCACCACAGGCGCCCTCGCTGACTTTGGCGCCCACATCGACTTGTTGATTTGTTCGTTGGGTTTAAGGTTTTATACGGTGAGGTCGGCGTAGGTTAGTGGGGTTAGGGTTTCTAGGGCCTCGGGGGCCATTTCCACTTGGCAGCCTATGCGGCCGCCTGAGAACATGATCGTGTCGTAGAGCTGCGCCGTCTCGTCGATGGCGGTACGGAACTGCGTCTTCATGCCGATGGGGGAGCATCCCCCGTGCACGTAGCCGGTGAGCGGCAGGAGTGAGCGGCAGGAGGTCGCGGGCCTTGATCATGGCGACGGACTTCTCGCCGACGGTTGCCGCGGCCTTCTTCAGGTCGAGCTCGCAGGCGACGGGCACCATGAACACGTAGTGCTCGCCCGACTTCGCCTGCGTCACGAGCGTCTTGAACACGCGGTCGGGGTCTTGCCCCAGCTTCGCCGCGATTTCCGTCCCCGAAAGCGCTTCGGGACACTCGAACATGATGGCGCGGTGCTCGATGCCCGCCGCCTCGATCTCGCGCAGCGCGTTCGTCTTCTTGTCGGTGTCTTTGCGTTTAGCCATGTTCCGGATGCGTTAGTGCTGATGCATCCCGCCTTCCTTCTTGGCTTCGGCCACCTCGATCTTGAAGCGCATCGACCGCAAGGCGTTGCCGCGATGGGATACCTCGTTCTTGCGCTCCTGCGGCACCTCCGCGAGCGTGCATTCGCCGTTGAAGACGTCGGGCCAGAACAGTGGGTCGTAGCCGAAGCCGCCCGATCCCTGCAGCTCGTGGCCAATCCGGCCTTCCACCTTGCCCTGCGCGACGAACTCGGTGCCGTCGTCGTCGATGAACACGAGCGTGCACACGAAGCGGGCCGTGCGCTTCTCGTCGGGCACGCCCTGCAGGTCGGCGAGCAGCTTGTCGTTGTTGTCCTGGTCGGTGGCGTCCTCGCCTGCGAACCGTGACGAGAACACCCCTGGAGCCCCGTCGAGCGCGTCCACCACGATTCCCGAGTCGTCGGCGAGCGCGGCCATGCCGCCCGATGCCTCGTGCGCGGCGCGCGCCTTTATGCGCGCGTTGCCCAAGAACGTGTCGGCGTCTTCCTCGGGGTCGGAGTCGATGCCCAGCTCGCGCAGCGTCTTGAACTCCCATCCCGGAAAGTCGAGCGCGTGGGAAATCTCGGAAACCTTGTGTGCGTTATTCGTCGCGAGAATGACCGTTTTCACATCTGCCATGGCAATCTCCTCGAGTCCCTGCCGAAATGCTATAATGCCACCTGCTGATTTGCGTCGGGACGTGGCGCAGTTTGGTAGCGCGCCTGCTTTGGGAGCAGGATGTCGCAGGTTCGAATCCTGTCGTCCCGACCATTTTAGC
>CACWWI010000193.1:4576-6295 GCA_902764575.1 uncultured Coriobacteriaceae bacterium
ACCATTTTAGCGCTTTTGGGGTACAATACCCTTCGCGCGTGCGGGCGTAGTTCAATGGTAGAACCGGAGCCTTCCAAGCTCCTGACGCGGGTTCGATTCCCGTCGCCCGCTCCAATCTAGTAAGGTTGAGCCGCAGTTTCTGTTGTTCCTTGACAAGGTGGAGCCGGGACTTCCTATTTGGGGGCGACTGGTTTCGACATGGGTGGTCTGAGGTGAGGAGCAGGTCGTGGTCTCCTCGCCACGTTAAACAGGGGTACTGTCAAAATTAATTGGCAAAAACGTTTCTTCTGGGCGTCAACTCGCCCTCGCCGCATAACATAAGTCGGCGCGTCAATCTCAGGTGTTTTCCCGCCCTGGGTGCGATGTCATCTTAGGGAAACGCTCTTCGGCACGTAGTCGGTATGGCCGAAGCTAAGATCGAACCGGCTCGGGGCCGCAACGCCCGTCGTTGCGCCAAGCGGTCCCTAAACGAGAGCAGCGAATAAGCTTGTAGAGCCTGACCAGGGATCATCTATGGACCGGAGTTCGATTCTCCGCGCCTCCACCACTCAATCCAAAGGCCGCATATGCGGCCTTTTTCGTTAGCGAGTCAAGTTCCCAATGAGCCCCCGCCCTGAGAACGCCTTCATATCTTGCATCGTAGGGGAGAGCTGGCATAATAGGCAGGCAACGAAAAACGGCAGCGCGCCGGAGCGGCGCAAAAGGAATGCATCTGTGAACAGCATGACGGTGAAAACTGCACGGGACCTCCTCATGGACGATTCTCCCGAAGGCCCGGTGGGGCAGCGCGAAGCGGAGCTCGCGCGCGAGAAGATGGCCGAGATCGAGGAATCCGATTTCGGGTCGCTTTCCGAGGGGTCCGACGCCAACGCGTTCCACTCCTATGCCGACAACTCCGTCGGGCTCGGCGTCGATATCGTCGAAATCGAGCGCATGGCGCGCATCATCGAGCGCAGCCCCGCGTTCACGAGCCACGTGTTCTCGGAAGCCGAATGCGAGTACTGCGACAGCATGGCCAATCCCGCCACGCACTACGCGCTGCGCTTCGCCGCAAAGGAGGCGGTGGTCAAGGCGCTCGGCACGGGATTCGCCGACGGCATAGGCGTGCGCGACATCGAGGTGCAGCGCGCGCGCAGCGGCAAGCCCATCGCGAAGCTCTCGGGCCGTGCGCTCGAGATTGCCACGATGCAGGGCGTGCGCGACCTCACGATCTCCCTCTCCTACACCCATACCGATGCCGTGGCCTGCGCGATGGCGGTTACCGAAGCGGCCGCGCGGGCGAGCGAGAAGCGCAAGGACCCCATGGAGGAGCTGGCCCGCCAGTTCAAGGAGACGAGGAGCATTCTCGATGAGCTTTGATATCGCTGCGCTTCATCCGGCCGAAGACGACAACAAGTACACGCGTGGCAAGCTCGTCGTGGTGGCGGGAAGCGCGCGATACCCGGGTGCGGCGGTGCTGGCGGCCCGCGCGGGCCAGCGCATGGGCGCCGGCTACACGGAGGTCGTGACGGCGCGCGAGGCCATCGACGTGGTGCGCATCGCGTCGCCGTCGCTCGTTGTGCGGCCCCTAGACGAATGGCAGCCGAAGGACTTGCCTTCCAGCAGCGAGGACAAGCCCCTCGCCGTGTGCATCGGCCCGGGGTTCGAAGGGGCTCCCGATGAGTCGGACCTGGTGGTGCGCGTGCTCAAGCGCGCCCAGTGCCCAGTGCTCGTCGATGG
>CACWWI010000194.1 GCA_902764575.1 uncultured Coriobacteriaceae bacterium
GGTGTATTCGCCCTTCAGCATGACGATATACCAGCCCACGCCCTTGCCGTCGTCGGTTCCGCATCGTGGGAGCACGTCCATCTGATGAACCGAGTAGTCTTCAAGACCGTACAAGAACAAAGTGTCATTGATCTCGTCTGCCTCCGAGAACGTGACGCATCCGTGTTTCGGGGTGTAGTAGTAGAATCCTGCACCTATTCTGACTTCGTCCGGATCCTGGCTGAGGATCTTCTCCTTGCTTATAGCGGCGCGATCGAGATACGAGAACATAAATGCGCTTTGACCTTCGGATACGCCTTCCACGGTGTCCTCGAGATACGTGATGTGGGGAGAGCTGTAGTGGTGGTACTTGAATTGATTGCCGCCTTGCGCAGCGTCGAGCACGTCCTTGCCGTTGTATTTCGCGGACGCTTCGTAGCACAGGTCGTCCTTGCGCACGGCCCTCATGGTGCTCTTCTTCATCTCGAATATGACGTAATTAAGGATTTGGTCGCTTCCCAGATAAGCAAGAACGTTGCCGTCCTCGCTACGTTTGCCGGATATTATGAAGAAGTGCAGCTCTACGGTATCGCTGTCTATTTCGCGGACCAGCAAATCAAAGGCGTAATCATCATAGAGCGTACGGTCGGCACTATAGACGCCGCCGTCGTCGCCCCTATACACCCAAGGGTTGAAGTCGAACGTGCAGACGTAGCTGTTCACGCCATCGAAAGAACCCTCGCACACGACACGCGAGCGGCACACCGTCGGAACCGATGTTCCGCCAGCGATCCTTGGCCCGATCGACCCGCCCGTTGCGGAGCTCGACGCCATGATCGAAACGATTCCGAGACGGAATATGAAATGCCGCCCGAACATCTTGTGCACCTGCGTGTGGGGGTCGCCCAATGCGTTGTTCTCCAAGACCTCGACCGCATTGGGCACGAGCCCCGTCTTGCTTCCTAGCCGCTTCACGCCCGCTTTTACTACCGCAGTGCTGTCGAACAGGAAGTTGCGCCTTTTCCTCTCGTCCTCATACGTCATGATGGAATCGCCCCAGTCACCCGAGGCGGCGCCGACACCTTGAGCGGTCGCCTGCGGCATCAGATCGGGCGAGGAGCCGGCTGCGAGGTCGCCTTCACCTTCCGAAACATACTGAGAGTGAAGCTCCGGTGTGTCCTTCCCCTCGTAAACGAGAACATTGCTCGTGCCGTTAGTGCCGGTAATCTCGCATACGACTTCCGGAGCGACGCTCATGTTCTCGGAATGACTGAACGTGTTGTAGTTGATCTCGAGGTACACATCTTCGGCGAGGTTTTCGAAGTCGTCATCGGTCAGCGCGTACGCCTCGCCCGACTTAAGAGCATCATTGATCAAATCAAAGAACTGCATGTTCGCGAGTTCTTCTGCAGTTTGTTCCGCTTCGGCTGCTTGGGCCGAAAGCGATTGGGGCTTGGCGTTGTTGTCGTCTCGCCAGCTGTCGTAGAATTGCGGCTCGCTCCAAGCCCACGGCAGCTTGAACGGAATGGTGACGAACAGAATCTGGATCACGACAGACGTGCTGAATGCCATCCCGACAACCACATGGGAGCTTTCGACTTTAGCGGGTTTATCAGGTGGATGCCAGCCTCCCTCGTTCACTGCGTAAATCGAGATGGTATACACGCCTTTCAGCGAAACGGTGAGGCAATCCATTATGCCGATGCCGATGGAAAGGCTCGGCGAAATGTCGATGGTGTAGGTGAGCGCCCCTGTGTTGACCCAGTCCATTTCCCACTTGCTGAAATCAAAGAGTTCAGTCGTTGACGCGGCGATGTTCGCGCCTATTACGAAGTTGGCGTTCGTGTTGAACTGAACCACGATTGGGATGTAGACCGCGATGAACTGCCAAGACAGACTGAAGTTGAACAAGACGCCGAACTGCCCGCCGAACCGAAGCCTAATGAGGTCGTTCTCTTTCGCTCCCCATTTCGCCACAAGCGAAACCTGCGCCAACAACGTCACATCGAACTTATTCATGAAGCTGGCAGTTTTGGGCTTGAACAAACTAGTCTCGCCGTAGGCGCTCATGGCGTCTTTCCAGCTTGTCTTGTGCTTGCCCCACAAATCGTTAATTTGTTCAGCAATTGTCTTTTTCGGATGACTCTGCCAGTTGCCCCCGTTGGCATCGGGTTTTTGGACTTCCCCGTTTTCGCTCTTGTATCCAAAGTCCATCATCTTGTACGAAACGTAGGCGTAGCCGTAGGGGTCGAGGCCGTAGTCTATGTTGTCGAACTCGAGCTTCGGTAGCGGCACCGTTTGCCCGCCGATAAGCGGAAAGCCGGCAGGGAACGTTATCTGAAAGCCCTTATGCCCCGTAGGGCCTTTCGACTCGCTGAACGGAGAGAGCGAGAAGCCCCGTTCGACGCTCGGCATGTTGATGCCGCCGAGCGCAGTGCAAATCTTTAGAGCGATGGGCGCGCGGAACTCTTGCCCGGCTTGTATGTAGCGTATCCAATATTTCGCACCCTTGACCAGGACCTTCTTCGAGGTCTTCAGGAGGAACTGCTCGATGAACGACGCGGTGCATGAGCCGTTCGAGACGGGGGCCGTAACCGTCAATAATTCCCGCTCGTCAGCAAACAACGTCACCGTTACCGGCTCGGGTCCTGGCAGATTCTCCAAATCGATCCGTATGGTGTGATCCGCCTTGTTGAGGTCCGTGATGCAGAACTCGTTGTCGGTGTAGAGCACGTCCCAGTTGTCGAACGTCACGCGGGAGGGGTACGGCACGCCCGGTTCCAGCTTGCGCGTGGGCACCGCGATGCCGTGAGCGCCTTTCACTTGCGTGCGACCGCTGCGGAAGATTCGGTACCCGTCTTTGGTCACCTCCACTTCGGCGTAGAGCTCGTATACGGGGGGCTTCTTTAGCTTGCCGTAGTATTCGGCCAGGTTCGTGATGTCGAAGACGACTCCGCCCTTGTCCCCCGTCGTTCCCTCTATGGTCTTGTTTAAAAGGCTCGATTTCAAGACCACGCGAGCGCCTGCGACCGGGGTTTGCTTGTTGTCCGCCATGTCCATGACCACAATTGCCGCCTCATTGGCTTTCGCGGTGACGACGGTGGTTTCGATGGCGTAGGCCTTCTCTGCCTCGAAGGGCAGGGCGAGCCCGCCCGGCACTGCGCGCAACGCGGCAATGGCGCCCACGGCCACCCCGATGAACGAGCGGCGCGATAGCGCGACCCCGCGCGCTTCAGGCGAATCGGATTCCTTGCGTACGATGTCTGTTCGCTCCATGTGGGCCTCTTTTCCCCGGTTCCACTTGGCGTGTGCAGTACGTTTTGCGATTCATTGGGCTCAAGCCGATTATCTGCATATTTACCTTGCAATTATACGGTTCGGGGAGCAATTACAGCTCCCCGAATCACGTCATTTTATGAATCGTTACCGCAGCGAATATGCTGATGAGTACCAGGAACGTCCTGTGGTTTATTATCGCTAGCCCAATTCG
>CACWWI010000195.1 GCA_902764575.1 uncultured Coriobacteriaceae bacterium
GGGGCGGACGTGGTATTGTGTCACTCAAATCGCATGGAACATTGGGTCCCACGCGAACGGCCATCCAAGGGGATGTCTTTTTGGTCATTGTTCTGTAGGGAACGCTAGAACCTAACGATTCGAGAGGGCGCTTACGGTGCCCTAGGTTCGGTGCGTTCCGAATCCATCAACATATAACGGATTCTCACAGAATAGGACAAGACCATGAACTTCCCGAAGGCAAATTCCTTCCCACAATCCACCATGCGCGCTCGCAGCATGGGACCGAACCCCCTCAAGCTCTGCGAGGAGCTGCTCAGCTACGCAGACATCCCAGCAGGCGCCGTCGTGCTCGACCTCGGCAGCGGCGCCGGGCTCACGAGCGCACTCATGTCGCGCGAGTACGGCTTCGTCGTGTACGCCGCCGACCTCTGGAGCAACCCGTCTGACAACATGCGCTTCTTCGAGGAATGCGGCCTCACCAACCGGCAAGCAATCCCACTCAAAGCCGACGCGACCGCACTTCCCTTCGCGCATGGTTTTTTCGACGCCGTAGTGAGCATCGACTCCTACAACTACTTCGGACGCGACCAGAGCTACCTCGGCGATCACCTGCTGCCGCTCGTCAAAAAGGGAGGCGAGCTGCTCTTCTCCATCCCCGGTATGGTACGCGACTGCCACGATGACCTGCCCGCATGCCTGCTCGCATCCTGGACGCCCGAGCAGCTCGACTACATGCACGACATGAGCTGGTGGCGCGCCAACCTCTCTCAGGCCGAAGACGTCGAGATTGTGGACATGCGCGAGATGGCCTGCACGCGCGAGGCGTGGGCGGACTGGATCGAATGTGACAACGAGTACGCCGAAGGTGACCGCGCCGCCGTCGAGGCCGGGGCGCTCGACTACCTGAACACCATAGCCGTGAAGCTCAGGCGCAAGTAGCGGCCTAAACAAAGCAGGTAGATGGTTTAAACCATCTACCTGCGTCTTTCGTGGTGGACACTCACGCGCCAAGCATGCGGCGGACGTCTTCGTGGTACTCGGGCCTCACGAGATAGTACAAAAGGACGTCGACAAGCTTTTCGCGCTTCCTTTTGCGCCCGACAATCTTGAAATGGCGAATGCCGTAATCAGTGCGCAGGCGGACGACCTCTTCATTCGCGAGGACGATAGGGCCGTCGAAAAGTTCGGTGAAGTCTACTTTCGGACGGCCGCACTCCTCGCCAAACAGTGTGCTCTCGTCGTTCAGCTGATCGCGGCTCTCGTGCTCGTAGTGCTTCTGGCGGACAGGGCAGTTTGGCGCACAGACTTCGTTGACCATCACCTCGAGGCGTTCCGGATGAGCGACCTGGGCAATGAAGTCGTAATCCTTGTTCAAGTTGTAGTTGAGGACCACGTAGTCAAATCGCTCGAGCGCGTCGTTGAGCGCTTCGATGTCGGTGATCTCTCGGGTTGTCGACAGCACGAGCTTGAACGGGTAGTTTTGGCGCAGGTAATCCGCCACTTCATCCGAATAAACGATTATCTCCACGTCGTAGTCGCTTGCGATGTCCAAGATCGTTCGGACGTAAGCATCGTCTCTCAGCACGTGGGTGTCGATGAACATGTTTGTGAAGGTGAGGCGCGCTTTCACGCCCGCGTCGTTGAGCGCCGCGAAGGTGGCGTGCATCCTAAAGGGCGGAGCCTGCAGCCCCAAATAGTGCCGCCCACCATTCGCCTTGCATCGGGGAAAGCAGCCGTACACGCTATCGAAGCGCACTCCGTCTCGAAACATGGCGGGGTTGTTTCGCCAAGACTCGATCAAAGACAGGTTCATCTGCAAGCCCGACGTGAAATCAGGCAAGGTGAAATTAAGGTCTAGCATGGCCTCTCCTAGGCGGGCTACCACAAGAGCGCCAGCTGCACATTCAGGCACACATAGGACTCATTCGCGCAGCCACTACCACGTTGGCATGGTTTCGCTAAGCAAGGAGGGGCTTTGCGACGAGCTTTCCGAGAGCTAGGCGCCTATCCCGCTGTGAGCGATACGGAAAAGGCGCCTAGCTCATAAGTCTTTATTTACCGGCGTGCTTGGCAGGCAGGCGATTATTCGTACCACTGATTAAGGTGGCAGTCGCTACGCTCCCCAAAGCTGCTGCACGACCATCCGCCGGCAATGCCCTCCATCTCCTCGTCGGAGAGCTTATAGCCCTCCTTCTTGGCGAGCGCTAGCATCTCCTCGGGGGTCTTGCATGCCTTTGCCTTCTCACGAAGCTCGGGGCTAAGGTCCTTGAAATCCATTCTTCTTCCTCCTTCTTGGTAAGCGGGGCGTGAAGCCCCTGTTGCAAACCACATTAATTGTACGGTGACTAGGCCGTTCCGTCTCACGAAATTTCGTTCGTTTTACCACTTCCATGAATGCTTCATGTTGCACCAGTTCAATGGCTGTATCTCGCGTGTCGACCCCGATTCACACGACCCTTGTGTCTGTTGTGGCAAGATCGGAACACGACCACTCGCCGCCCGACACGGCATCGAGTTCTTCCTCGGAGAGCTTGTAGCCCTCCGCCTTGGCGAGAGACAGCATCTCCTCGGGGGTCTGGCACGCCTTCGCCTTCTCGCGCAGCTCGGGGCTGAGGCTCTCGGAGAGCAGGAGCCAGCCGCCGAGCGCCGCCAACATCGCAGCGGCAGCTCGATGACGTATCACAGGTGTCCATCCTTGATGAGCCTTGTATACGAGGAGACGCAAGCCGCGGCAAACGCGCCTACCGTAGCTACGAACACCGCATTCGCAGCGCGCTCGCTGAGCCTGCTCATCCCCTTGCAAAGGAGGGGGTAGGCCAGCCATACGTGCACCACCGCAACCGCACCTATAACCAGGTCGTTGACCAGCCAGGCCTGCTTGAAGATGTTGAGCGGCAGCTTGGAGTTGTCCCAATAGGGGTAGTTGCCATCTTCGTCGGGCCGATTCACCAAAAGGCCGAAGCCCAGCTCCATGCCCATGGCGGCAAGCACGGCAATCGCATAGGTCTCGAGCATGGCACCAGACAACGATCTATGCCTCCTGAGGATCATCTTCTTAATGGGCTCAAAGATGAACGTCATCGCCGTTCCGCCAATCCCATACACCCAGTAGGGATGGTACCAAGGGTCGAACTTTACCGCGTAGCTGTCATCGATGATCCCAAAGCACTTGTCCATGACCTTGCAGTAGAGGCTTTCGAGACAGTGGCCCAGGACGTTGTTGATGCAAAAGCACATGATGTTGTTGCGCCAAAACGCCCAAGTCGTTGGGGCGAACAAGACGGGGCTCCCCTGATCGGACAGTCGGCGAATCATACGGCTGAGCCCCTTACAGCCACGAGACAAACGGGTCATGACCACCTGCCACACTCCCTTCCCCTCTTGTGCGCCACATCCTGGGCACGCTGAAGGCATCATGCGAGGACTCCGCCC
>CACWWI010000196.1 GCA_902764575.1 uncultured Coriobacteriaceae bacterium
ACGATGCCCGCGTGCACCACCACGCAGCCCACGTCCGTGGACGCCGCGAGGTCGATCATGGCCTGATCCGTGAAGCCGGTCACGTCGTTCACGATGCTCGCGCCAAGGCGCACGCACAGGCGCGCGACCTCCGCGTGGCGCGTGTCGATGCTCACGCACACGCCCTCGTCCGCAAGCGCGCGCACCACGCTGCACGTGCGCGCGATTTCCTGTTCCTCGGATACGGGATCGGAACCCGGGCGCGTCGACTCGCCACCCACGTCGATGATGTGCGCGCCCTCGTCGAGCATGCGGTGCGCGTGCTCGAGCGCTGCCGCCACGCCGTCGTGCTGCCCGCCGTCCGAGAACGAATCGGGGGTCACGTTCAGGATGCCCATGATGACGGGCATGCGCTCGTCAAACTCGAATGATCCGCAGCGCCAGGTCATCGTTTCCTCCATTCGCCCGGGCGCTCGCACGCGCCCGCTCACTCTTCCCCGCGGGAAATCGGTTTCCCCTGGGGAAAATGATTTTCGTCCTTGGCCCGTTCTCTTTCCCCGCGGGAAATCGGTTTCCCGCGGGGAAAGCGGTTGAAGATGGTTTCTAGCGGCGCTGGTCGTTATCGCGCCGTTGGGGCGCGGGCGCCTGCTCGGTGTAGCCCGGGTCGTAGGGGTTGCCGGGATCGGCGCTGCGCGGCTCCGCCGGTTCGGCGGGCTCGGCCGGGCGGCTCGGCTGGCTCTGCATCGCAGGCGCACCGGGGCCCTGCGGCGGGACGCCCATGCCGTAGGCGTTCTGCATGGCGGCCTGCTCCTTGTCGCGCCAGTTCGGGTCGGCCAGGCGCTCGTCGCGGGCGCGTGCGGCCGCTTCCTCGGCCTCCTTGCGCGCGATGATCTCGTCCTCGTGCGCCAGGTACTCGTCCCACCTGTTGTCGAGCAGCGCCTGGCACTCCTCGCCGTCGACCGTCTCGCGCTCGAGGAGCACGTTCGCCATGAGGTGCATCTGGTCGGCGCGCGACGCCAGGATCTCGTAGGCGCAGTCGTGGGCCTCGCTCATGATGCGCGCGACCTCGTCGTCGATGCGCTTGGCCGTCTCGTCGGAGTAGTCCTGCGTGTTGCCGTAGTCGCGGCCCAGGAACACCTCGTGGTTCGGCTGGCCGAACACCTGGTGTCCGAGCGGGCTCATGCCGTACTGCGTAACGATGGAACGCGCGATCTTCGTAGCGCGCTCGAGGTCGTTGCTCGCGCCCGTCGTGATGTCGCCGCGGTAGATCTCCTCCGCCACGCGGCCGCCCATGAGCACCGCGAGCTGGGCGCGCATCTCGGTGAGCGAGCTGAGCACCTTGTCCTCGTCGGGAATCGACATCGTGTAGCCGAGCGCGCGGCCGCGCGAGATGATCGAGATCTTGTGCACCGGGTCGGCATGCTCCAGCGTGTGCCCAACGAGCGCGTGGCCGCTCTCGTGGTAGGCGATGGTCATGCGCGTCTCCTCGGTCATGACGCGCCCCTTGCGCTCGGGGCCTGCGATGACGCGCTCCATCGACTCGGTGACCTCCTGCATCGTGATGACCTTCTTGTTGCGCCGCGCCGTGAGCAGCGCGCTCTCGTTCATGAGGTTCATCAGGTCGGCGCCCGTGAAGCCAGGCGTGAGCGAGGCGATCTTCTTGAGGTCCACGTCGCTCCCGATGGGCTTGTCCTCGGCGTGCACCTGCAGGATCTTCTCGCGGCCCTTCACGTCGGGCACGTCCACGACGATCTGGCGGTCGAAGCGGCCCGGGCGCAGCAGCGCCGGGTCGAGGATGTCGGAACGGTTCGTTGCGGCGATGAGCACGACCGACTCGTTCTTGTCGAAGCCGTCCATCTCGACGAGCAGCTGGTTGAGCGTCTGCTCGCGCTCGTCATGGCCGCCGCCGAGGCCGGCGCCGCGCTGGCGGCCGACCGCGTCGATCTCGTCGATGAAGATGATGGAAGGCGACGCTTCCTTTGCCTGCTGGAACAGGTCGCGCACGCGGCTGGCGCCCACGCCGACGAACATCTCGACGAAGTCGGAGCCCGAGATGCTGAAGAACGGCACGCCCGCCTCGCCCGCGACGGCGCGCGCGAGCAGCGTCTTGCCCGTGCCCGGGGGGCCCACCAGCAGGCAGCCGCGCGGGATCTTCGCGCCGAGCGACTGGTATTTCTCGGGATTGGAAAGGAAGTCCTTGATCTCCTGCATCTCCTCGACGGCCTCGTCGACGCCGGCGACGTCGTCGAACTTCACGTCGGGCCGTTCCTCATGGGCCTTCTTCGCCTTCGTCTTACCGAAGCCCATCTGCTGGTTGTTGGCCTTCTGCATCTGCTGGAAGAAGATGAAGATGAGCACGCCGAACAGCAGGATGGGAAGCACGGTGCCCAGGATGTCGAGCCACTGCGTGGGAAGCACGACCTCGTAGGTGATTTGCGGGTGCTTCGACACGAGCTGCGCCAGCGACTCCTGGCCGACGTACGTGGACGTGTAGTTGCGCGGCTCGCCGAGCGTCTGCGTGTCAAGCGACGTGGTGGCGACGCCCTGCACGGAGGCGACCTTGCCCTCGGCGAGCATGGCCATGCGCGTGTTGAGCGCGGAGAAGGCGTCGTTGAACGCGTCGACGCCGGTCTTGCCCGCGGTGACTGCCGGGTAGTACGCGCCCGTCACCGTGTAGTTGCGCGCGTCGTAGATCACCGACACGACGCGGTCCTGCTCGATGGCCTGCAGGAACTCGGACGTTATGAGCGTGTCCGTGCGCGCCTGGCCATCGCCTGCCTGCCGGTTGAAGATGAACTGGTTGCCGACGATGACGGCGATCACGACGGCGACGATGATCCATACGATGAGGTTGCGGTTTCCGGGAGCGCCCCCGGTTGGCTGAGGATTGTTTTCTGGCATGCGTTTTCTCTCTGGATGCTTCTTTTCTGTTGCTCTTCCCTATTCGTACACTTCGGGCTTGAGGATGCCGATGTAGGGCAGGTTTCGGTACCGCTCGGCGTAGTCGAGCCCGTAGCCGACGATGAACTCGTCGGGGCATTCGAAGCCGACGTGGGCGCACTCGATCTTCGCCTGCGCCTTCGCCAGCTTGCGGAGCAGCGTGATGACCTCGATCGACGCAGGTTCGCGCTGCTTCAGGTAGTCGATGAGGAACTGCAAGGTGAGACCCGAGTCGAGGATGTCCTCGACCACGACGACGTGCTTGCCCCGGATGTCGCTCGTGAGGTCCTTCACGACCTTGACCTCGCCCGAGCTCTTGGTGCCCTTGCCGTACGAGGAAAGCGCCATGTAGTCCATCTCGAGGGGGATCTCGGTCGCCCGCGCCAGGTCAGCCATGAAAATGGCCGCGCCGCGCAGGACGGAGAGCAGGACGACACCCTCGCCGCGGTCGGCG
>CACWWI010000197.1 GCA_902764575.1 uncultured Coriobacteriaceae bacterium
AGTGCCAGGTAGCTGCCGATGTAGGCGCGGAACTTGGCCGCGTCCGTGGCGGGCAGCGGGTTCCCGTCCTCGTCCTCGCCTGGGCTGAACAGGTCCTCGGCCGCTCCCAGGATGTAACGCTGGGGAGCGGTGAAGAACTCCGCCCCGACCTCCATCCTGAGCACGTCGCGCATCGCCTTGTCGACGATGCCCGTGAGCTCTGGCGTGATCACGGAGTGGCCGAGCGGCTTGTCGGGGTCGGGGTCGTGCCTCAGCGCGACCATGAGCGGCACGCCGAGCGGGTTCGGGTCGATAGCGGTGGTCCACTCGCCGTCGACGTTCTCGAACGTCACCACCGCATCTGGGAAGTGGCAGACGTACTTCGTGGCGTGGCCGAGGTTGTCCACTCCCGCACAGACGATGCCGCACGCGATGTCCTCCTCGTCCTTGTCCCACAGCACGCAGCTCTGATTGGCGGAGAACGTGCGCACCTTGGCGGAAGGCTGCCCGCCAGCCCCGCGCATGACGGTCATCGTCGAGATGCCGTGCACGAGCATGGAGCGGCACGCCATGGCGTACTTGCTGCGCAGGTCGTTCTGCTTGACCAGCAGGTCCAGCTCGGGGTCGTTCTTGCCCTGGAACACGAACCCGTCGAAGTCGGAGCGCACCGCGCGCACGTCGACGGCCTTCTTCGCCCAGCCCGTGACGGTGTTGATGCCCGTCAGCTGCGGCGGGATGGAGATGCCGAGGTCCTTCGTGCGCACCTTCATCTCGTAGTAGGCCGTGAGCCTGGCGTTGCGCGACTTCACGGCGTGCCACGTGTCGAAGAGGTCGTTGACGCGCCCGAGGTACTCCATCGGGATGGCGTCCGCCGACGGCTCCGGCAGGAAGGTGTCGTTGTAGCGGGTCTTCTGAATCACAGCAGCCTCTGCTTTCGTCTCGGGTTCCTTTTCGTGGTCCTGCAGCCCCAGACGGCGAGAGCCGCCGCCTCGATGGCCGTCGAGTCGTGTCCTTCGTCGGAGCCGAAGCCCCAGCCGCCGCGCGAGCCTATCGGCCGCTTCACGGCGTGCAGCGCGCTATCGTCGAGCGCCTCCTGTTTCGTGTGCGAGCATTTCCCCGCGCTCAGGGACTCCAGGAGGCCCGTGGCGGCCGCTATGACGTCCCCAGCCCTCGGCCTCACCACGTAGCCCTTCGGGGCCTTGAGTTCCGCTAGGTTGTCGCACAGCGCGTCCGCGCCGCTCAGGCCGTCGACGACCACGCACGCCACGCTCCCCGACCGCTTGGCGATCTGCGCCGCGAGGTCGCGCGTGCCCCGTTCCGTGGTGCCGATCTCGACCAGCTCGAAGGCCATGGCGCCGGATGCGTCCTGCTTGCAGCCAGCCAGCACGTACATCGAGCCGTCGGCGCGGAACTTCACGGCCAGCACGGTCCTGGCGCCGTAGGCGTCGCCTATGGCGTCGATGGCTGAGTTCTCCCAAATGTCGGCCCGTATCGGGTGGTTCGCCTTCACCGCGGGGGACCACCATCCGAGCCGCTCCCTCGCGAACGAGTCGGGCTCCATCTGCTCGATCTCGCCACGGACGGTGTCCTCGTCGATCAGGACGCCCATCGACGGGTTGGTCTCGTAAGCGATCGCTATTAGCTCGTCAGCGGGCGTTCCCGCCTTCGGTAGGTCTGGAGTGCTCCATTCCGCCCAGGCCGTCCTGCTCGTCAGACCGTCTATTGCCTTCTGCCTGATAGAGGAGAACACTTCCGAGTCGCTCTCCCCGTCGGGGGGCGTTGACGTGTATATCGTCTGGGGCCGCATCGACGCTGAGATGACTGGCAGGAACGACGCCTGCGAGTTTGGAGTGAGCGCGAGCGCCTCGTCGAACACGAGCAGGTCTGCATGCTGCCCTCGACCGCCGTTCCTCGTTCTCGCAAGGAACTTCACGCGCGCCCCGTTGTTCAGCACGATCTCCTCGCGTCCGAGCGCGGTCTTTATCTTTTTGACGCGCTTTCTGAGCGACGGGCAGCTGTCGAAGAACTCCGCCATGTACTCGAACGTCTCGGTTGCCGTTTTCTGCAGATGGGCCGTGTAGATGACGTGCTCGCCCCTCCCGCCTAGCTCGTCCCAGTTCTTCAGCATCCCGTATTGCATGCGCGGGGTCGTGACGCCCAAGGTCTTTCCGTTCTGCCTTGGTATCGAGTTCCCGCAGACGCTCGCAGTCCATTTCCCGTTCTCGTCAACGCCGAGCCAGCCTTCGAGGATTCCGTCCTGCCACCCGAACAGCTCCAAGCCGCCTATGGCGTTGACCTTGTGGCATTCCTCCCAGAGGCTCTTCTCGTGTTCGGGGACTATCAGCTTCGTAGGCGGCGGGCAATCATCCCAGAATCTCTCCGAGCTCGTCACCGTCATCTTGCATCTCCTCCAATACGGAGATCTCGGCGATGGTCTCGCGGTATTGCCTCGTGATCTGGGCCATCGAGTGGTTCTCGTCTCCTTCGTCTATCGACTTCGCGAGCACTTGCGCCAGTGCTCTCAGCTGGTCCAAGCGCGTCCCGTTCATCGTGACGTCCAACATGGTCTGCACAGGCATGCACCGCCTCCAGTATCTCGTCGCTATCGGTTCGCGCGCTTTTCGCCGCATTGCAGATGAAGTGCGCCAGCTTGACGTTGTCCCACGTATGCGGCCCGCCTTTCGCGAGCGGGACTACATGGTCGATCGTCGGGTAGGTCGGACCGACGCTCCCATATGCGGTATCGGACTTGTCGCATTCTCCTCCGCATAGCCAGCAGCGGTTTCCGTCGCGCTCCACGAGCTTGTCGATCGTTATCCCGTATTCGTACTCGACCCCGTAGTGCTTCGCGCGCCTCACGCACTTGCCGATGCCGAGCTTCTTGTTGCGCACCTTTGCCTGCGCTAGGTTCGCTTTGCGGTAGCATTCATGCGAGCAGTACACTTCCCTGCAGGTTGCCATGAAGCTGTTTCCGCACTGCTTGCATTCTTTTCTCCGCAGCCTCGTCCTGCGTCTCGGCTTCGGCTTCTTGTTCCTCTTCTTGCACTCGGGGCAGCAGACCGTCTTTTCCCTCACGATCTGGCATGTATGGCGCGTGAACTCGTTGCCGCAGATCTTGCATCTGATGAGAACGACGCAATCCTTCTTCGTGTACCCGCTGACGTATTCGAGGCTTCTCAACTCTTCGATCTCGTCGAACTTCTTGGCGAACTTGCGCTCTCTTGCGTCAATCGGCTCGTGCGGGGGCATTGAGCCGTTGCGCACGGATACTCTCCTGTATATTCCGCTCTTCTGCTCGTGCGATCGCTTGTACCCGAGCACTCT
>CACWWI010000198.1 GCA_902764575.1 uncultured Coriobacteriaceae bacterium
GCCGAGGGCTGATCCCCCGGCATTCTTATTTGCGGACACTGATGTTCTGAATGCTTTCGCGAATGGAAAAAACGAAACAATTGCAATGGATATGGCACAACAATACCGGAAATGGTATAGTTGTGCCATGTCTTATTTCGATGACATATACGAGCACGCTGTGGACAACTACTACCTGATCTCGACGCGCGACGCAATGCGGATGGGCGTGCCGAGCGTCGAGCTTGCCAAGCTAGCTCACAGGGGCAAGCTCGAGCACGTCTCCCACGGACTTTACCGGCTCGCCCGCTACGTTCCGCACCAGAACGACCCGTACGCGATATCCGTCGCGCGCGTCGGGGAAGGCGCCTACCTGTACGGTGAGTCGGTGATAGCGATGCTGGACCTCGCGCCGACGAATCCAGCCCGCATCTACGTGGCCACCCCCCGGAGGTACCGGGGCGAGAAGCCGGATGGTCTCGTGGTCGTCGTCAGGGATAGGGGAGCCGACACGACCGCCTACGAGGGCGTTCCTTCCCAGGAAATAGGCGCGGCGATAATATCGTGCTTGGGCAAGCTGATGACAGAGCGTCTTCGCGAGGCGGCAGACAGAGCCCGCGAGGAAGGCTATTTGACCCGCAAAAGATACGAAGAGACGCTGGGGGCGATAGAGCATTATGAAGGGCGGAGCGAGTCGGGGTCAGAAGATGTAGCGTTTAGGTGACAACTCCTGATGACCTTCCAATATAAAGTCGTATATGGTATAAAAAAGTTGGTGGCTCGATAGGGCTACCTCCAAGCGCCGGGGGCTGTCCCCCGGCAACTTTTTTATTAGGGGGTGTTTTGGTGCGCGAGATATCCGTTTTCGCGGATGAGAGCGGCGACAAAACGGAGAAGACGAGGTATTTCCTGCTGACGCTTGTCTTTCACGACCAAGCAGCCAGCATTGCCGAGCAGGTCGCCATCTACGAAAGATCCCTCGCGACCGCCGACCTGCCGAACATCCCGTTTCATTCAGAGCCGCTCCTCAACGGCCATGGCGACTAAAGGTACTTGGAGCCGGAGCAACGAAAGAAGCTCCTGTCGGGATTTGCTGCGCTCGTGCGCTATCTATCAGTCGAGTACGTGACGTTCGTGTACAAGCGCCGAGAATTCACAGGCCCCGAAAAGCTCGCCGAGAGGATGAAGAGGGACATCGCGGATTTTCTTAGGGAGCACCTCGGCTACTTCCAGGAATTCGATCATGTAAAGGTCTATTACGACAACGCTCAGGCAATAGTGAAGAGCGCCCTTTACAATGCAGTGTACGATGTCCTGGCGAAGCAGGCTGTCGTGAGGAGGCGCACGACGATGACCGAGTACCGCCTGTCTCAAGTGGCGGATTTCCTGTGCACCATCGAGCTTGCTGCCGTGAAGTACGATGCCAAAGAGGACGGCGGCACCTACGACAAGCTCTTCGGCGGCGTCGGCACGTTCAAGAAGAACTGGCTGAAGCAGGCCAGGCGCAAGCGCATGAAGTAGAGGTGGGCCGCGAATCGGGGTCTGCCGAACCTCAAAACCCGGTGCAAATTTGGTGCAAATCGTTTCGCTGCAAGCCGCTTTTTGCGGTGTTTTGCGATAGCGCCGCCAACATTAGAAGCAGCCATTGATCAGGTGTTTCATTACATTTCGTGTTTTCCCACCACAGCTCCGGGGCCATCTGACACGGAAGAGGCCACAAGTTCAAATCTTGTAACGCCCACCACTTACAAAGACCTCTCACCTGGTAAAACATGGTGAGGGGTTTTCTCTTTCATGGGCTTGTATCCCAAATGTATCCCAAAATGTACCCCAAATTTCAAGAAGCTGCATTCGGAGTTGATCCAGGGGGCTGGGGGTCTGACGCAAGAAAAGTCGGGGTGTTTTTATCCTCACTCCGTCAACAAAACGATTGTTTTACACCATCCGCAATCACCGTAACACTATGAGTATCGACACCAAATCTGCCAATTAACCCGTCAATTAATCAATGTATAACCAAACGTTCCTTTCGCTTAGTCGTCGTCGGGGAAACCGTGAAATCCGTTGTGAGCAGTCTAGGCTCAATAGACAAAAGATTGGGATGAACAGGTGAGCTACGGAGTAGAATTAGCATGTAGTAGGTAATTACCGAAGGAAGGGGTTATGCTAGATGAAGTATAGCGATCTCACTCCCGAACAGAAGAAACGCGTCTCGGAATGCCGCACTCCCGAGGAGCTGTTTGCGCTTGCCAAGAAGGAGGGCGTGAAGGTTCCCGACGAAGATCTTGAAAGGATCGCAGGTGGTCAAGGTTGGGAACTTCCGGATTGTCCCAATTGCGGTAGCAGTAAAACGCACAATAACGGCTCTGGATACGGTTGCAAAGCTTGCGGCCATTCATGGTCGTAATCGTTCCTCCCCTGATGGTCGGTGCATGACGCGCGGCATAAAAGCTTGATGATGTCTTTTTGTGTTATCTTGCAAAGTTCGAGTATCATGCACATGCTCGCCGCTTGCTTGGCGTGTGGCTATCGTGTATTTGGGGGTTTGACACGCGAAAAGCAGCCATTGTACTGGCGTTTCATGGAGATACGGGGTGATGTGCGATAACTGTCTAAGATAATTGTCTAACTTGCGAGACAGGTTGCGAGACAATACGCCATCCATCGCGTATAAGATACTAGTTGGTTCGGCTCGGTTGCGGAGTCGGACATCGATGCATCGAGAGAATGAGCATGTTATGAAGATCGACGATATGAACCTCAGCCCCGAGCTGCGCGAGAAGGCCAAGGCGTGCAAGACCCCCGAGGAGATGCTGGCGCTCGCCAAGGCGGAGGGCTACAAGCTCTCCGAGGAAGAGCTTGCGGCCGTTTCGGGCGGCGGCGGATGGTCGAAGAACGATGATAATTTTTGCAACCCATGGACATAAGCAGCTACCCAGCGTAATCGTCAAGAAGGGCTGGTATGCGGATTGGGAACGATGCGTTTCCAGTCCGCTTTTCTATTATGGGGATGTCCGTATATACGCCGATGGCCTTTCCATGCTTCGCCGACAAGGGCGACCTCGCGGGCGGGCATGCGGGAAAAAGGGGCGACACTCTGGAACACATCATCGAATAATAGAGCACCCGCACCATATCAATAACGAGGAGCATTGACCGGTGCCGTAGTTCAGTCTCCTCTTGCTCGTTGCAAGAGTAAAATGGAGCGAAGAAGTGGTGCGGGGCGGAGTCCTCGCATGATGCCTTCAGCGTGCCCAGGATGTGGCGCACAAGAGGGGAAGGGAGTGTGGCAGGTGGTCATGACCCGTTTGTCTCGTGGC
>CACWWI010000199.1 GCA_902764575.1 uncultured Coriobacteriaceae bacterium
TTCCAGCGGGAAAGAGCAGCCCTCGTCGGCGGCGGGAGGGATGTTCGCCGCTTCCGCAGGCACCAAATAGAATTTACCAAAGCTAGCCGAGGACGCTGTAGGCGAACGTCCCTCCCGCCGCCGACGAGGGCGGACATGAGGTTAACTGCGTCCGCCGAGGACGCCGTAGGCCTAGCCCCCTCTCGCCCACGGCCGCAGTCAGGCTCATCCGAGGGCGAACAGAAGGACAGACGTTTTGCGTTCATTGGGTGTTTTTAGGCAGAAAGCACCGTTACCTGCTAGCATTGAGAATCGCACTACATCTCTATATACATGTGAACGCACTACACACGAAGGTCAAACGGAGCAGTACTGGAGCACGCACTATGAGCGCACGTTCTCGCATTCGCAACGCATCCCGTCGCATAGCGGCAGCCTCTCTCGCTGTTCTCCTCGTCGCAACAGCCTACCTTTTCGTCGCCCCCAAGAGCGCGCAAGCGGTAACCGCCGCAGAGAAGCAGGCGGAAGCCGACGAGGTGTACGCGCAGATCGACTCCCTGCAGACGAGCCTCAACGAGGCCACGGCACGCCACGATGAGGCCCAAGCGGCCTACGAAGAGGCGATCAAGCTGCGGGACGAGGCAAAGGAGCAGATCGCACAGGAAACCGCACACATCGAGGACCTGCAGGGCAAGCTGTCAGGCTTCGCCGTGAGCATGTATAAGCAGGGCGGCGCGGACTCGTTCCTCGACGTCGTGCTCTCCGCCACATCGTTCGAGGAGTTCGTCACCTCGTGGGATGCCTGCAACACCATCTCCCAGCAGGGGGCAAGCATGATCGCGGAAGCCGAAGCGGCGCGCAAGAGGCTCGAGGAGGCGGAGGCCACCTACCAGAAGCAGGGCGAACGCGCCGAAGCGGAACGCGCCTCGGCCGACGAGACCATGAGGCAGATCTCGGAGACGCAGGCAGCGCTGCGCGAGGAAGCGCAGAAGCTCTCGGCCGAAGCCGCCGAGCTCCAGGCTCAAGAAGAGCTCGCTGCTGAGGCGGCCCGCCAGGCGGAAGCCGCACGCCAGCAGCGCGAAGCTGCGCTCTCGGGCGGAGAGCCGGGCGCGAGCGTGCTCATGGGCAGCGGCTACTTCACCAACCCCTGCCCCTCTGCCACCAGCTCGTCGGGGTTCGGGTACCGCACGTTCGACAACTCGTTCCACCAGGGGCTCGACATGGCGGCCCCGGAAGGCACGCCCTACTACGCCGCCGATAGCGGCACGGTTATGTACGCCACGAACGACGGTGGGTACAACGGCGGCGCCGGCAACTGGGTCGTCATCTCTCACGGCAACGGCATCGTCACGAAGTACATGCACTCCAGCGCCACGTTCGTGAGCCCTGGCGACCAGGTGACGAGGGGGCAGAACATCGGGCTCGTGGGCAATACGGGCAACTCGTTCGGCGCACACCTGCACTTCCAGGTTGAAGTGGACGGCGTGGCCGTGAACCCGCTCAACTACATCTAGGCTGCGGGCCACCACCACCCCAATCCGGCTCTGATGACCCGCTCAGTCAACAAATGCGTATCAAGCTTGCTCTGACGGGGGCATAGTTCGCTATCATGGGGGCACGTGTATAGTCGGAGGAACATCATGAATGGAATTGCAAAAGTAACCTGCACGGTCGCCCTTTTCGCACTCCTCGCTTGCCCGCTTGCGGCCTGCTCGAACTCGAAAGCCGCGAACAGCGCAGAAGCAGCAGAAACGACGCAGCTCGACGAGGGCACGCGCGCGGAGATCGTCTCCATGATCGCGCAAGCGCGCGAGCACTCCTTCACCAACGTCACCTTCAGCATGAAGACCGAAACCACCGCCAGCATGCGCGACGAGAAGAACAACCTCCAGCAGCAGATCATCAACACCGACATGACCGGGCAGCTCGACCAGTCCGGAGAGACGCCCGTCATGCACATGGGCTATGAGGGCACTTCGAGCACGAAGCTCGAGAAAACCACCTACGACATGTACATCGACAAAACGGGTATCGTAGTGTCCCAGCAGGGGCAGCTGTTCAAGAACCCGATCGACGACGCGACGCTCAAGGGCTACGCGTCCAGCATCACGGCAATCGGCGCTGAAGAAGAGCTGAACCAGCTCCTGGACGTGGCGAGCAGCTACGACCTGCAGAAGCAGGACAACGGTGACACCCTCATCACGATTGTCGCGGATGTCAACAAGCTCGCCGAAACCACGCTCGTCGACATGTCGTCGCTGCCGGAGGGAAGCTCGGTGGCCACGCTCGTCGCGAGCTACGTCATCGACCCCGAGAACCACTTCAAGACCGTCCGCCTGATGAGCTCCACCACGGGAACGCCCACCTACCGCGTCGACCAGAACTACCAGTTCTCGAACTACGACACTACGGTGATGCCCGAATGGCCCGACCTGGAGGCCTACTACGCCGAGCAGGTGGGCATCAAGACCGACGAACAGGGCCGCAGGTACATGGTGGCCGACGATGGCCAGATCTACTATGTGGAGTCAATCGATGAGAACGGCATGATCCACTTCCAGATGCCCGAAGGCGCTGCCAGCTCGGAGTCGGGCGGCGGATACAGCTATTCCACCGGCGGTGGCGAAGGCTCGGTCAACGACCTCTACGACTACGTCGTCCTAGACCCGAGCACGGCCGATACGGGAAGCACACAGAACACCGCCGCGACGGGCGATTCGAACGCGAACACGGGAGCCAACGCGAATGCAGGCGCCAACACGAACACCGGCACCCAGCAGCAGACCGGCGACCCTCGCGGCAGAGCTTCCATCAACGTCGAGGGAACGCAGTACTGGCTCGACACGGACGGAACCGTGAAGACCAACAGCTGGGGAGACCAGTGGTTCTACCCCAACGACGGAACGGGCCCGCGCGTCCCTGTTTTATCTTCGCGAATAAGCTACCTCTCTTCGAGCAGCTTCGAGATGTAGACCATCTTCACGCAGGCGCAGAACACGTCGAGGGCAACGTCGAGCTCCTCGATCGGCGGCAGCGACGGGGCGATGCGGATGTTGCTGTCGTACGGGTCGTTGCCGCCCGGCCACGTAGAGCCGGCATCGGTAAGGACGACGCCTTCTTGCTTCGCAAGCTGCACGATGCGTTTCGCGGTGCCTTCGGGGGCGTTGAACGACACGAAGTAACCGCCGCGCGGATGCGTCCACGTGCACCCCCCTACCCCGGTCAGGTTGTCGGAAAGCTTGCGCTCGACAAGCTCGAACTTCGGCCGCAGAAGTGCGGCGTGCTTCTCCATTTGCGCCCTCACGCCGTCTGCATCCTTGAGGAAGCGCGCATGGCGCAGCTGGTTGATCTTGTCGCCGCCGATGGTGGCGATGCCCATGCGCTCCTTGAACTCGGCAACGTTGTCGGGGCTCGACGCGAAGGCGGCGATACCCGCTCCCGCGATGGTGATCTTGCTCGTGCTTGCGAACTTCACGTAACGGTTGGGGTTCCCCGAATCATGGCACGGCCCCGAGATGTCGAGAAGCTGGTCTTGCTTTTCGGGCTCGTCGTACAGATGGTGCACGGAGTACGCGTTGTCCCAGAAGATGCGGAAGTCATGCGCCGCGCACTTCAGGTGCCCGAGCCTGTTCACAACCTCATCGGAGTACGTGACGCCGCTGGGATTTGAGTACTTCGGCACGCACCAGATGCCCTTAACGCGGTCGTCCGAAGCCACGATGCGCTCGACCTCGTCCATGTCGGGCCCGTCTTCGCGCAACGGCACGGGAATGTTCTCGAACCCGAAGTACTCGGTTATGGCAAAGTGACGGTCGTACCCGGGCACCGGGCAGATCCACTTGATCTGATCGTACTTGCGCCACGGCTTGGAGCCGCGTGCACCGAAATCGTAGTAGCGGCCGACGGAGTTGTACATGAGGGTAAGACTGGAATTACCACCCACGACGACGTTGTGCATATCGTCGTCGAGCAGCACGGCCATAACGCGCCGAGCTTCGTCGATCCCCTCGAGGCCACCGTAGTTGCGGCAATCGAGCCCCGTCTCGGAGAAGCACTCCTCCCGCGTATCAAGCAGCTTGAGCATGTCGATCGAGAGGTCGAGCTGCTCGCTCGACGGCTTGCCGCGCGCCATGTTGAGCGACAAATCGCGAGCCCGATACCGCCCGAGCTCCTCCTCGAGATCAACTTTGAGTGCCGTGAGCTCGGCACGATTCAAATCTGCATAGGTCATGTTCACTCCAATCGCCGTGAATCCCCATTATAGCTACCGACCTCCGGCCTCGCGAAACTTTTAACAATGCACACGAGGCGTCAAAGGAGGAGAACTGTCTCTACGCCCTGGGTTTTGGCCTGCGCGCATGGGTCCTCCGCGGGCTCTCGCGGGCTGTGAGGAGCGAAGGGCGTAGCGGGAGCGAGGACTGTCTGAGCGAGCGCAGCGAGCGAGTTCCGCAGCTGCTGCGCCCGTAGCGACGAACGGTTAGCCCGCGCGTGCCCGCGGAGGACCCATGCGCGCAGGCCAAAACCCAGGGAGGGCCGCAAAGCGGCCCTCCCTCAACATCCTATATCCGCAACCCACTACGCGTCTGCGTACAGGTCCTTCAGCTTCAGCAGGTGCTGATAGCGCTCGATGGCCGCGGCCTCGTTCTTGGCGAACAGGGTCTTGGCGCGATCGGGGAACTCGCGGGTCAAGCGGTTGTAGCGGGCCTCGTTCATGAGGAACTCCTGGTACCCGCCCTTCGGCTCCTTGCTGTCGAGCGTGAACTTCTTGCCAGGCTCGGCCGCAGGGTTGTAGCGGAACAGGTTCCAGTAGCCGCACTCCACGGCGCGCTTCATCTCGGCCTGGCAGTTGACCATGCCGCCCTTGATGGCATGCATCTCGCACGGGCTATAGCCGATGATGAGCGACGGACCCGGATAGGCCTCGGCCTCGGTGAGCGCCTTGACCAGCTGGTTTTGGTTCGCGCCCATGGCGACTTGTGCCACGTACACGTAGCCGTACGCCATGGCGATCTCGGCGAGCGACTTCTTCTTGATCTCCTTGCCGGCAGCCGCGAACTGCGCGACCTGGCCGATGTTGGAGGCCTTGGATGCCTGGCCGCCCGTGTTGGAGTACACCTCGGTGTCGAATACGAACACGTTCACGTCCTCGCCGCTCGCGAGCACGTGGTCGAGACCGCCGTAACCGATGTCGTAGGCCCAACCGTCGCCGCCGAAGATCCACACCGACTTCTTGGTGAGGTAGTTCTTGTTCTCGAGGATGCTCGCCGCGTACTCGTTGCCCTCGAGCTTCTCGAGCTCGACGACGAATGCAGCGGCTGCCTCCTTGCTGGCAGCGGAGTCGTTGCGCGCGTTGATCCAAGCGGCAGCTGCATCAATAGCGGCCTGCGGCGCGTCGCTCGCGATGAGCTCGAGCGTATCGGTGAGCACCTTGCCGCGAACGGCTTCGTGGCCGAGCAGCAGACCCAGGCCGTGTTCGGCGTTGTCCTCGAACAGCGAGTTGTTCCACGCCGGGCCGTGGCCGTCCTTGTTGACGGTGTAAGGCGACGTGGCTGCAGGGTTGCCCCAAATCGACGAGCAGCCCGTGGCGTTGCTGATGTACATGCGGTCGCCGAACAGCTGCGTGACCAGGCGTGCGTACGACGTCTCGGCGCAGCCGGCGCACGAGCCGGAGAACTCGAGCAAGGGCTTGTAGAACTGGCTGTCCTTCACGGTGTTACCCTGCAGGTCGGGCTTCTCGGCCACCTTCTCGACGCAGTAGTCGAACGCGGCCTGCATCGGCAGCTCGCCTTCGGTGGGCACCATGGAGAGCGCGCCCTTGGGGCACTGGCCGACGCACACGCCGCAGCCCATGCAGTCGAGCGGCGAGACGGCCATGGTGTACTTCATACCGGCGGCCTTCTGCTTGCCGTCGATGAGCTTGATGGAATCGGGCGCCGCAGCAGCCTCTTCCTCGGTCAGCACGAACGGGCGGATCGTCGCATGCGGGCAGACGAACGCGCACTGGTTGCACTGGATGCACTCGTCGCCGTTCCAGGTGGGAACCGTGACGGCCACGCCGCGCTTCTCGTAGGCGGCGGCGCCATGCTCCCACTGGCCGTCGACGTAATCGGTGAACGCGGAAACCGGGCTCCATCACGCTGACGACCTGCTTCACGAGCGCCTCGCGGCCCTCGTGCGTGGAAGCGGTTTCCTCGTCGGCTGCGTTGGCCCAGCTGGCGGGCACGTCGACCTTCTCGAACGCCGTAGCACCCGCGTCGATAGCCTTGTGGTTGGCGTCGACGATGTCCTGGCCTTTCTTCAGGTAGGACTTCGTGGCCGCGTCCTTCATGTAGCCGATGGCCTCTTCCTGCGGCAGCACGCCGGACAGCGTGAAGAAGGCCGACTGCAGGATGCCATGCCAACCTGCTTGGCCAGATCGATGGCGTTGATCAGGTACAGCTTGATGTCGTTGGCAGCGATGTAGCGCTTGGCCTCGGCGTTCAGATGATGCTCGAGCTCCTCGAGCGACCACTGGCAGTTGATCAGGAAGGTGCCACCGGGCTTGACGTCCTGCACCATGCGGAAGCCCTTAGTGATGTAGGACGGGTTGTGGCACGCCACGAAATTGGCCTTGTTCACGTAGTACGGGCTGCGGATGGGGCTGTCGCCGAAACGCAGATGCGACACCGTAACGCCGCCGGTCTTCTTCGAGTCGTACTGGAAGTAGGCCTGAACGTACTTGTCGGTATGGTCGCCAATGATCTTGATGGAGTTCTTGTTCGCACCGACCGTACCGTCGCCACCTAGACCCCAGAACTTGCACTCGATGGTGCCTTCGGCCGCCGTGTTCGGGCAGTTAGGATCTTCGGGAAGCGAGAGGTTGGTAACGTCGTCGACGATGCCGACCGTGAACTCGCGCTTGGGAGCGTCCTTCTTGAGCTCTTCGAAGATGGCAAACGCACTGGCCGGAGGCGTGTCCTTGGAGCCGAGGCCATAGCGGCCTCCCACGACGGCGTCGAGGCTGGCCATGCGGCCTTCCTTCACGAGCGCGTTCACCACGTCGAGGAACAGCGGCTCGCCACCGGAACCCGGCTCCTTCGTGCGGTCCATGACGGCGATCTTCTTGCAGGTGGCAGGCAGCGCGGCCACGAACTTCTCGGAAACGAACGGGCGGTACAGACGCACCTTCACGAGGCCGACCTTCTCGCCGTGCGCGTTCAGGTAGTCGATTACCTCCTCGATGACGTCGCAGAAGCTGCCCATGGCGACGATGACGCGGTCGGCGTCGGGTGCGCCATAGTAGTTGAACAGCTCGTAGTCGGTGCCGATCTTGGCGTTGACGGCATGCATGCATTCCTCGACAACCGCCGGCAGCGCATCGTAGTGCGCATTGCAAGCCTCGCGATGCTGGAAGAAGATGTCGCCGTTCTCGTGACTACCGCGCATCGAAGGATGCTCGGGGTTGAGCGCATGCTCGCGGAACGCCTTCACGGCGTCCATGTCGCAGAGCTCCGCAAGGTCGTCGTAGTCCCACACGGCGATCTTCTGGATCTCGTGCGAGGTGCGGAAGCCGTCGAAGAAATTGAGGAACGGCATGCGGCCCTTGATGGCGGCGAGGTGCGCCACGGCCGACAGGTCCATGACCTCCTGCACGTTGCCCTCGGCGAGCATGGCGAAGCCGGTTTGGCGGCAGGCCATGACGTCGGAATGGTCGCCGAAGATGTTGAGCGCATGCGTGGCCAACGTGCGGGCCGACACGTGGAAGACGGCGGGCAACTGCTCTGCAGCAATCTTGTACATGTTGGGGATCATGAGCAGCAAGCCCTGGCTTGCCGTGTACGTGCTGGTAAGCGCGCCAGCACCGAGCGAGCCGTGCACCGTGCCCGAGGCGCCGCCCTCGGACTGCATCTCGACCACTTTCACCGTGGTGCCGAAGATGTTCTTCTGGCCCTGCGCCGCCCACTGGTCGACGTAGTCGGCCATCGGGGACGACGGAGTGATCGGGTAAATGCCCGCCACCTCGGTAAATGCATACGACACATACGCCGCCGCATTGTTGCCGTCCATTGATTTGAACGATCTCGTCATAGAACCCTCCTCCTGGGAATAGTGGAGCCTCTCATAACCGAACATAGTATCAGCGATTATGGGGAAACACCGCTGCCATCAGGGTGAGCGGAACACCCAAACGGGCGAGCAGGGCAACGGCTGCATAGCGACGGTGAGCGGTGACGCACCGCAGCTCTTCGCGCTATTGATTGTGAAGACGAGCGCGACAAAGGCAATGACTCCATTCGCCCCCGTGCGGGAGCGAATGGAGCCATCAGGTTCGTGCCTACGATTGTTGTCGCTACTTGATAAGGTCGAGCACCTCAAGGCCGGCGTTTGCGCTCTTGCTAGCGGCGGGCACCACGACCTGCCTGTAATACGCCTTGTCCGCATCGGAAAGAGAACCATCAGCGTACTTCTGCGCCCATGGCGCCAAAGCCGAAGTCGCTTCGCTCACCTTCTTGCTCAGCTCGTCCCATTCAGCTTTGACCGCGTTGAAGTCTCCCGCCGCCTTCGCTTTTTCGGCGAAGGCGACCTCTTCGTCGGCCACTGCGACCAACGCATCACCAGCCGCCTTCAGCTCGGGGCTTACCTCGCCGGACGCAGCAGACGACGCAGCCGACGCGCTGGCCGATGCTGCCGAAGCAGCAGCACTTGAAGCGCTGGCCGATGTGCTGGCGGCCGATGCGGATGCGCTCGTGGATGCCGAAGCGCTTGTGCTGGCCGACCCGGAAGCCGCACTCGAGCTCGACGACCCGCCACACGCGGCAAGCCCCAGGCAGCAAGCAAACAACAGGCCCGCAACCACCATTGCAAGATACTTCTTCATAACCGCATCCTCCCCTTTCAAACCAAACCCCACCAGCGATAAATAAGCGAACTACCCAAATTATACCAATAGCCCCACCCGCCACCTGTCCCAATCGGATGCGTTCCAGTACGTCCCTGAAGCTCATCCTCATCCCGGCGGGCCAGTTGCAAGGTTCGACGCAAGCCGAACCAATTCGCGCCAACAGAAGTCGACGGTCAAGTGCGATTCGGGCAATAGCGCATGGAAGGGGGCAGTCCCCTTCCATGCAAAAGCCGCCTTCCCCACCCGGCAGGGTATACAACCGAAGATTCGCTGCAAACGAGCGCATCGAGCTGCAGCAAATTTGCGGTTGTATGCGAATTTCGGCGCCGCGGCGGCCGCCCCGCGAGCGTTTCCCCAGGTCGCGATCATCGCCACCTCCATCGACGGGTATACAACCGAAGATTTGCTGCAAACGAGCATGCCGAATTGCAGCGAATTTGCGGTCGTATACCAATCCGCAGCCATGACGCCCGACGTGGGCGAAGGGACGCGTAGCAGAGACAAGCCGCCACCCCGATTCCCTCCAGCGGAAGGGCGAAGCCCTCGCGGGGCGCCGGGGACCTC
>CACWWI010000200.1 GCA_902764575.1 uncultured Coriobacteriaceae bacterium
CTCGTAGAGCCGTCGCTCGTCCGCGATGTTCCACACGGCCACCTCGCGCAATTTGGAGTCCCAGCCATTCTCGGTGTAGAGCCCGTCGAGCGGGCCGGCCACCTTGGCCATGACGACGTCGAGCAGGAAATCCTCGTCATGAATGCTCTCGAGCGCAGCGGCAAGGACCCTCAGGACGGCCGTTTCGCCCGCATTGCCCCCGTTCCATTGGTCTACCAGGCACGGCAACTCGCGCGCGCCCATCACGACCTTGTCGCGCAAAAACGCTTCGTCATCGATGCCGTCGACGATGGCCTCCGCCACCTGGCTGGCGTCGCTGGCCGTCAGCACGAAATGTTTGCGGTGCTCCGCGTCGAGGCGCTTGCGCGCCGCCATGTAGACATGGATGCTTCCGCCGCTGCAGCTCAAGTCGTCGGCGAAGCGCATGAGCGTTTCCTGGTCCTCTATGCGCTCGAGCGCGGCAAGCTTCACTTTCTGCAACGGCGCTTCGCGCACTATCTCGACCAGCTGCGCTTGGCCCGACGCCTGCGCAACCGATGCGACGGCTTTGCCCTCCTTGCCGGGTTTGTCGGTCATCCACGCCGGCTTGAACAGTCCCATGTGCCTCGTCCTTCCTATCCCGTGGTGTAGAGGCCGCCGTCAGATGCGGTCATGGCGTTCTCGTAGTCGATGTCGGCCTGCGAGTGGGGGTGCTCCTCGCGCCAGCGCCTGACGCTCTCCCGCGCTTCCTCCAACAGCGCAGGATCCCCAGTCAGGTCTTGTTCCACCACCCACGAGCGCCAGTAGATATGCACGCCCTCGTCGCACGCGATCTGCGCGAACGAGGCGCTGACCGAATCTGCCTTCTCGGGCTGCTCCGAGGCGATCTCGTTCAGCTTTCGCGCGATGCTCTCCAGGGCATAGTTGTCCGCCCCGTTATTGTCGGCGCGCGCGATGAAGAGCCTCGTGAGGGCCGGGATGGTCGTGACATGGTCGCCGTAGTTGACGAACCACTGGCCGCTCTTGGACTCGTTATCGTAGTATCCCACCTCACCGGAAGCGATGAGGTCGGCGTAGTAATCGCTCTCGTCGATGCCGCAATCGCGGCACCTCCCGCCCGCGAACTCGTGATGCGCCTCTTCGTAGCCGCATCCCGGGCAGTGGCGGCGACAGCCTTCCTTTTGCGCGAAGGCATGGGGCTGGTATGCGGTCTTGCCGCACTTGGCACACTTGACCGCATGGTGCGTCTTGCATTTGTTTCCCCTGGAAAGCGAGTCCGACTGTTCGGGCTTTCCCCAGACGTGATCGCGGTCGCGGCCCATGCCGCAGAGCTTGCACTTGCAGCCGTCCCATTCGTGCGCGCAGGCCGCCTGCTTCTTCTTGAGGAGCTCCGGCTCGCTCGGTACACTCTCCCAGCGACCGCAGACGGAGCACACGTTGAACTGCCCCCTGACGATCCTCCGGGAGCCAGACGCCCAATCCTCGCGTTCGCGCGTGAAGTGCCAGTCGTGCCCTTCGCTTCGCCGCTCGCCGCAGCGGGTGCATGTGCAGCCGTCGCTGCCGTCTGGCAGCTTGTTCCACTTGCGGCCCGTCATCTTACAAGCAAGCCCCATGATCGCCCTCTCGTCCCGGAAGAGCCGCATCGCTTTCTACGGCCATTATGGCATTTTTTTTCCTTCGGCCAATATGAGATAATTTGGCCAAATGAATAGTCTCTGGTTGCAGCATACGTAACATCCGATTTCTATTGGCGATTTATCAAGCCGTGATTGTTTCACAGTGAGCACTGCGCCTTACGGTCCGCTTGGCGCCCGTTCCTGAACATACCGTCAACCCATTCGTCGGGGCGCTCGAGCGACACTACGGACAATCTTCCCTAAAAGAAGACGCGTCCTCGAAGAGAGCTTCGCAGTCTGCACGGCGGACGTATTGCCTGCGACCGCGCGTCACGCAGGGCAACCGCTCTTCGCGGATGAAGTCGCCTATGCGGCTCACGCTGTAGTTCGTGTACTTGGCAGCTTCTTCGCGCGTCAAGAGACCATGTTCTGACTGGTAGCTCTGGATTACTGCCTGGGACTTCGCCATATGAGACCTCCTCCAACGTCGGGCACGGCGCCGGTCGCCGCACAACTCGCGCTGGCGGACGCTCCCGATGGGTACGCTCCTCGCACCCGCATCTCCAACGCAACGGAGTCTCGCCCGTCGCCGGGCTCTACACCGAGAATGGCTGGAGCACAGGAAAGAGGACGAGCGCGAGAAGTTGCCCGCATGAGGTAACAGCGCCACGCTGCCTATATGGCGGCGAGGCTTCCCGCCTCGGCAGACGGGGCGGGAAGCCGCTGCTCGTTTGCCGACGAAAAAAGCGGTGCCCGACGATTTCGCCGGGCACCGCTTCGCTTCCGTGGCGCCCCCGGACCGATTCGAACGGTCGACACCAGCTTTAGGAGAGCTGTGCTCTGTCCCCTGAGCTACGGGGGCGTGGTGGGTATTGTAGCAAACTATTGCGTGGCGCTCGCAGCCGATGCGCTGGCGCTCGCGGACGACCCGCTCGAAGGCTGCGGCTGGGCTTGCTCCTTGAACTCCACGTACACGCTCACGTCGCTCGTCACGTTGCTCACCTCGAAGTAGCTGGAAGCCGCTTGGCTGACGCCGTTGACGGTGATGCTCGCGATCTCATAGCCCGTGTTGGGTGCTACGCTGATACCGACGCTGCCGCCTTCCGGCACGCTCGTCGCGTTCGCGTACACGCTACCGCCCCCGTTGGACGATGCGGACACGTAGTAGTAGGTTGCGCCCTCGCTCACGACGATGTTCACCGTCGAGCCCTTCTTGGCCTTGCCGCCGCCACCGGGAGCCTGGCTGATAACCGCTCCCTCGGGCACGGTCGCATCGGTCTTGTGGTCGACCGTCACCTTGAAGCCCGCGTTCTCGAGCGTCGCCGTGGCCTCGCCCTCGGGCACACCGGTCACATCGGGCACCTCCACCTGCTCGGCGCCTGCCGACAGGTAGTACGTCACCTTCGAGCCCTTGTCGACCTTGGTTCCGGCGGCAGGTGACTGGCGCACCACGCGGTTCTCCTTGACGGTGTCGGAATGCTCCGCGGCGCCGGCCTCGTAGTTCAAGCCCGCACGCTGGAGCGCGGCTTTGGCCTCGTTCGCGTTCATGTCGGATAAGTCGGGCACTTCGACCTGCTCAGCGCCTTGCGAGATGGTCAGCTCGATCTTCGTGCCCTTCTCCTGCAGCGACCCCGCGCGCGGGGACTGCTTGATAACCATG
>CACWWI010000201.1 GCA_902764575.1 uncultured Coriobacteriaceae bacterium
CTGATCGGCAAGCTGTTTGACTGATTAAGAATTGAGGTGATCTTATGACCACGAAAGAAATCGCACTGACCGCCGCGAAGGTCAAGCCTATCCTCGAGATGGCCGAACCCTTCCTGGCGACCGAGCCCGAGACCAGCGAGGACAAGCAAATTGTGACCGGGATTTCAGGCGGCATCGAGTTGAACCACGTCTCGTTCCGCTACAGTGAGGAGAGCCCCTATATCCTGGACGACCTGTCCCTCAAGATTCAGCCGGGCGAGTACGTGGCGGTGGTCGGTCGCTCGGGATGCGGCAAATCCACCCTGGTCCGCCTGTTGCTGGGTTTCGAGAAGCCAGAGAAAGGCACGATTTGCTACGACGGGCGCGACATGGCTGAAATCGACTTGCCGTCGCTGCGCAAGCAGATCGGAACCGTGATGCAAGACGCGGGGCTTTTCCAGGGCAGCATCTACGACAACATCGTCATCACTGCGCCGCAGCTGACTTTGGACGATGCATGGGACGCGGCGGAGAAGGCCGGGATCGCGGAGGACATCCAGGCCATGCCCATGGGCATGCATACAATGATTTCCGAGGGGCAGGGCGGCATATCCGGCGGTCAGCGCCAGCGCATCATGATCGCCCGGGCCATCGCCCCCAACCCTAAGCTGATGATCTTCGACGAGGCCACGAGCGCGCTCGACAACAAGACCCAGAGGCAGGTCTCCGAGGCGCTCGACGCCATGGGATGCACGCGCCTGGTAATCGCACACCGCCTGTCCACCATCCGCCATTGCGACCGGATCTTGGTGCTCGACGGCGGCAAGGTCGTCGAGGACGGTACCTACGACGAGCTCATCGAGCAAGGCGGCTTCTTCGCCGAGCTGGTGGAGCGCCAGCGTCTGACCACTTCGGAATAGACACGCATTCACGGAAGCACGTCTTTGTCGATAGAGTACGGAACAAATGCGATATATAATGCCAATTAATGGTCCCTATAGGAGGATACATGCAGGCGAGGTCAGGCTTCGAGCGCATATGCGATCTGCTGCATCGTTAACCTCCGTGGTTCTTGAGAAGGGGTGGCGTGCATGACGAGGTATGAATCAGGCGATGAGGCCACGCGGGCCCGTATAATCACGTTCGCCAACCAGAAGGGCGGCGTCGCCAAGTCCACAACTGCCGAAGCGTTCGCTGCTTCACTCACCACGCGCGGGTACGGCGTGCTCATGGTCGACATGGACGCGCAGCCGGGAAACCTTTCCATGCATGTAGATGCAGAAAAGGGCCTGCCTGGCACCTTTGAGCTGCTGGAACATAGGCGCCCTGCGCGGGAGAGGGTGTTGCGCTGCATACAGCCTACGCGTTCCTTCGGCGATGTGGTATGCGCCAACGAGGGGCTTGACGATGCTGACAGGATCCTGAGCTCCCGCGTGGGACGCGAGCTCATGCTGTCGCGGGCGCTCGAACCGATCCTCGAAGATTACGACTTCGTGGTGGTGGACACGCCTCCCGCCTTGCAGGTGAGGACGCTCAACGGCATAGCGGCGGCAGACGATGTGGTGGTGCCTTGCATGGCCGACGCTTCATCGATCGCAGGCATGCAGGCAGTGCTCGATTGCGTTGCCGAGGTGGGGGAGCTTGTGCGCGGGGCAGAGCCGCGCATCGCTGGTATTGTCGTGACGCGCTACGACTCGCGTAACAGTCTCGAACCAGAACTGCTCGACCAGATTGCCGAGATTGCGGAACAGTACGACGCCCCCCTGCTCGGGTGCGTGAGGAACACGGTGAACGCTCGTAAGGCGCAATCAAATGGCATGGCCCTTGTCGAGTTTGCCCCGAATTCCACGGCGGCGCTCGACTACGAAGAGGCCGTGACCGCCTATCTCGAAAGCATTGGGATAGAGGAAGACGATATCGAAGAGTAAATTTGCTTAGCGCGCGAACGGGGCTTCACATGGTTGCCTGAAGCCCGTTAAGTTTGCGAGCACCGAACGCCGGGGCAGGGAGTACTGCCTGAGTACAAGGGGCAGTTCAAGAAGGCCCAGCATGATAAAGAGCTACATATTGCAGAACTGGACGATGCTGCTGATCTTGGCAGCATTCGCGATAGCGTTGCGCATTTCGGTATTCCTGGACAGGAAGACCACCAGGCGCATGTATGTCTTGATCGTTGTGGTGTTTCTGCTATCCGTCTCGGTCTTCGTTGAGTTCAATTTTGCCGATTCCGCCGACCGAAAGCCTCTACACCTCGTGCTGATGGCAATCCGCTACAGTGCGACTCCCTTCATCATCGCGCAAATTGCCTACACGCTCGTGAAGAAGCAGCGGTGGTATGTGTTTATCCCCGCGATACTGCTCGGCGTGATAAATTTCGCCTCCATTCCCACGGGCATCGTCTTCGGCATCGGAGAAGACAACGAATTGATTCGCGGGACGCTCGGCTATCTGCCCTTTATCGTGTCGGGTGGCTACTGCCTGTTTCTAATCTGCCTGCTGCTCATGAGGAGCAACAAGCGGTTGATGGAGATCATACCTATCGTCTTTCTCGGCCTCGCGTTCGTTTCTGGCCTGGTATTCCCCTTCATATACGGTAAGGACTATTCGGCTATTTTCTGTTCGACGATTGCCGTGGCCCTGTTCGTGTACTACGTTTTCTCTATTTTGGAACAGACGAAGAAGGATACGCTGACAGGTCTTCTTAACCGCCAGGCTTTCAAATCGGATATCTACAAGAATCCGGAAGAGATTTCAGCGCTCCTATCGATTGATATGAATGGTCTCAAGGCGATCAACGACGCTCAAGGGCACGTCGCAGGCGATGAAGCGCTTACTACGCTTGCATTGTGCATAATGCGATCGCTCAGGTCCAGGGAATCGGGCTACAGGCTTGGCGGCGACGAATTTGCAGTGCTCTGTCGTCGTGCATCGCAAGACGAGCTGATGGCGCTCAAGAAACGAATCGAGGGCTTCGTAGCGGATACGGAATACAGCTGCGCAATCGGTTACAGCTACAACGATGGCGGAGTAAAAACGGTCAAGGAAATGCTTAAAGAAGCAGACGATATGATGTATTCCGATAAAGCGCGTTACTACGAGGAATCCGGTAATGACCGGAGAAGAAGATAGGATGCTGACGGGCCAAAGGGGCTTAGCCCCTTTGGCCCATTCCGGAACCGTTACCGATAGGGACTAGAGAGATAGCGCCTCATTCGGGCATTCGTTGATGCAAGTTCCGCAGTCGATGCACTCGTCCT
>CACWWI010000202.1 GCA_902764575.1 uncultured Coriobacteriaceae bacterium
CGTGACCCTGAACACGTACGCCGCCGCCTTCGCCGACCGCCGCGTCGAGGTCGCCGGCGCCGTGTCCGACGCGTTCGACGACGCGCTCGGCCAGACACCCACGGACGGGCATTTTTGAACAATTTTCCTCCGGGCGTGTCGCAGTCCATTCGGTGGTTTTCCATGTTACCCCGATGTTACCCGGCACGTCATCCCTGACGCTGGACGGTGCCCGAAACGGCTTGATTCCGCCGTTTCCGAGGGGTCCCGATTTTCGCGGAAAGTTACCCCTTGTGGCAGGGAGAAATGCACGGCTATGCATGGTTGTGCCAGCCTATGCCATGAAGGCCGAACACCGCCGCCAATGCCCCCTAACTGGCTTTTCGCATGGCGTTTTCGCGCATAACCATGCATAACCACGCGCATTGTATCCGACCTGGGGACAATACGCCGAAAACGGACGAAAAGCCGGGGTAACTTTGGGGTAACATGGCTGGAGACCAAGCGGCAGTAGGGCTCAGGCGTTCATGTGTCTTGACACTCCCGTGATTGAAATCACGGGAGTGTCAATTCCTTTCCTTTTTCAGTCGTTCCTGGGTTCGAAGTACTTGTAGCCGTAGCCGTTCGCCATGTCGCGCAGCACGCGCTCGGTGTCGGACGGGTCATGGTCGCCGGCCAGGGCGCGCAGGGTGTCGAACGCCTCCGTCACCGCCGACTCCGGCAGATTCATGGCCCGGCTCGCGGCCACCACGTACTTGGCGCGGCGCACCAGCTCGTTGTGGCGCGTGTGGGGCGCCATGGGCGATGTGTCCAGATGCAGGCGGCCGTCGGATGACTTGAACCGCGCGTACGCGCTCGGCGCGACGGTGGGGCGCGCGTCGCCGTGGCCCACATGGGGCTTGCCGTCAGGCCCCATGTACGCCTCCGGCAGACGGATGAAGCCGTACTCGGAGAACAGCTCCAGCATCGGCTGGGTCAGCATCGGCACCTTGCCGTCGGCGGGGGCGGACACCGGCTCGTATGCGCCCTGGTCCGTCCTGGAGCCGGCGCAGATGACGTAGCCGCCGCCGGCCGCCTTCAAATCGACCAGCAGGGTCGGGTCCCCGCTCGTGGCCTTGCCGACGGCGCTCTTCTTGAAGAACGGCATCAGGTCGGACGGCACGCGGTACGCGCCATGGTAGCCGCCGCGGGCGGAACGTTCCAGATACGGCATGGGGAAGTCGTCGGAGCCGATGACGGCACCCAGATCACACTCCATGCGGTTCAGGCCGTGCGGGTCGCCCGTGCCGTCGTGGTCGGCGTCCCAGTCGATGATGACCATGCCCTCGCCGGCGACCTCGGCCGCGCTGTCCGACTTCGTGAAGTCCGGCAGCGGCGTGGCTTCGCCGTTCTCCGTCTTCCTTTTCCAGTCGCGGGCCACCTTGCCCTCGGCGGGCACGTACACGCCGGTGTCGCCGCCGATGCGCTTGGCGCGCGCCCAGTCGACCGGGTCCATGCCGTTCGGCGCCAACGTGGACAGGTCCGTGGCCGGGTTGGCGGCGCGGTCCGCGCGCCTCTCCTCGGCCCGGCGCACATCGGCCGTCAGCATCGACTCCATGGCCTCGCGGTACGGGGCGAACATCGACTCGCTTTTGACCATCAGTCCGAACTGCCCCTGGCGCCGTCCGGTCTTGAGCCCCGTGCGGTTGATGAAGGAGCGGCTGTACCGGCGCCCCTTGCCCAGATACGGGTTGTCGGCGGACACGGTGAAGCCCTTCTCCACCAGCTCCTTTATGGCGAACAGCTCATCCTCGCCCAGACCGGTCAGGGTGCCGATGGACTCGTTTAGATCCAGCTTGTATCCGCCGGCCCACAGGTTCGCGCTGGTCAGCAGCAGCTCGACCGCGCCGTGGCGGTTGTCCAACCAGTCGGCCATCGGGGCGAACTCGGCCGGCAGGTGGCCGTCATAGGCGTTCACCTCGACCAGACGGCGCTCGAACGCGCGGGTGGCCTCCTTGTACGGCGGAAGGTTCGTGGCGGCCATGAAGCCGCAATGCGGCCGGACCTCATAGGCCACGCCGCCGCCGTAACGCGCGGTGAACGGGTCCCCCGTCGCGATCCTCTTCATCGCACGGGCGCATTTCGCGTCGGACATATCGGACTCCGGGTCGAAGACCCACAGGGCGTCGGTCAGCTTGCCCGCCTCGTTGCCGCCGTCGAAGCCGCCCTCGGCCAGGCGCTCGATGTCGATGTCGCCGCACCAGCGGCCGAACACATCCTTGAAGGATTTCATCAGCATGCCTTTGCCGTTGCCGCCGTCGCCGTAGAAGCACCAGAGGTTCTCCATCCGCGGGGCCATGATCGGATACGCCCAGTACAGGGCGAGGTTCATGGCGGACGCCTCGGTCTTGGTGACGAACCGCATCCACTGGTGGACGCGGCCGCACATGATGCGCCAGTCCTTGTCGGAGCCGGGCAACGCCTCCTCGGGCACCTCGACGTCGACGATGTACGGCACGCCGTCGGACCCATCCTGGGCGCGTACCAGTGTCGGCCTGCCGTCCTTGACGTACATGACCGCCTGACGGCCGGACGGCGTATGGATTCGGGCGCCGCGGCGCACCGGCGCGTACAGGTCGGGGCGGAGCCGCGGCATCAGGCGGATCATCGCCTTCAGCGCGCGTTCGATCTCCCTGACGCGGCCGGATGTCCTGACCTCCAGCTCAACGGCGAAGTCGAGCACATGGTAGCTCGACATCGCCTCGACGCCGTCGTCGGGCCTGTCCAACGCGTAGAACGTGCCGGGGTCGTCCTCGCAGCAGCGGTAGCGGCCCTCCACGATGGCGGTGACGGCCTTCTGGTAGCCGATGGGCCAGATCGGCCTCCCCGTCGACGTCTTGGCGGCCTCCGCGATGGGGCCGGAATCCGTCAGCCACCTGTCCGCCGTGTCCAACGCCGGCGGCTCGCTGAAACGGATGCCTCCCAGCACCGGATGGGTGTCGATGTCCCCGCCGCGCAGGTCGTACTTCGAATTCAGCAATGCCAGAAGCCCGTTGAGCTGCTCGGCCGTATAGTCCTTCCCGGGACGCATGGCGTCCTCCGGGTCCACATGGTATCCCTCTGCGCCCTCCCGGGCATAAAGATCCAGATATTTTCTCCAGATGGAGGTGACGCCGGCAGTGTAGCGCGGACTTTTCATCCGTCCTTCGATCTTGAAGCTGGTGATGCCTGCGGAGACCAGCTGCGGCACCAGGTCCAGGCTGCAGA
>CACWWI010000203.1 GCA_902764575.1 uncultured Coriobacteriaceae bacterium
GTCACGTTGCAGAAGATTGCCGGCTGGTTCTACGAGACCGACGAGCTGCTTGAGGATAACGCTTTCCTCAAGAGCGCCATCGACAACCGTGGCCTGTTCGAGCTTGACGCGGCCATCGAGAGCTACCTGATGACCACGCTGCTCGCCACTTCTGGCATCGGCGCGGCAACGTATGCCCACGGTGGACATGTTTCCGCTGACGATATCTTTACGGCCATGATGACCATCAAGGGCGCGTCGAACCTCAACGCCGACGCCATCGTCATCAATCCCGCCGACTACCAGCGCCTCCGTCTCGCCAAGGACAACAGCGGCGCGGGCCAGTACTACGGCGGCGGCTACTTCTACGGGCCTTACGGCAACGGGCAGAACGCACAGCAGCCTGGTCTCTGGGGCCTCAACACCGTCATCACGTCCAGCATCGCATCTGGCACCGTTCTCGTTGGCGCGTTCAAGCAGGGCGCATCCGTCATCACCAAGCAGGGCGGCGGCGCTCGCATCGAGATCGTCACGGGCGACCATGATGACGCCATCTACAACCGCGTGACCGTCGTTGTGGAAGAGCGCCTGGGCCTCGCGACCCGCATTCCTTCCGCGTTCGTCAAGATCACCGAGGCTGCTTCCTCGTAAGAAATCGCGGCAGACACGGGCGGGGGCGTAACAGCTCCCGCCTTTTCACTATCGGAGGTAACCATGCTGAAAATCTACGAGTACAACGGCTTCACGTTCCAGTATGAAGAGGGAACGCAGCCGGAGGGCGCGGTCGAGGTAAAGCAAGCTTCTACGCAGAACAAGGAAGCTAAGCCCGCCAATAAGCGCCGTACCACCCGCACGAAGAAAGCTGCGGAATAATGACGGCCACTCAGACGCCGTGGGGCTATTCGGTCGAAGGTGAGCTGGGGCCGCTCGTGTCGCTTGAGAGCTTCAAGCTGCTCTGTCCTGGTCTTTCATCCACAGACGAGCAGATAACCGCTGTCCTGGACGCTGTAAGTTCCGCTGTTCGCGACTATTGCGGCTGGCATGTAGCCCCATCGGTCGAGTGCACGTTCGTCGGCAACGGCGAGGGGCGATTGCTCGTGCTGCCCGCTATGGGCGTGACAGACGTGGACTCGCTGACCGTCGACGGCTCGGACGTGAGCGGCTTCGAATGGTCTGCCGCTGGCATGGTGCGCCTCAAGCAAGACGTATTCCCCGATAGCTGGCGCTCGGTCGAGTGCGCGTACACGGCTGGCTTCGATTCTGACTCGATTGGCCAAACGGTTGCGCAGATCGCATCGAACGCGCTTGCCGCTGCTCCTGGCGTCGCCAACGAGCGGGCGGGCAACGTCTCCATCACGTACAACCAAACCGGTACGGGCATAACAGGCGGCGTTTCGCTGCTGCCCCGCGACTACGCGATTCTAGCGCCGTACAAGCTTGCGAGAGCGAGGTAGCGCCATGTTGCCGAGTTTTTGCAGGGAAGAGGTCACGCGGCTACGGGCCGTTGAGGTCGACAAGCGTGGGACTAAGGTGCTCGATTGGTCGAATCCCGACGAGCTGGTAATCGCCGGCTGTTCGGTTCAGCCGAGTACCAGTATGCGCGACTTCGACGGCAGGACGCTGCAAATAACCGAGGATTGGGTGCTCTACGCGCCACTGGGCGCAGATGTAGCCGCTGGCGACCGCATCAGTTGGGAGAACAGCGTGTTCGAGGTTAACGGCGCTCCTATGCCGTGGAAGAGCCCTACAGGGCGCGTTTCGCATGTCTATGCGCGGCTCGTCGAGTGGAGGGGCTAGCTATGGCCACGAAAATCCGCATCGAGCTTAACCACGACGGCATACGGCAGTTGCTCATGTCGCAACCGATAGCCGAAGAGTGCAGGAAAGCGGCAGAGGCGATAGCAGCGCGTGCTGGCGACGGTTTCGAAGTGCTCCCAGCTAAAGAACTCGGTTTCGGCGGCGGGCGCGTCGGCTACGCGGTCTATACGGATACATACGAGGCGGCGCTGGCAGAAGCAGAGGACAAGGCGCTCAGTAAGGCGGTGAGAGGCTAAATGCAGGTTTGTACACCAATCGACATAGAGGATGCCCTGCGCATCGATTTAGCCGCTCACATGCCCGGTAACCGCTTTTTCGCGCCACCGATACCGCCTGACCTGAAAGCGGGCGATGTGCTCATCGAGCGTGTCGGCGGTGCGCGTGTTTGCCCCGCGTCACATGAATACGACGTGAGCGTTGACTGCTACGCAGCAGATGACGCCGATGCCGTTCTGCTCTCGAATGCCGTTCAGGGCTTGCTCACAAGCTTGCCGCTGCTCGAAACGGAAACGCAGTACAGCAACGCCAACGCCGGCACGCCGTACTCGAACTTCGACCCGCGAGCGCAGCAGCTATCGCGTCAGACGTTCAGGGCGACCGTTACCTGCCCTGGGAATCGAATCAACTTCTAGGAGGTTTAGAAAATGGCACTTGATGCTAAGTACGTATATGCGCCGACTCCGTTGCAGTCGACCACCACGGGCGCTGTCGCCGTCGCGCCGGAGGGGACAACCATGCCAACCACCGCGACCGCAACGCTCCCCAGCACTTGGGACGATGGCGGCTACGTCTCCGAGGACGGCATCTCCATCACCGTTACCCGCTCGACCACGCCTATCAAAGACTGGTCTAAGGCGAACGTCCGCAATTTGCTCACCGATTTCGGCGGCACTATCGCACTCGCATTCCTGCAAGTCGACCAGTTCGCCGCTGAGCGCGTGTTCGGCGAGGACAACGTTACCGTAACTCCCGCCACCACGACCGCGGGCGAGCAGATCAAGGTCTCCATCGGTGCTGAGCTGCCGCCTATCGAGGCGTGGTGCTTCTCCATGAAGGACGGCGACGCACGTATCCGCGTTTGCGTTCCTCGCGGCCAGATCACCGACGTTAACCAGATCGACTTCAAGCCCGACGCCGGTCACGTCATCGGCGGCACGCTCGCGACCTACGACGATGGCACGGGCAACTCCATCTACGTCATCTATGACGATGGCACCGTCGTATCGGGTTAATCATGGCCGCTTTCAAGTTAGAGGCCGCAAAGCCCGAAATGTTCGAGTTCACGTACAAGGGCAAGAAGTACGGCGTTCCAACCGTCGACAGCCTGCCGTTCTCGACGTTCATGCGCATCCGCAAGAAGATGAGCGAGTCCAATGACGCGGGCGAGGCTGGGTTCGATGAGATCATGGGCCT
>CACWWI010000204.1 GCA_902764575.1 uncultured Coriobacteriaceae bacterium
GAGGGATGTGTCGGGTTGGAAACGCAAGCATGTGCATTGGCTGCAGCGTTTGCGCGGGCGGGGCGTTGCTAACGGTCGATGTGCTAATGTTTACCGCTGTGGAATACGACTTACCTGAGAAGAGGGCAACGAAACAATGGCAGGATTTTTCTCCAAGCTACTGAGGGCCGGCGAAGGCCGCCAGGTCAAGACATACGAGAAGATGACGACGCGCATCGGCGACCTCGAGCCGAGCATGCAGGCGCTCTCCGACGAGCAGCTGGCCGCCAAGACGATCGAGTTCCGCGAGCGGCTCGAACGTGGCGAGGACCTGGACGCGCTCTTGCCCGAGGCGTTCGCCGCCGTGCGCGAGGCCAGCGTGCGCACGCTGGGCATGCGCCATTTCGACGTGCAGCTCATCGGCGGCATGGCGCTCAACGACGGTCACATCGCCGAGATGAAGACCGGCGAGGGCAAGACGCTCGTGTCAACGCTCGCCGGCTACCTGAACGCGCTGCCTGGCACCAACGTGCACATCGTCACGGTCAACGACTACCTGGCCAAGCGCGACAGCGAGTGGATGGGGCGCATCTACAAGTTCATGGGCATGAACGTCGGTCTCATCCAGAACGGCATGCGCGGAGCTGCGAAGAAGCCCGCGTACCTGGCCGATGTCACTTACGGCACCAACTCCGAGTTCGGCTTCGACTACCTGCGCGACAACATGGTCTCGCGTGCCGACGCGCGCGTGCAGCGCGGCCATCACTTCGCCGTGGTCGACGAGGTCGACTCCATCCTGATCGACGAGGCGCGCACCCCGCTCATCATCTCGGGTGCGGGTAGCGCAGCCGCCGATACCTACAATAAGTTTGCGCGCGCCGTCGTGGGCCTCGAGCGCGACCTGGACTACCAGATGGACGAGGCGAAGCGCACGATCAACGCCACCGAGGTCGGCCTCGAGCGCATCGAGTCGTTCCTCGGCATCGAAGACATCTACGCCGACACCTCCGGCGCGCTGGCCAACCACCTGCAGCAAGCGCTGAAGGCGCAGTACCTCTTCCATCGCGACATCGACTATGTCGTCACGAACGGCGAAGTGAAGATCGTCGACGAGTTCACCGGCCGTATCATGGAAGGCCGCCGCTGGTCCGAGGGCCTGCACCAGGCCGTCGAGGCGAAAGAGCACGTGAAGGTGAAGGAAGAGAACCAGACCCTGGCCACCATCACGCTGCAGAACTACTTCCGCCTGTACGAGAAGCTGTCGGGCATGACGGGTACCGCCATGACGGAGGACTCCGAGTTCCGCCAGATCTACAAGCTGGAGGTCACGGCCATCCCGCCCAACAAGCCCGTCATACGCCAAGACAAGAACGACCAGGTGTATCGCACCATCGACGCTAAGTTCAACGCCGTTGCCGACCAGATTGCCGAGCGCAACGCTAAGGGCCAGCCCTGCTTGGTCGGCACCGTTTCGATCGAGAGCTCCGAGCGCCTGAGCCGCCTGCTCGACAAGCGCGGCATCAGCCACGAAACGCTCAACGCGAAGAACCACGAGCGCGAGGCGCATATCGTCGCGCAGGCGGGCCGCGTGGGCGCCGTCACCATCGCCACCAACATGGCCGGCCGTGGTACCGACATCCTGCTCGGCGGCAACCCCGAGGTGCTCGCGGAGGACCTGCTGCGCGGGCGCGGCTTCGACCCCGATGCAGACCCCGCGAGGCGGGAAGAGGCGCGCGTGGCCGCCGAAGAGGCGATGGAATCGGAAGATCCCCGTGTTCGCGCCAAGGCGAAGGAGATCCTCGACCAGCTGGCCGAGGCGCTTCCCGCCCCCACCGCCGAGGCGGCCGAGAAGGCGCTCGCCGACGCGAAGGCCGTCACCGATGAAGAGCGCGAGAGGGTGCGCGCGGCCGGTGGCCTGCTCGTCATCGGAACCGAGCGTCACGAGTCTCGCCGTATCGACAACCAGCTCCGCGGCCGTTCCGGCCGTCAGGGCGATCCCGGCGAATCGCAGTTCTACCTGTCGCTCGAAGACGACCTCATGCGCCGGTTCGGCGGCGACCGCATGGACAGCATCTCGCGCATGATGGAGCGGACGCAGCTGCCCGACGACCAGCCCATCCAGGCGGGCATGGTGTCGAAGGCCATCGAGAACGCTCAGCACTCCGTCGAGAGCATGCACTTCGCAGCCCGTAAGAACGTCCTCGAGTACGACGACGTCATGAACCTGCAGCGCCAGGCCATCTACGAGGAGCGCAACGCGATCCTCGACGGCAAGGACATGGACGACCGCATCCCCCAGATCATCGCGGACTGCGCGCGCGGCATCGTCGACGAGAACTGCCCGCAGAAGTCCGTGAGCGAAGAATGGGACATGGAGTCGATCGACGCCTGGGTCACGAGCATGACCGGCATCGAGGGCTTCCACGTGGAGGAGCTCGACCACGACGAGGACACCGACCGTCTGGCCTCGCTGATCGAGGAGTACCTCAACGACGTGTACGCCGAGAAGCTCGAAGAGGTCGGCCCCGAGATCATGAGCCGCCTCGAGGGACAGGTGATGCTGCGCATCATGGACACGCGCTGGATGGCACACCTGCAAGACATGGACTACCTGCGTGCCGGCATCGGCCTGCGCGCTTACGGCCAGCGCGACCCCCTCACCGAGTATCGCGAGGAGGCCTACAACGCCTTCTCGAACATGACGAGCTCGATGTACGAGGACTACCTGCGCACGCTGCTGCGCTTGCAGGTGGCCCGCCAGCAGCAGGCCGTCGAAGAGCAACCGGCCAGCGACGACCCGCTCGCGGGCAAGCGCGTGAGCTACTCGAACCCCGAGCAGGCGCTCGAGGCCCCGCAGGGCATGGCGCCCGCGCCGGCACGCCCGCAACCCGCCGCAGGCGCTGCGCCGCAGCCCGCGCCGACCGGCAAGCCGCAGACGTACGTGAAGGACAAGGACGATCCCTATGCCAACGTGGGGCGCAACGATCCTTGCCCCTGTGGGAGCGGCAAGAAGTTCAAGAAGTGCCACGGGATGTATCAATAGGCGCGTTTGACCTCTACTGTCCGCCCTTCCGCTGGAGGGAATCGCGGTGGCGTCTTGTCCCTGCTACGCACCCCCTCGCCCACGCCGGGCGTCATGG
>CACWWI010000205.1 GCA_902764575.1 uncultured Coriobacteriaceae bacterium
AATTACAACGACCCAGGCGAAGGCCGCAACCTCATCAACTATTTGACCAAGGTTGATGGCCAGGCCATTGGGTTGGAGCAGTGCGACACCATCATCAGAAGTCTTGCCACAATAGCGTTGGACACGTATTTCAACAAGGCCAATGGCAACGAAAAGAACGGTGTGGCAAAGATGGACATCAGCTTTGCCGACTTCCCCTCCACACTGACCATTTTCAACAATCTGCAAGCAAATGGCAGCGTGTTCGTTGATCCGGACACCGGCCAGCAAATCACAGGTGCCGACATCAATGCGCAGAACTATACGTTGAGGTGGTTCTCTGTAAAGTATCAAGCAAATGGTTGGCGAGTGAGCGGTGTTCTCTTGAAGAACGGGGTTATCGTTGCTCCAGAAGAGCCGGAGTATTTGGTGGCTAATCTGCGGAGCTATTCCCCGCAATACATCGCATTGAAGGAAGCCATTGCCCCAACGCGGGGTGCTCATCTCGCTGCGTATGTGTTTACCCCTGTCGTGCAGGAGGGAGCGGGCGCTGTCGCGACAGCTGTTCAACCCGCGCCTCCGATTGGCGCGGCCGCTATTGTGGGGCAGCCCGTCGTCGCACAAGCTGGGACACCCGCAGCTGAAGTGATCGCGGATGAGGAAACCCCTCTGGCGGGCGGCGTTTCGACTGAAGCGATCGAGGATGATGAAACCCCTCTAGCGGGCGGCATTTCATCCGAAGAGCCTTCTGGCTCCTGGGCGCTGCTCAATCTGATCTTGATGGTCCTCACCGTCTTGCTCCTGCTGATCTTCCCAAAGAACGAAGAGAGGGAAGACGCTAAAGTGCAGTATCGTACGAATGTGCTGGGCATTGGTTTGGCCCTTGCGGCAATCGCGGTATTCATCTTTACCGAAAACGTGCATCTGCCCATGGTCATCGTCGACCAGTGGACACTGCTGATGGGCGTGATCGCGGCTGCTGCTATCGTGATCAAGGTTTTCAGCCACAAAAAGGTAGAGGAAAAGGCTGAGGCAGAGGCATAGTCATAGAGGGGCTGACGCTAGAGTGAACCCCGACAGTTGGGCAGGAAGCATCGGCTTCTAGCCCAACTTCTTATCGGGGGCGTTTCTGTTAGCGCTTCTGTTGTAACCGCTTTGGAAGGCCCGCACCGCGGGCCTTCCCGCTATAATGGGTAAGTTCGCATGAAACGAGTCTGACGAGGATGAACGCATGAAAGCATACAACCCGCATGAGATAGAGCCGCGCTGGCAGCGCGTTTGGGCCGATACCGACCAGGATGCCGTGCGCGAGGACGGCTCGAAGCCGAAGAAGTACGTGCTCGAGATGTTCCCGTATCCGTCGGGAGACATCCACATGGGGCACGTGAGCAACTACACGTACGGCGACGTGCTCGCGCGCTTCAGCCGCATGAAGGGCTTCGACGTGCTGCACCCCATGGGGTGGGACGCGTTCGGCCTGCCCGCGGAGAATGCGGCCATCAAGCACAAGAGCCATCCGGCCAAGTGGACGTACGCCAACATCGACACGCAGCAGGCGAGCTTCCAGCGCATGGGCTTCAGCTACGACTGGGACCGCAAGGTCGTGGCGTGCGATCCCGAGTACTACCGCTGGGGCCAGTGGATCTTCCTGAAGTTCTGGGAGCGCGGGCTGGTCGAGCGCCGCAACTCGCCGGTCAACTGGTGCCCCAGCTGCGGCACCGTGCTCGCCAACGAGCAGGTGATCGAGGGCCGCTGCTGGCGCTGCGACAGCGAGGTGGAGAAGCGCGACCTGACGCAGTGGTACTTCAAGATCACCGACTACGCGCAGGAGCTGCTCGACGACCTGGACCAGCTGGAGGGCTGGCCCGAGCGCGTGAAGCAGCAGCAGGCAAACTGGATCGGCCGCTCGGAAGGCGCCGAGGTTGAGTTCCTGCTGTGCGACAAGGACGGCAACGCGCCCGCCAACCCGACCGACGACGACTACATCACGGTGTTCACCACCCGCGCCGACACGCTGTTCGGCTGCAGCTTCTTCGTGGTGGCCCCCGAGTACAAGCCGCTGCTCGAGATGGTGGAGGGCATGCCCAACGAGCAGGCCGTCAAGGACCTCATCGCGGCCGCCGCGAAGGTCACCGCCGTCGAGCGCGCCCAGGGCGACCACGAGAAGCACGGCGTGTTCACCGGCCGCTACGTGATCAACCCCATCAACGGCGAGAAGGTGCCCGTGTGGGTGGCCGACTACGTCGTGGCCGATTACGGCACGGGCGCGGTCATGGCCGTCCCGTGCGGCGACCAGCGCGACTTCGAGTTCGCCCAGAAGTACGACCTTCCCATCATCCCCATCATCCTGGAGGAGAACGACCCGCTGTACCCGAAGCTCAAGGACGAGAAGGAACGTGTCGTGACCAGCGTCGATTGGGACGCGGCCATGGAGGCAACGGGCATCCTGGTGCAGTCGGGCCCCTACACCGGCCTGGTGGGCGGCAAGCACTCCGAGGGCGAGGAGGCCTTCGTCAAGGCGCTCGAGGAGATGGGCCGCGGCCGCCGCAAGGTGGAGTTCCGCCTGCGCGACTGGCTGATCAGCCGCCAGCGCTACTGGGGCAACCCGATCCCGGCCATCCACTGCCCCGCTTGCGGCGTGGTGCCGGTGCCCGAAGAGGACCTGCCGGTGCGCCTGCCCGAGGACATCGACCTGGCCGCAGGCGAGACGCTTGCCACGCACGAGGGCTTCGCGAAGTGCACCTGCCCGAAATGCGGGGGCGAGGCGCGCCGCGAGACCGACACGATGGACACGTTCACGTGCAGCAGCTGGTACTACCTGCGCTACACCGACCCGCACAACGACACGGCGCCGTTCGATTCCGCGAAGGCGAACCGCTGGATGCCCGTCGACCAGTACATCGGTGGCATCGAGCATGCCATCCTGCACCTGCTCTACAGCCGCTTCTTCACCAAGGTGATGCGCGACATGGGCCTGCTCGAGTTCGACGAGCCGTTCACCAACCTGCTCTGCCAGGGCATGGTGCTCGACGCCAACGGCGAGGTCATGAGCAAGTCGAAGGGCAACGTCGTGTCGCCCGAGGAGATGATCGGACAAGGAGAAGCTCTGGAGCGAGGACGGCCTCGCGGGCATGTACAAGTTCCTCAACCGCCTGTGGCGCATCGTATGCGACCTGGTGGGCAAGGCCGACGACAAGACGCTCTACGACCCCAACGCGGTCGCCGACGATTCCAACAACGGGAAGGTGCTCCTGCGCGAGCGCCATCGCGTGGTGGGCAAGGTGACGGCCGACATCGAGCGCAACAACTTCAACACGGCGCTCGCGGCCATCATGGAGCTCGCGAACACCGCGAGCGACTTCCTGCGCCCGCGCCCCGCAGACCATCGCGTGAACTGCGAGAAGGGCTGGCCCATTGCGAGCGAGGTGGCCGAGGCCATCGTGAAGATGATGGCGCCCATCGCGCCGCACTGGGCCGAGGAGCTCTGGCACGAGGTGCTGGGCCACGAGGGCTCGGTGCACGACGAGGCGTGGCCGGAGTTCGACCCGGAGCTTGCGAAGGCTGACGAGATCGAGCTCGCCGTGCAGGTGAACGGCAAGGTGAAGTCCAAGATCATGGTGGCAGCAGACGCAGATGACGACGCCATCCGCGAGACGGCCCTGGCCGCGGTGAGCAACGCGCTCGGCGGCAAGGACCCCCGCAAGGTGATCGTCGTGAAGGGCCGTCTGGTCAACATCGTCCTGTAGGTCGGTCGATAGAGCGCGAGGAGGTTCGTCGTGGCGTTTCTTCCGAAGGGTTGGGAAATAATCGTAATCATCATCGTGGTGCTGATCATCTTCGGGCCGAAGAACCTGCCGAAGCTGGGCAAGTCCATCGGCAAGACGATGAGCAACCTGCGCGAGGGCATGGCCGAAGGCAGGAAGAAGGACAAGCCCGCCGACGAGGAGCCCGAAGGCGACAAGGGCGAAGAGGCCGCTCCCGTTGCCGAGATCGAGGACAAGACCGAGGTGGTCGAAGAGCCTGTCGAGGAGCCAGCTGAAGCAGCCGACGATACGAGCGAGGTGGACGTTTCCGAATCGAAAGAGCAGGCAGCCGACGCGGAGGATGCTCCCAAGAAGGTAGTGAAGCGCGTCGTGAAGAAGAAGGCTTCAGAAGAGTAAGAGCGTCTCGTGAGGGATAAAGTAAAAGCCCCGTTATCGGGGCTTTTCTTTTTCATGGTGGTCGAGGAGGGATTTGGAATTCGCTTCGCGAATTCTGCCCTCGCGCTGCCGCTATTGCGGCGCTCGGGCTTCAACAGCCCACAGGGCTGTTGAACTCTCGCGGGGTTCAAATCCCGATGACCGTTTCGGCAAAGCAAAAGCCCCATTGCTGGGGCTTTGGTTCTCATGGTGGTCGAGGAGGGATTTGAACCCCCGACCTTGTGCTTGTAAGGCACCTGCGCTCCCGCTGCGCCACTCGACCATAATGCATTGGCATCTTCCCACAACTTGGGGAAAACCGCAATCCACAGCGGCCGAATCGCGTGGGAACTGCGCGGTACGCGCGCAATTGCAAGGCGCGGCGATGCGTCGAACAGGGGCGTTAATAGCCGTGCAAGGTTTGCAGGAAACGTTGTCGGCCTGGTGTTGGGGCCGAGGGACTGGCCTTCCAGAATCCATCGTATTGAGGGCGCTCCACGTTAGGCGGGCGCTAGGGGGCGGGTGCTCGTGCGAGGGTGCCCGCGGGGTTCCCCTGTAAGGTCGCAACCTCATAATTCCGAGCCGTTGGACATGATGGTTCGGAGGTTGCATGAGGCAGCGAAAGATGATGATAGCGGCCGTGCTCTGCGGCGCCCTATGCGCAGTGTGCATCGGGGTGTTCCTCGCGAGCGTGCAAGGGTCGGCGAACGCCGAGCGTGCGGAGGTGCTGGCGCGGTACGGCGGCGAGCAGGTGGAGGTGTGCGTCGCGACGCGCGACATAGCCGCGGGAGAGCGGCTGGACGTTTCAGCCGTGGAGACGCGGCTGTGGGTTTCCGACCTGTTGCCGGAGGGCGCGATCCGCCAGAGCGGCGATGCGGTGGGGAAGACCGCGACGACGTCCATCTTGAAGGGCGAGGTCGTTTCCGAGAAGCGCTTCGAGGTGGAGCGGGGCGCGCTCGACGTGCCCGCGGGCAAGGAGGCCGTCAGCGTTCCCGCGAAGGCCGTGCAGGCGGTCGGAGGGGCGATACGGCCGGGCATGTGCATCGACGTGTACGCTGCGGGCGATGCGTCGACGACCGCGATCGCGAAGGGGGTGGTCGTGCTCGACACGTCCGTCGGGGGATCGGGCTCGCTCCTTTCCAGCGATGCCGGGTGGATCACCCTCGCGGTGGAGCCCGAGCGCGTGCAGGAGCTCATAGCCGCCGCCAACAAGACGTCCCTCTACTTCGTGGTGCCGGGCGAAGGGTCGGCCGCATCTGCGCAGGCTCCCGTGGTGCCGGGCGAAGGGTCGGCCGCATCTGCGCAGGCTCCTCAAGCATCGGCGTCCTCGGCGTCTCCAGGGCCGGTCGAAGCGCCTGCGAGCGCATCGGGGACGAGCGCCGCCGCGGCTTCCGAGGAGGCTGAGTAGCGATGACGGTAACTCGGATAGCCCTCTGCATCGATGGGGAAACGTACCGCGACCCGTCGCTCATGGGATTGGACGGGGAGTCGCTCGGTGGCCAGGAATGGCTCGCCGTGTTCGAAAGCGGCGCGCACGCCCGCGAGGCTATTGCGGGAGATTCCGCATTGACCGAGGCGTGGGTGGTGTCGTGCAGCGACGTCGAGCCCATCAATCTGGCAGCGACGCTCAAATCCGACCGCCCCGACCTCTGCGTGCGCCTCGTCGGTTTCGATGGATGCGGCTCGCTCTACAGCAGGGCGTACAACGCGTCAATCGATGAGGTTATGGACCGGACGGCGTTCGTAAAGCGCTACAGCGACGAGAAGATAGCGGCTTTGTCCGCGCTGCCGGGCGGTGCGCACGTGGCGGCCGGTGGCGAATCGGCCGCCAACCGCGCTCCCGCTCCTGCGACCCCGATGGAGGCGCCGCAGGGAAGCCCTGGCGATATCC
>CACWWI010000206.1 GCA_902764575.1 uncultured Coriobacteriaceae bacterium
GGGATCTTCGAGCGAAGCTCGCCCTACTGGAAGAACGTGTGGCCGATCTGCTTGTAGAAGCTCTCCTGGCGGCGGGTGAGCAGCACGGTCGGCTCTCGCCCGACGGTGACGATCACCGTGCTGACGGGCCGTTCGAACTCCAGCGCATCACCGTCTGCGAAGAGCGAGACCTCTGCGGCGCTGTGTCCTTCGAGCGTCACCTCCACCACGTCGTGGTGCTCGGTCACGATGGCCCGGGAATACAGCGAATGCGGCGCGAGCGGCACGGCGATCATGCCTCGGTGGCTCGGGCCCACGAGCGGGCCGCCGGCCGAAAGCGCGTACGCGGTCGACCCCGTGGCAGTCGACACGATGAGGCCGTCGCCGCGCATGCGCGCTATGCGGTCGCCCGACACCGAGAACTCGAAGTCGACGATGTGCCCCAATGCGCCGCGAGCAATGGCTATTTCGTTGAAGGCGAAGAACTCGCGCGGCGTTTGCGGTGGCTCTTCCTCATCGCCCTCGCATTCCACCCTGACGTGCAGGTTCATGCGCGTCTCGTGGATGATCTCGCCTGCGAGCGCGTCGGCTATGAGGGGTATGGTGCCTTCTTCGGCCGTATTGGTGAGAAAGCCCATGTGCCCGAAGTGTATGCCCATGATGGGAGCGTGCAGGACATCGGCCAGGCGCGCGGAGTGCAGGAGCGTGCCGTCGCCTCCCAGCGTGATGATGAGGCCGTAGCCCGTTCCGTACTTCTGCTGGAGCGCAGCTGCCCTTTCGCCGAACGTGTCGGCGGGCCCGGGCAGGTCGCTCACGTCGATTTCGAAATGCTCGAGCCCTTGCGAGTCCAGGTACGCAGCAATCTGGAACAGGGCGTCGAGCGTTTTCGGAGATTTGCGGTTGGCGACGATGAGTGTCTTCATGGGGTCGTGGACTCTTTTCTTGTAGTCGGGTCCGTGCCGTGTGCGGATATATAATGAGTCGAATTATTATAGCGCGTCAGGTTTGAAGGAGGGGCAGTGGCGAGCGTTTCGGAGGAGACGCATTCAGCGGTGGCGAAGTCGACGGCGCTCATGTCGGCGGCGACGCTCATTTCCCGCATGACGGGTCTCGTGCGCACGTGGGCCATGGCCTTCGCGCTGGGCAACACGCTCGTCACGAGCGCCTACCAGGTGGCAAACAACATGCCCAACGTCGTGTTCGACCTCGTCGCGGGCGGCCTCCTGGGCGCCGCGTTCATCCCCGTGTACCTGCTCGAGAAGGAGAAGAAGGGCGAGGGCGGCGGCAACGACTTCGCTTGCAACCTGCTCAACCTCACGATCATCGTGCTCGGCGCGCTCACGCTGCTCTCGAGCCTGTTCGCACCCCAGCTCATCGCCACGCAGACGTTCACCGTGGGCGAGACCGACGAGGTGGTGTCGCTGTCGGTGGCGTTCTTCCGCATCTTCGCGTTCCAGATAGTCTTCTACGGCATCAGCGGCATCGTGACGGCCGTGCTCAACGCGAACCGCGTGTACTTCCTTCCGGCCGTGGCGCCAGCGCTCAACAACGTGCTCGTCATCGTGTCGTTCTTCGCCTACATCCCCCTCTCCGCCTACGACCAGCAGCTGGCCATCATCGTGCTCGGCGTGGGGACGACGCTCGGCGTGGCCGTTCAGGCGATCGTCCAGATTCCCGCGCTCCTGAAGATGGGCTTCAAGTACCGCTTCTTCATCCGCTTGAAGGACCCGGCGCTCGTCGAGGCTATGAAGATCGCGCTGCCCACGATGCTCTACATCGTGGGCACGCTCGTGGCGTTCTCGTGCCGCAACGCGTTCTCCCTGCAAGTGGGGGAGAACGGCCCGTCCACGCTGCTCTACGCATGGACGTGGTTCCAGCTGCCGTACGGCGTGGTGAGCGTGTCGCTGTCGCGCGCGCTGTTCACCGAGATGGGCGAGGCGGCTGCAAAGGAAGATCAACCCGCGCTGCGCGAGCTCGTGCGCACGGGATTGTCGGGCAACCTGTTGCTCGTCATCCCCCTCGCGGGCATCATGATCGGCCTCGCCATCCCGCTCATGGAGCTGTTCCAGGCCGGCGCGTTCGGTGCGGGAGACGTTACGTACGTTTCGACCGTGCTCGCCGCATGGCTCTACAGCCTGCCGTTCTACGCGGTGCTCTTCTTCCTGTACAACGTGTTCGCATCGATCAGGCGCTTCCTGTCCTTCGCCATCGTAAGCTGTGCCATGGTGGTCGTGCAGTGCCTGCTGTACTTCGTGCTGTGCACCCCGCAGGCGCTCGGCCTCGTCGGCGTGCCCATCGCCGACCTGGTGTACTACGGCGCTTGCTGCATCATCTTGCTCGTCATGCTGCGCCGCATGATCGGCGCGTTCGACATCAAGTACGTGCTGTGGGTGGCCATCCGCACCCTGGCGGCAACCGCCCCTGCGACGATCCTCGCGTACTTCATCTCCACCTGGCTCCCGGTGGGCGAGGGCATGCTCGGCGGCTTCATCCGCTTAGTAGTCGCAGGAGGCATCGGCCTGCTGCTAGCCTTCGGCCTCTGCGCCCTCTTCCGCATCCCCGAAATGCGAGTAGTCACCAACCTGATCAGCAAGGTCACAAGCAAGTTCAAGCGCTCCTAACAAGCCCTCTGCTCCCCGGAAAATCGCACTAACCCGAACATCCGGTGCAGAAGTGTCCTCCCGGATGCACCAGATCGACGGTTTAGCGCGATTCCGGTAATAGCGCATGGAGGGGGACCGTCCCCCTTCCTCACCCTGCAAGGTATACAACCGAAGATTTGCTGCAAATGAGCGCCGCGGGCTGCGGCAAATTTGCGGTTGTATATGAATTTCAGCACCGCGGCAGCCGCCCCGCGGGCGTTTCCCCAGGTCGCGATCGTCGCCTCCGGCATCGGCGGGTATACAACCGCAAATTTGCTGCACATGAGCGCACCGAATTGCAGCATATTTGCGGTCGTATACCAATTCACCCCAAAACCCCCGGCGCGAGCGAAGAGGCGGACAGAAGGACAGGCGCGCTTACCTTTGGTAATACCGATGCTGCTCGTACTTGGGCTCGCAGCACACGTTAATGCCGAG
>CACWWI010000207.1 GCA_902764575.1 uncultured Coriobacteriaceae bacterium
GGCGACGGACGCGAACGTGTGGCGCAGGGAGTAGAGGGTCAGGGTGCGCCCGACGGGGTCGATTCCGGCGGCGGCCATGGCGGGGCGGAACACGCGCTTGGACCACTGGGCGTAGAGGAGGCGTTCGCCGCGCGGGGAGGTGAACAGGGGTTCGCCGCCGTCGTGGCCGGCGACCAGCTCCTCCAGCCCGTCGCGCAGGAACGGCGGTATCGGCAGGCGCCGGCGGCCCTTGGGGGTCTTGGTGTCGCCCTGCACGTACCGGTAGTGGCCGGCCTCGGCCTTGGTCATGGTCTTGTCGACGTTGATCGTGCCGTGCGCGAGGTCGACGTCGCGCACGTCGAGGGCGGCCATCTCGCCGGGGCGCATGCCGGTGGAGGCGAGGAGCAGGACGATGAGGCGGTCCATGGGCCGTCCGCACGGCCTGCCGGTCGGGGTGCGGAGCGTTCCGGCCGCGTCGGCGATGGCGCGCGCCTCGGCCGGGGTGAACGCGTCGACGCGTTGCATGGGCGCGCGGGGCAGGCGCACGCCCGCAGTCGGGTCAGCCATGATCCACCGGCGGCGCACGGCGTAGCGGAGCATGCTGCCGAGCAGGCGGCGCACGCCGGTCTTGATGGCGCCCTTCGTGTACGGTTCGCCGTACTTGGTGCGTATCGCGCCGGAGTCGAGGTCGGCGACCCATGCCTTGACGGCCCGCTCGTCGATGTCGCCGATGCGGGTGGAGCCGAAGCGCGGGCGGACCATGCCGTTGTAGTGCCTGATGTAGTTGTCGATCGTGGCCGGGCGCACGCCGGTGTGGTCGGCGAGCCAGAGGGGGAACACCTCATACAGAGTGCGGTTCCCGCCGCGCGGGTCGACGTAGCGGCCCGACCTGATGTCATCGTTGAGTTCGGCGGCGCGCGCCTCGGCGGCCTCGCGGGTGGGCAGGCTCTCGCGGTGCTGCCGGCCGTCGGCGCGCCAGCAGACCTGCCAGCGCATGCCGCGCCCGTAGTCGGCCGTCCTGAGCGCGGCGGGCACGTCGGCGGTGTCGGGGTTGGCGGCGACCTGTCGTTTCATGCCGGTGGTGGGCGTCAGCTCCACGCCGTCGACCACCGCCTTCGATTTGAGCCACCGGTCACGTATCCACGCCTTCGCCATGTCCGTCTCCTATATATTAAGGTGTCTATTCGCCGCGTGCGAACGCCTCGATGGAGGCGCGGTTGAAGTACCACCGGCCGCACGCGGTGAAGCCGGTGATGCGCCCGTTCCTGACGAGCTTGTTGACTGTCCTCGGGTCCCTGACGCCGAGCATCCTCATGGCCGTGGGCCTGTCCACCAGCAGCTGCTCCTTCGGCAATCCGTCCGTGTCCATGTCGCGCATCCTTTCGCATGTGTGTGCATTGCTATGCGCGTGTATGCGTCGCGTAGGATGGATGCCATGAACAGGCTCAGGGCGGACATGACGCAGGCCGAGCTGGCCCGCGCCATCGGCACCACGCAAAGCCATGTCAGCGAGTACGAGAGCGGGGCGCGCCGGATCGAGACCATGCCCGCCGGGAGTTCGTGCGGCTGAAGGCCGTGCTGGATGTCACCGACGCGCTGCTGCTCGACGCCGACCTGTCCGGCATCGATCCGGACGCCGTCGCGGCGGCCGAGAACAGGGTCGCCCGCCTGCGCCGCAGGCTTCGGCGTCGGCGCGACAGAGCCTCGTTCGATCTGCTCGTCGAAGCGGAGCTCGATCTGGCGCGCCGCATGGACGAGCGGGAGGAGGCCGTCGCCCGTGCCATGGGCTCTAGGGCATGACATCCTCGTCCAACGCGTCGGCCAGCATGTCGAGCGCCCGCACGGCCCGCGTGTACGGTTCGGGCGGGCCGGCCACCGGCTCCAGCGGGCGTTCGAGCCCGCAGCGCAGGCAGACCAGCGTGGCCGGGCCGCCGTCCAACGGGGCCGACCTGAACATCCTCGCCCAGTAGGCGGGGCAGTGCGGTTGACTTCCTCCCCCGCCTGAAGGCGGGGGATTCCTACTCCGTCAGCCTAATGGGGCATCGCGGTTCGGTGGGTTCCCGCTTCACGGGCGATCGCGTCGCGGCCGGCCGAAGCCAGCCTCCGTCTCACATCGCCTCCACGGGCGTTTAACGACTCCGCGAGTCCCGCGGCGTCGAGGATGTTCAACGCGGCGTTGTAGTCGCGGTCGAGGAACGCGCCACAGTTAGGACATTCCCACTCGCGCACGTTGAGCGGCTTCGGGCCGTCCCTGCGTCCGCATTGAGAGCAGACCTGGCTGCTCGGGCACCACCGGTCGATGTGGATGGCCTTGCGGCCCCATTGGGCGCAGAGCGCGTCGACGCGATCGGTGAACGTCGACCATGCGGCGTCGGCCACGCTTTTGCCCATCCGGGTGCGCATGAGCCCTTTGACGCACAACGTCTCCATGGTGACGGCTTGGTTCTCGCCCGCCACCTTGGAGGCCAGCTTGTACGCCAGGTCCCTGCGTTGGGCCCCGATACGGGCGTATAAACGCGCCTTGGCCTGTCTGGTCTTCGAATAGTTGTTCGAGCCGCGTTTGCGGCGGCTTAGCTCCTTGTTCAGTTTCCTCAGCCTGCGTTCGGCCTTGCGCAATGCCCTCAACGGCGCGACCTTCTCGCGCGTGCCGTCCGAGTAGACGATGGACGCCAATGACTCCAGTCCCATGTCGATGCCGCAGGCGTTGTGTCGGGGCTTCGGCGCAGGTTTTGGTTCCGTCTTGACGACGAAACTGGCCTCGTAGGTCCCATCCGCATGGAGCATCACCGTCACACTTGACGGCCTGGAGGGCAGATCCCTCGACCAACGGAGCTTGATCTCCCCGTCGATCTTCGGCAGTCGCAGGAACATCCATCTGGAATTGCGCTCATGGCGGATATGACATCTGTCCGACCTGGTGAACGTGGCGGCCATTCATGTGGAGCCCATGGGCCTGTACGGCGGCAAGCAGGCAGACGTCTCCGCTCTTGGCATCGAGTAAGAAACATGTTATGATTTCGCACGGGGACAGAAGTCCCCGTGCGATTTTTTGACGGGAGTGAAATCATGATAGAGCTGA
>CACWWI010000208.1 GCA_902764575.1 uncultured Coriobacteriaceae bacterium
CGGCTTCGACCTGGGAGTTATCCTGCGTGTACCAACCCGCGAAGGTGGAACCGGCCCAGGTCGGGTCGCCCTGGACGGGCAGGAGGTTCGTGGCATCCCACTTGACCAGCCTCGGCGCACGGTAGCTGCCGTTGCCGGTGACGAAGTGGATGGTGTAGGTGCGGTCGCTCCACACGGCCCACAGGCTCACGGCCGTCGAGCCCATCACGAACTGGTCGCCCGGCTTGAACGCGACCAGGTGCTTCGTCGCAGCCTCGGCGCTGGTGGCCCAGCCCTCGAGAATCCAGCCGGCCCGCGCGATGTCGCTCGCCGTGGGCAGGACGACCGTCTCGTTGAGCGTATACGCCAACGTCATCGGCGAGCCGCTGCCGATACGACGCGTCGTGCCGTATTCGGAGGTCCACACGCCGCCGTTCTCGTACAGCTTCACGTTGAGGTCCGCGCGCACCCACAGCGCAGTGTAGATGACGGCCCACTCGTCGCTGCCGATGGCGGGAAGGACGAGTACGGTCTCCCCTTCCGAAAGCGACGAGAGGAGAATGTCGGAGGAATCGATAGCCACGCCGTTCTCGCCTGTGGATTCGCGATGCCAGCCGGCAAACACCCAGCGCTCGTCGCCGTCTTCGACCACGAGCTGGCCGAGCGGATAACCATTCGCGTCCACGAGGCCCCTGTAAGGATAGTTGGCGACGGTGGCGCCCGAGCTCAGGCCGTTGTAGAGCGTCTCGCCCTCCACGAAGGCCTCGAACGCGCCGTACGTGCCGGGCAGGTAGACCACGGCACGTGCTTCGCGGCTACCCTCGACCCACTTGGCCGTGAAGGTCGTGGGACCCCAGATGGTCACGGAGCCAGGATCGGCGACGAGCCCCGTAAGCGGATCCCCGTGCTCGAGCGTGGTCGTGTACTCCCAGCCGATGAGCAGCTTGCCGCTGTTGGCGACAACCTTCATCGTGCTCGTCGTGGCCTTGTTGCCCGTGAGCACCTGCTGCGGGTTGGTGACGCCGGAAAGCGTGCCGTTGTCGCCCACGACGAACGTGACCGCGTTTGCCTTGGGCGTCCACTCCGCATACAGGGTGATGACCTGGCCGGCCGTGTAGGTGAAGCTCGGCAGCTGCGCGCCGTCGTTGTAGTACAGCGGGATCTCGAGGACGCCAAGCTCGTCCTTGTCGAGGTCGCGATCGACGGACGAATCGAGGCGCCAACGATAGAAGTTGTAGCCATCGAGCTTGTAGGTGTTGAACGGGAGGGCCTGCAGGACACCGTACTGCATCGGAATGTCGGCCATCGTGCCCGTTGCGTTGGGATCGCCCGGCTGCAGGCGCACGATGTAGGAAATCGGCGTCCAGTGCGCGTACAGCGTGGTACGGCCGCCGGCCATCCAGTACAGCTCGCCCGGCTCGTAGGCGACCTCGGTGCCGCCCGAGCTCTCCACGAAGCCGTCGAACACGTAGCCGTTGCGCGTGAACGCGCGGTCGTCGGGCAGGCGCACCGCCGTGCCGGCCTTCACCTGGCGCGTAAGACGGGCGTCGAGGCGGCAACGGGAGAGTGGTCGTTCCTTCTCGACGGCGATGACGAGCTGGCGCCGGAGTTCCTCTCGGAGCTTGACCAAGCAGCCGGGGCAAACGATGCAGACGTCTTCCATGTTGGCATCACTGTGGTAGGCGAGAACGGCGTCACAGACGATGCCGCTAGTTCGTTCGCGGGCTTCATCAATCGCCCCAGCGGCGTGAGTGAAGGCAGAGACGTTCTGCTCGACATTTTTGATGAATCACACGGCCAGCTCGTCGACTGGCGCGCAACGCAGCGCCTCTATAGAACGGACCTCCTGAAGCGCGCCTTTGCCGCTATGACCAGCGAGCGACTCGAGCGCGCCGAGGACGGCTATGAGGTCTTCGTGGTCTCTGACATGGCGAAGCGGTCCGTTGGTCTTGAGCAGTGTAGGGGCTACATCTACCACTACGGCGTAGGTGTCACCGGCGCAAGTGACATCACCGCTGCTCGCTTTGGTGACTTTTGCGATCAGTTCGGAGCGTGCATCGATGCGACAGCGGATTACGCCGCACCTGAGGCACGCCCCGAGCTGGCTTCCTCCCTCGTTGGCATGCGGCACAAGATGCTCGAGCTTCTCGCAAACGATCTTGTCGAACGAGTGCCTGCATCCGGGTGGGACCAGGCGGCATCCCACCTTGCCGACACTTTTGGCCCTGCCGCTGCGGCGCGCGAGCTTTGGCGCTTTGTGCGTGACCGTGCATATCACTTTGTGGCTACCCGAGAGCTCCCTCCAACGGACGACCGGCTTTACCTGCTGCGCTCTTTGGCTGAGCGCACAGAGGAAGCCATCGACCCCACATCAGCGGACCGCGTGGACTACTCGCGTGAGCGAAACATGCGGGCTCGAGCGGAGACGCACCTTTCCCAGATTGCCCATGTCGAACATGTGGCCAGCTTTGGTTCCCAGGACATTCGAATTCTCGTAACTACGCACAAGGACGTCGTTGTGCCCAAGGGCGAGATTCTTCAGCCCATCCAGGTTGGTCCGGGCAACAAGTCCAACCGCTTTGACTGGGCGCTCCACGACGACGAGGGCGAGAACATCTCGGACAAGAACCCCATGTACTGCGAGCTCACGACGCAGTACTGGGCGTGGAAGAACACCACCTCTCCCTATGTGGGCTTCTGCCACTATCGCCGCTACTTCAACTTCACCTCGAATGTCTATGAGGAGAACCCCTATGGCGAGGTGATGGATGATTTCATCGACGACGATGCGATCAAGCGCTATGGCTTGGACGATGCGACTATTCGCTCCTGCATTGAGGGCTACGACGTAATCACCACTGGCTTCAAGCGACTTGCGGATTTCCCTGGGGACTTCGCCACTCCGCGTGAACACTATGCTGCGGCACCAGCGCTCCACATTGAGGACCTCAATCGTTGTGCGGCAATCGTGCACCGGCTCTTCCCCGAGTACGCTCAGGACTTTGACGCCTTCCTTGCTGGCGAGCGCTCCTGCTTCTGCAACAT
>CACWWI010000209.1 GCA_902764575.1 uncultured Coriobacteriaceae bacterium
GAGCAGCCATACAAACCACCATCTTTCATCCAAGGGCTCACGCCCGTTTACAGACACCGCAATAGTGTAACGCAAACTGAAACGCGAACCGATGGGAACCCGAGGTTCAAAGAGCTCAATCTGGCCAAATATAGAAACTATGAACGGTCCATCCTGGGATGCCGCCCTTTACGAAGCGCTAATTCCCTTACGCCAATTCGCCTTGTATGCGTTGAGTGCGCTCTACCACTTCGGCTTTCACGCGGTCGATGTCGATGTTCGGCCAGGCGCCCTCGCGGTAGACCACCTCGCCGTCGCAGAGGGTGAGCACCACGTCGGAGCCGTGGGCGGCGTATACGACGTTGGTGAGCATGTCGTTGACCGGGCACCAGGACGGGCCGCTGACGTCGAGCACGCACACGTCAGCGCGGAAGCCCTCTTTCAGCAGGCCGCAATCCTCGCGGCCTTGGGCCAGGGCACCTGCCCTCGTGGCTGCAAACACCGCTTCCTTGGGCGTGATGCAGGTCGGGTCGAGATCATTGCCCTTGGGGAGCAGGGCCATGAGGTACATGTCCTGGAACATGTCGTGGTTGTTGTTCGATGCCATGCCGTCGGTTCCGAGAGCGACGTTCACGCCCGCGTCGATCATCTTCTTGATGGGCGCGAAACCGCTCGAGAGCTTCATGTTCGATGCGGGGTTGTGCGCCACCGTAACGCCGTGCTTGGCGAGGATGGCGATGTCATCGTCGTCGACCCACACGCAGTGCGCCGCTATGGCTGGCACGTCGAAGGCGCCGAGCGACTCGAGCCACTGGACAGGCGACTTGCCGTCGTGGCGGTTGCGGCAATCCTCCACCTCGGATTTCGTCTCGGACACGTGCACGTGCATGCGGGCGCCGTTCTTCTTCGCCCAATCGAATACGCTCTTGGCCGTGATGTCGTTGTTCGTGTACTCGGCATGGATGCAGCCTTCGAACCTGATGCGGCCGTCGGCCATGCCGTCGATGTTGGCTATGCCATCTTCCATCTCGTCGAACACGGGGTATTCCTGGATGGGCTTGGGCTCGAACGCGATCGGCGAGGTGCACAGGTTCGCCTTCATGCCGATATCGGCGACCGCCTTGGCGCGCTCGGGAGTGTGGTAGTACATGTCGGAGAAGCTCACGACGCCGTAGCGGAGCATCTCGGCGCCGGCCAGCAGCGTAGCCCAGTAGTTGTCTTCGGCAACCATCTTGCCCTCGAACGGCCAGCATTTCTGCTCGAGCCATGCCTGCAGCGGAAGGTTCTCGGCGAAGCCGCGCAGCAACGTCATCGGCGCATGCGAATGGGCGTTATAGAACGCGGCCATGAGCAGCTTGCCCTCCCCCTCGTAGACTTCGCCGTACTTCGCGGAATCGACGGGCGCCTTAGCCCCGATGTAGTCGATGACCCCATCTATAACGCCGACGTACTGGTGCTCCTTGTAGTCGAGGTTCTCGTCGATGATCGCAATGTCGTTGAACAGCATCTGTCGGCTCCTTTCGTGAATTTGCAAGATGATTATAAGACTACGTCGTACATTCTGCTGAAGAAAGCCGCTTGCCTCGCAAGAAGCTGACACCACCAGGGCAACACACAGCATGTACTTCTACGTGGTATCATGCGCAACGGACAACGAGAGAGAGGTATACCATGGCAGAGCAAGATCCTTCTAGTTGTAATGGCGTATGCAGCGGCTGCAGCACGGCGAGCTGCGGTGACCGCACCGAGCCCAAGAAGCCGACCGCCCGCATGAACGTGAAGCACATCATCGGCGTGGTGTCGGGCAAGGGCGGCGTCGGCAAATCGCTCGTAACGAGCCTGCTCGCGTCCGAGATGGTGCGCAAAGGGTTCAAGGTGGGCATCCTCGACGCCGACATCACAGGGCCTTCCATCCCCAAGACGTTCGGCCTGCGCGGGCGCCTCACGGCCGACGAAGACGGCATCAACCCGGCGGTGACCTCGAACGGCATCAAGGTGATGTCGCTCAACCTCATGTTGCCGCAGGACGATATGCCCGTCGCATGGCGCGGCCCCGTTATCACTGGCATACTCAACCAGTTCTGGAACGAAACTAACTGGGAAGACGTCGATTACATGTTCGTCGACATGCCCCCGGGAACGTCCGACGTGTTCCTGACGGTCATGCAGTCGTTCCCGCTCGACGGCATCGTTTCGGTGTCGGCGCCGCAGGAGCTCGTAGCTATGATCGTGGGCAAGGCGGTCAACCTCGCGCACGACATGAACGTCTCGGTCCTCGGCCTGGTCGAGAACATGGCGTACTTCAAGTGCGACGAGTGCGGCAAGGAGCACTTCGTGTTCGGCGAGCCGCAGGGCAAGGCGATCGCGCGGCGCTATCAGATCCCCGCGTACGCGACGCTGCCGATGGACCCCGCCTTCGCGCGCCTCTGCGACGAGGGCAAGGTTGAGGAATACGACGTGAACAACGCGCTCGACCCGATCATCGAGCAGATCGAAGCCGTCGCGGCGCGCAAGGACGCTGCGGAATAGCCCCTGCCCCATCGTTAAAGGTTGCTTCTTGCAAGATGGACCTCGCTTCAAGCGATGTGCGTCCTTTAGCAGGTGTCGCTTTTAGGTCTTTCGGAAAGTCGGGACAGAATGCGTGTTAGCGCGTACTATGAGTTAGGTAATGAAGCATCGACTCCCTTGAGGGCTGAACGATAGAAGGTGAACACGATGGAGCTTGACGAGAAGATTGCCGCTGATCCCGCCAAAGACGACATGCTGGTGTTGGTAGACGGTCTCGACCGGAAAGTTGGCGAAGCCACTAAGCTGCAGGCCCACGTGGACGGAACCTTGCATCGTGCGTTCTCGGTAGTGCTCGTGCGCGACGGCGAGAGCGGGCCCGAAATCCTGTTGGCGCTGCGTTCTATGCAGAAGTACCACTCGGGAGGCCTATGGGCCAATTCGTGCTGTTCGCACCCACGGGTGGGCGAGGAGGTAATCGAAGCGGCCTACCGGCGCGTCCCCGAGGAGCTTGGTTGCGAAGCCGTA
>CACWWI010000210.1 GCA_902764575.1 uncultured Coriobacteriaceae bacterium
TCTGCCAGGGGAACAGCGAGTAGTTCTGGAACACGATGGAACGGTCGGGGCCCGGCCCCTCGACAGGTTTGCCGTCGATGAGAATCTCGCCGCTCGTGGGCTGCGCCAACCCTGCGATGAGGCTGAGCATTGTGGACTTGCCGCAACCCGAGTGGCCCACGAGGCAGAGGAACTCGCCGTCGCGGATCTCGAGGTTGATGTCCTCGAGCGCCTCGAACGTCTCGTTCGTGTCGACGTAGGCGTAATTGACGTCTTTGAACACTATGGTGGGCATTGAGCTCCTTGCTCTGCAAACCAGCGAACGCCCGCAGCTGGAAAGCTGCGGGCGCTCAAAAGGGAAGGAAGGCCGCTTACACGCCGAGCGTGTTGTTCTTCTCGTACTTGGCCAGCAGGTCCTTGTAGAAGTCGACGTTCTCGCCGCGCGCAATGAGCGTGTCGAGGGCCGCCTTGTAGATGGAGGAGTCCATGTGCGAGACGATGAGTTCCTTGTCAGAGTTCTCGATGTCGCCGTTGTCGATCATGTTGCCGTAGAAGGCCTTTACGGCGTCGGTCTGCGGATCCATCTCGAACTTCATGGCCGCGACGTAGTCGCCCTTGCCGTAGGTGATCTTCTCGATGTAGTCCTCGTCCATGCCGGAGTAGGCCACGATGTCCTTGATCACGCCCTCCTTGTCGTTGGCGATGTCGTACATCGCGCGCACGTTGGCGATCTCGAACTTCAGAAGCTGCGACTTCTTCTCCTCGAAGGCGGCGCGGTTCGTGGACTGGCGGCAGCACGGGAAGTCGTGGCCGATGAGCTCCTGGGGCTGGAAGGCGATGGCGCACTTGCCGCCCTGGATGGCGCGGGCGCCGTAGCCGGAGTTCACGAAGCACATGTCCACTTCGCCGTTCTCGACGGCCGCGACCTCGGCCTGCGAGTTCTCCAACAGGATGAACGCGACGTCGGCCTCGCCGTTGTCTACCGACTCGGGGCTGTTGCCGATCTTGAGGCCCTGTTCGCGCAGCCAGGACTTGGTCACCATGTGGCCGGTCTCCATGCGGAAGCATGCGATCTTCTTGCCCTTGAAGTCCTCGGCCTTCTTGTACTTGTCCTTGTTCTCGATGAGCGTCACGCACTCGGAGCCGTCGGTGACGGTGCCGCCGAAGATGACGAGGTCGTCGCCCTTGCCCACGTACGTGCACGTGGGAATGGAACCGAACGGAAGCACGTCCACCGTTCCGTCGGAGAGCATCGGCATGGCCTCGGGGAAGCCGCCGGAGACGGTCTGCGTGTTCACCGTCAGCTTCTCGTCGGTGTAGTAGCCGCGCTGCAGGGCCAGGATGATGCAGGCAATCTTGGAGTCCTTGCCGAGCAGGACGGTGTTGAGCTCTTCCATCGTGTCGTTAGCCTTGATGGCGGGGCCGGACGCACTGGCGGAAGCGCTGCTGCCGGAAGCCGAGGCCGAGGCCGAAGCCGAAGCGCTGCTGGAGCTGCTGCCGCAACCGGCGAGCATCGCCCCCGCGCCTGCCATAGCTGCCACTGCAGCACCGCCGGCGACGAACGAGCGCCTGGAAACGTTGGAATCTGTGATGGACATGTCGTACTCCCTTTCTCGATTGCCCAGCATCACCGCCGAGCGCACAACAGTCCGAACTATAACACCAAACCATTTGTTTGACCACATCCATTAATGAATGATAACCCCTGTTCATTCCCTAGTTTTCTACTAGTATTAGCTCGCTTTCGGAAGCGCCGGCGCATGCATCACGCAGCCCACGTCCCCATCGTCAGGGGTTCTTATGCGCTACACTGACAACACCTGCTATCACGGAGAATCGGAGGCATGCGATGGCATACGTAACATGGAGCCTGGATACACTCGAGCGCTTCTGCTCTGACGTGTTCGAGACGTTCGGATTCAGCAAGGAAGACAGCAACACGATCTGCGACGTGCTGCTCACGGCCGACCTGTACGGCATCGAGAGCCATGGCATGCAGCGCATGGTGCGCTACCACAAGGGCATCGAGAAAGGGCAGATCCACCTCGACGCGAAGCCCGAGGTCGTGTTCGAGACACCCGTGAGCGCCGTGATCGACGGCCACTCGGCCATGGGCCAGGTCATCAGCGCCTTCGCCATGAACAAGGCCATCGAGAAGGCCAAGGCCTCGGGCGTCGGCATCGTGAGCGTGCGCAACTCCAACCACTACGGCATCGCCGGCTACTACGCCCAGATGGCGTCGAAGCAGGGGCTCATGGGCTTCTCGTGCACTAACTCCGAAGCCATCATGGTGCCCACGTTCGCACGTCAGGCCATGCTCGGCTCCAACCCCATCGCCATCGCCGCGCCGGCAGACCCCTACCCCTTCTTCTTCGACGCGTCGACCACCGTGGTGACGCGCGGTAAGCTGGAGATGTACAACAAGATGGGCAAGCCGCTGCCCGACGGCTGGGCGCTCGACGAAACCGGCGCGCCCTGCACGGAGGCGCCGCGCGTGCTGTCCAACATCGTCAACAAGACCGGCGGCGGCATCATGCCGCTCGGCGGGTCCTCCGAGACCCTCGGCAGCCATAAGGGCTACGGCTGGGGCATGGTCGCCGAGCTGTTCAGCTCCATCCTCTCGCTCGGCGTCACGAGCAACGAGTGCTGCACCTTCACGGACAAGACAGGCATCTGCCACGGCTTCGCTGCCATCGACCCCGCCATCTTCGGCGACGCCGAGGCCATCAAGAAGCACTTCTCGGAATACCTGCAGGCGCTGCGCGACGCACCGCTGGCCGAAGGCGCCGAGCGCATCTACACGCATGGCGAGAAGGAAGTCGCCGCCGCCGAGGACCGCCGCGCCAACGGCGTGCCCGTGAACGACGGCACCATGGTGGAGCTGCTCGACCTGTGCAACTACCTGAAGCTCGACTTCGCCTCGTACTTCCCCGGCTACGAACCGCCCGCCGAGTTCGCCGGGTTTGCTGGGAACTACTAGGAACCCGTCAGGGACGGTTGGGCTGGCGGCGGAGCCGTGCCTGGAGCACGCG
>CACWWI010000211.1 GCA_902764575.1 uncultured Coriobacteriaceae bacterium
CCATAATTAGAACTTTTCCTGTTTTTGAAGTATGAGCAACTGATAGTAGATTTGTGGTACTTGTTGTTGTAACAGGAGTGTTTGAATAATTACTAATTTGAGATATATTCCTTGGTTGTAAGGAAAATACCGATTCCTGCACTCCCGTAATCTGCGATTGCAGCGTGTCCACGGTCGGCATGATTCGCTCGGGGGTGCCGACGTTCACGCCGGAGATGGGGATGCGCCAAATCGGGAACTCCACGAGGGTGTCGCCCGCGTCGATGTCGCCCGTCTCGTAGGAGGGGTCGGACGCGGTGCCAGCCACGGCGGTGCCCTCGATCACGGCCAGGTAGACGCTCTGCACGTTGTTGTCGCCGAGCGTGTAGCGGGCCACGATCAGGTCGTTGCGGTTGAAGCCCTGCGAGCCGCTCCTGACCGTGAGCTGCTCGGCCACCTCCACGCGGGCGTGGTGGGCCTGGAGCATGCAGTCGCCCGTGCCGATCTCGGCGGTGTTGGCGTCGAGCATCGTGCAGGCGAGCTTGTCGCCCGTGTCCAGGACGGCATCGTCCGCGATCAGCAGTCCGCGGTACAGGGAGGCCATGTCGGCGCTCGACACGTGGTCGGTGGCGCCCTTGCCGGTTACGAGTTCCATTATTCCTCCTCAGCGGGGTCGGGATGGGTGCGCTTGTACTCCTCGAACTCTGCGTTGAGCTGGTTGTACTTCGTCACCCACAGGTCGCGGTTCTTGCGCAGCGCCTCGTAGTCGATCTGCAGCTGCTCAAGCTGGTGCTGCAGCTCCTCGACCTCCTCCATGGTCGCCAGCGTGTACGAGCCGTCCTGCTCGAAAGCCTTGTACGCCTTCTCGCACTCGCCGACCAGCTTGGCGTAGGTCTCGTTGTGCTCCGAGCACAGCATGATCTCGCGTAGCACGCCGTCGTCGGTGTAGCGGCGGCGCGTCACGTAGCTGTCAGCCTTGTCCGTGTCGGGTTTCGCGTAGTCGTGGCGGGTGCATACCTGCACGTCGCACGCGTACTCGCTGTAGCCGTCTGTCTTGGCCATCCTGTCTCCTATTCCGCGCTCCAGGCGCATTCCTCGATGCCGTTGTTCACCTTCACGACGCACTTGGTCACTCGCGCCGTTACGGACTCGTCGATGCGCGGGTCGTAGGCCCGCACCATATCCCCGAGGCGCAGCTTCGAGCCGTCGGGCAGCGTCACGTCGACGCTCCCCTGCCCCTGGAACTCCTCAAGTTTCCTGGCCGAGTACTCGGCTAGCTCCTCGGCGTCCGCGTTCGGGTAGTCGTAGCGGTAGGTTCGCTCCGCCAGGCCCGTGATGGTCTTCACCTGCGACACGTTGCCGTCGGCGTCCGCGTACCAGTGCTGGACTATGCGGGCGGTGCCCTCGCCCTCTCCCAGCCCGACGAGATGGTTGTAGGGCGTGAACTCGCGCTGCATGGACATGCTCACGTGCTCGCCGTCCACGGCCTCGGTGGCCGTCGCGATCTCCTCGGCGCCGACCAGCACCTTGAGGCCGCCGTCCTGGACCGCCTCGAACACGGGCTTGAGGTCCGCGCTCGCCAGCATGTCGTAGAGGGCGTCCATGCCCGTCGGGTACCGCTTGTGCGTGTAGGAGATGACCAGCGTCGGGCACTCCCCAGCCGCGAAGAGCGTCGAGAGGCCCAGCCGCGACACGAGGTCGGCGATGCACTCGGCGACGGTGCCGCTCGACGTGTAGGCCGCCTGCCCCGAGTTCGGCAGGAGAACCCTGTCGGCGAGCACTCCTAGCCACGTGCGGCCGCGCCATTCGAGCACGCCAGGCACGTCGGTGTCGCTCGCCCTGCCCTGGACCAGCCCGCCCCATTGCGTGCCGTCCATGAACACGGCCGAGTTCGCCGCCAGGCGCACGTCCATCGGCAGCGTGGCCACAAAGTCGTTCGACTTGTCCTGGTCGTCGGGGACGAGGTCGGCCTCCAGGTCCAGCCCGAAGTTCTCGGTCGCGCCCAGCTCCTTGAGCGAGGGGTCGGTCCACACCATCAGCGCGCCCATGGCGGCTCCGTCTCCCGTTCGCGCCATGCAAGCTCGAAGGCGAACGCGCCCGACCACGCGACCTCCAGCCTTCCGTGCGGCAGCGGCTCGAAGGCGTAGCTGCCGCCTCCCCTGCCGCCCGTCCTCACGGCCTTGTCGAACACCGACTCGGCGTTTCCGTACGGGTCGTAGAGGATGGCCGTCTTGGCGTCCCCCGTGGCGTCGAGCACCAGCGAGTAGTCGCGGAGCACCTGGGCGTTGACCTGGTAGCGGTTCGACCCGATGCTCACGTAGGGGCTCGTGCACGGCCCGTAGAACGTGATCCTGGGCAGCGCGCCCACGAGCGACCCGACGTCGACGTAAGCCTTGCCGGAACTATGGCCGTAGTTGTGCTCGAAGTTGTGCTCGAAGTTCAGGCCCGTCTCGTCGAGGCCCGCGGGGAAGTACCGCTTCGACTCCTTCCACCAGAAGCCGTCCAGGAGCACGGCCTTCATGGTGAGGGCCACGTGGTCCCTGAACGCCTCGGTGGTGCTGGACTCCACGATGTAGCAGCGCATGTTCCACTCGTTGTCCACGCAGATCGTGCCGGGCGTCATGGACTCCACGTCGGCGTCGCACGCCCGCCTCAGGGCGTCGGCCTGCTCGTCGAACGCGAAGGCGTCGAAGTCGACCTCGCGCACGCCCATGGCCGTGCCGTAGACGCCCTTGCCGCTGATGGAACGCGCCCACTTGCGCGAGCGCAGCCCCCCGCCGTAGCCCGCGAAGACCCCGTCGCCCTCCAGGCAGATGGGGTCCCCTCCGAGCCCTGGCTTGTAGTAAACCCTATGCATAAGCAGCCACCTTCTGGTTCATGCGGCGCATCTCCCTGGGAGTGGCCGTGGGAGCGTAGGCCGCGATGATCTCGCCGAGATGCGCGTCGAGCCACCTGATGAGCGGTTCCGTGCCGCTGCCCATCTCGTCGGCCAGCA
>CACWWI010000212.1 GCA_902764575.1 uncultured Coriobacteriaceae bacterium
AAGCACCGACATATCTCCCGGTAGTATGGGGCGGGTTTCGAAAGAAGCCTGCCCTTTGTTTCTGGGGAGTTTCTGTCCGAAGCCCCGCATTCCAAGCACTTCTCGCCCGCGCGATGACCCTTGGGTAGAATGGGTGATGTCATGTTGGGCGTCCGGCATGGCAACCTTGGTGAGCCCTTGCCCCTCCTGGGGAATTATGATCGGGCATCAATCTGCCGGACGAATGATCCAGGAGGGAAAATTGAAGGAATACCTGCAAGACTCCTCGGCAGTCCTCGAGGCCGTCGGCTCCGACGGCGAGCGCGGGCTGACTGCGGGGGAGGCTGCCGCGCGCCTCGAGCGTGACGGCCTGAACAAGCTCAAGGAGGCCGAGAAGGACCCGCTGTGGAAGCGGTTCCTCGCGCAGATGGCCGACCCCATGATCATCATGCTGATCGTGGCCGCGGTCATCTCGGCGCTCACGGGCATCGCCCAGGGCGAGGCCGACTTTGCGGACGTAATCATCATCTGCTTCGTCGTGGTGGTGAACGCCGTGCTCGGCGTGGTCCAGGAGTCCAAGGCCGAGGAGGCCCTGGCCGCCCTGCAGGAGATGTCCGCCGCGCAGAGCAAGGCGGTCCGCGACGGCAGGATCGTGGCGGTGTCCTCTTCCGAGCTCGTCGTGGGCGACGTGGTGGTGCTCGAGGCGGGCGACTCCGTCCCGGCGGACTGCCGCATCCTCGAGAGCGCCTCGATGAAGATCGAGGAGGCTGCCCTCACGGGCGAGTCCGTGCCGGCAAACAAGGTCGCCGGGACGCTCGACGCCCCCGAGGGCGGGGACGTTCCGCTCGGCGACCGCAAGAACATGTGCTACATGGGCTCGACCGTGGTGTACGGCCGCGGGCGGGCCGTCGTGGTCGCTACCGGCATGGGCACGGAGATGGGAAAGATCGCCGACGCGCTGTCCCGCGCGACCGACGAGGAGACCCCGCTCCAGAAGAAGCTCGACGAGCTCTCGAAGGTCCTCTCGATCATCTGCATCGTGATCTGCGCCCTCGTGTTCGGCGTCACGTGGCTGAAGCACGGCATGGGCTTCTTCGACAACGTGCCCCTGGTGCTGAACACCTTCATGGTCGCGGTGTCGCTCGCCGTCGCCGCCATCCCCGAGGGCCTCGCGGCCGTCGTGACCATAGTGCTGTCCATCGGCGTAACGAAGATGAGCCAGCACAACGCGATCATTCGCAAGCTCTCGGCCGTCGAGACCCTCGGCTGCACGCAGGTCATCTGCTCCGACAAGACGGGCACCCTCACGCAGAACAAGATGACGGTCGTACGCCACTTCACCGAGGACCAGGACAGGCTCGTGCGCTGCATGGCGCTCTGCTCCGACGCGAAGTGGGACGAGCAGAGGGACGAGGCCGTGGGCGAACCGACGGAGGCCGCGCTCGTGGCCGACGCCGCGAAGCTCGGGTTCGCCTCGGGCGATCTCGACGCGTCGAACCCCCGCGTGGGCGAGGCCCCGTTCGACTCCGGCCGCAAGATGATGTCCGTCGTGAACCTCGCGCCGGACGGGAACTACGTCCAGCACACCAAGGGCGGCCCGGACGTCGTGCTCGCCCGCTGCACCATGGTGCGCACCGCCGACGGCGACGTGCCCCTCACCGACGAGCGCCGCGCCCGCATCATGGAGGCCAACAAGGCCATGGCCGACGACGCTCTGCGCGTGATGGCAGCCGCCCGCGTGAACTACGGCAAGGAGGCTCCCGAGTCCTTCTCGCCCGAGGCGCTCGAGCACGACATGACCTTCCTCGGCCTCTGCGGCATGATCGACCCGGTTCGTCCCGAGGTCAAGCAGGCCGTGGCCGAGGCGCACTCCGCCGGCATGCGCGTGGTCATGATCACCGGCGACCACATCGACACCGCCGTTGCCATCGCCAAGGAGCTTGGCATCATCGTCGACCGCTCACAGGCCATCACCGGCGCCGAGCTTGACCGCATGTCCGACGAGGAGTTCGCCAAGAACATCTCCAAGTACGGCGTGTACGCCCGCGTCCAGCCCGAGCACAAGACCCGCATCGTCGACACCTGGAAGAAGCTCGGCAAGGTCGTTGCCATGACCGGCGACGGCGTGAACGACGCGCCGTCCATCAAGCGCGCTGACATCGGCGTTGGCATGGGCATCACGGGCACTGACGTCACCAAGAACGTGGCCGACATGGTTCTTGCCGACGACAACTTCGCGACCATCATCAACGCCTGCGAAGAGGGCCGCCGCATCTACGACAACATCAGGAAGTCGATTGCCTTCCTGCTCTCCTCCAACCTCGCTGAGGTCATCTCGGTCTTCGTGGCGTCTCTAATCGGCTTCACGATCCTCGAGCCCACGCACCTCCTGTGGCTCAACCTCATCACGGACTGCTTCCCCGCCCTTGCCATGGCCATGGAGGAGGCCGAGCCCGACATCATGGAGCGCGAGCCGCGCAACGCCGACGACGGCATCTTCGCCAACGGCATGGGCCTCGACTGCCTCATCCAGGGCGTCTTCATTGGTGCCCTCACGCTCATCTCGTACTTCATCGGCCTGAACATCGAGGGTGTGCCGCTGTCTGCCGTGCTGTCTGGTGCCGACAAGGGCCTCGACGGCATGACCATGGCGTTCCTCACGCTCTCAATGGTCGAGATGTTCCACTCGTTCAACATGCGCAGCCGTCGCCAGTCCATCTTCAAGCTGCCCACCCAGAACAAGTGGATCTGGGGCGCCTTCGCGATCTCGCTGGTGCTCACCTTCGTGGTCATCGAGACCCCGCTCGCGCAGGCCTTCGACTTTGCCGAGATCAGCGCCTACGAGTACGGCATCGCGATGCTGCTTGCCGCAGCCATCATCCCGCTCGTGGAGGTCTACAAGGCCATCATGCGCGCGGTCGAGAAGGGCAGGAACTAGACGTCCATGGGCAAGCGCGCACCAAAGAGGGGTTCCCAGAAGG
>CACWWI010000213.1 GCA_902764575.1 uncultured Coriobacteriaceae bacterium
AGCCCGAGCGGCATGCCGGACACTTCGCGAATCCATTCCCACTGCCCGCCATGGTGCAGGAGCGGCGGGTTGTGGCCGGCGTTCACGTACGACAGCAGGCCGGTCTCGTAGTCGAGCAGGCACGCGAACATCGTGACGAACATGCCGGCGTCGTTGCCGAGGCACAGCTGGTGGTTCGCCGCATCGACGGCCTCGTTCACGGGCAGGCCGGTTTCCAGGTAGCTCTTGAGCTGCGTCTTGGCCGCCATCATAAACAGCGCCGCCGGGATGCCCTTGCCGCTGACGTCGGCTATGAGGAAGGCGAGCTTGCCGTCATCAAGCAGGAAGAAGTCGTAGAAATCGCCGCCCACCTCCCTGGCCATCTTCATGGACGCGTAGATGTCGAACCGATCGATTTCCGGGAATGGCGGGAACTCGCGCGGCAGGGCCGACTCCTGTATCGCTTTCGCCGCCGTGAGGTCTTGCTTGTTTCGCTGTTCGACCTCGTCCATCGTCTCGCGCAAGGACGAAACCGTGGCGTTGATGCCAGTCGACAGCTCGTCGAACTCGTTCACATTTCGCTCATCGACACGGCGCGCAAGTTCGCCCTGGGTGATATGACCCAATGTTTCGTTCGTGCGGTGGATGGGCCCCACCACGATGCGGTTCAACAGCTCGCGCACGACAAAGAACACGACGAGCAGCACGGCAAGCATGAACCCCGCATTGTACAAGAGCGTGGCCGTGCGCGCCTTGTACATCTTCGACAGGGGCTCTATTGCAATGTACTCGTAGCCATCATCTAACAGCGCTCGACAAGCCTGGAACTCTTTCGTGTCGGTGTCGAAGCCTGTTATCATGCCGGAAGCCGCTTGCTGGACGAGGAGCTCATAATTATCCATGTCGCTGGAGCCCATTACCTCTCCAGCCGACTTACCCACGCACTCGGGGTCGTTCGATGACACGATCGTACGGTCGTGTACGACCAGGACCGTACCGCCGAAAACCGTAGAGAAGCCTTTCGCTATCGATTCAACCGACGAGTCCTCCTTGTGAACGGTCACCTGTTGCTGCAAGTAATGCAGCTCGGACATGATCTGCTCATCAGCTGTCTCTGATGCCGTCACCGTCTCCACGCAAAACGATACCGCGGACGCTAACAGGAACACGATGAGCATGGCAAAGGCGAGCCATTGGGCAAATGCCAAGTGCAGCCCTATTCCCCACGAGCCCGATAACCGGCCCGTTCGCCGGGTGGCATCGTAAGCGACCGACAAGACGCAGGCGGCCGAGAGGATGACGCCGTTCAGGATGGCTTCCAGAAAGACGAGAGGGCTGGCGAGCGAGTTTAGATACCCCTCGATCATCGCCGCGTAATTGTACTCAGCGCCTCCGGGCGTCACGATGAGATACGCGAGCCCGCGCGTGCCGTACGAGAACGCGAAAGCTAGTACGAAACAGCCGATGACGATCGACGCGATACGGGGCGCCTCGATGCGCTTGAGGGTTTTGACGCCGATCGTGGGGTCGGCCGGCCACTTGCGCGCGGCAGGGGTGACGATAGCTGCCATGAGGATCGCGCCGATGGTGATGCTGAGCACCGACAGAAACGGATCGGCCATTTTGATATCGTAGAGCGTCGCGGGCGCCCACTGTGCTCGGAACATGATGAGCATACCGGTGAGAAACGCGAGGCCGATGCCGGGAACGACGCCCAGCATGACTACGCAAAGCGCTACCGGTATGAGAAACAGCACGAAGTTCAAGTCGCCGGTCAAATCGGCGCCCCATGACATGATGCCGAATTGCGAGAAGCACAAGCAGGCTGATATTAACGTGAGCGCGAGGAACGAGAGAAGTCGGAATCTCCTCGACAAATCGACTGCAGCTCCGCGGAACCATCCGGGCTTGGCTAATTCGGCACCGTTACTCATGACGTTTTCCTCTCATAGAGAACGTGAAAGACAAATCCGAAACGAGTTCGCTCATGAGTATACCTGCATTCTGCGGCAAGATGCTCGATGCTGGCTCTTTGAGATGCGCTTTGGAATGCGTTTGCGCAGGCTTAGCTAACCGCGTCCCTTCAATGTGCGATTTTAAGACTCTACGAATACAGTGCCGCAATCAGTTTATCAATTATGCGCATGAGGGATGCGGCGTCTCAAAATGGACCCTTTTGTCTCAGGATACGCGTTGCGTGACCCTCGTTTGCCAACGAAAAAAGCGGTGCCCGACGATTTCGTCGGGCACCGCTTCGTTATCCTGGCGCCCCCGGGCCGATTCGAACGGCCGACACCCGCTTTAGGAGAGCGGGGTCTTGCGTGTTGGTTGCTGTTGTTCCATGGTGATTTTACATACAAAATCGCAGGTAATCAATCATGTCTCAAAATCCATCCACCCGTAATTGTTGGTTTCGATTGGCAATTTGGCTCACATTTGGCTCACTTTTCTGTTACCCTGTTTCGGGAGGGGGTAAGCATGCCGAAGCTCGAATGGTTTATCGGTGACCTGCATATCAAGAAACTCAAGACCCAGGACACGTACTCGGTGCGCGTCCGATTGACCGACGCGGATGGCAAACGCGCGTACTCGCCAGCACGCAAAGTCAAGGCGAAAAGCAAGGACCAAGCTGTCGCGCAGGCCGTCGCGTACCAAGACGAGTTGCTCCAACGCACACCAGCGACGCTTCATCGTACTGTTGAGGCGTATCACCGCAGTCGCGAAGTCTCGGGGGAAATCGATGAGCTAACCGTCAAACGGGAAGCAGGCGAAATCAAGAAACTATTCAAGTACTTTGATGATGTACCACTATCCGACATATCGCCCGTAATGGTGGACGATACGTTCCAGCGTATGGCCGAAGACGGCGTATCCCAGCACCAGCGTGCGAAAGGGTTTGGTCTGCTAAGACGGGCCCTTCGCTACGCTCAAAAGCATGGCGACATCGCGGGAAACCCCTGTGATCTA
>CACWWI010000214.1 GCA_902764575.1 uncultured Coriobacteriaceae bacterium
TTCTGCCCCTCAAGATCGGCTTCTTCGCGCGTGGCGTCGTCATCCCCGCCATCCTCGGCGCCGCTGGCTTCGTCGCGGGCATGACAGCCGACCAGTCCACGCCCGCCCTGCAAGAGGGCATCGTCAACGGCTGGTTCGTGCTACCCGCAATCCTATGCGTCATCTCCATGTTGATCCTCATCTTCGGCTACAGGATCAACAATGACGTCCTGGCCAAGTGCCAGAAGGAAATCGCCGAACGGCAGCAGAACGAATAAGACGCTGACTAGCGTTTGACGAGGTGGCGCATGACCAAAACGAGTTGTGCGCCACCTCCCTCAGCCGCATGCTATAGTTGAGAGCATGTCGGCTTTGGCCAACCCAAACATCGCAGGTTACGAGAGGTGCGCACATGGCAACAATAACGGACGCGTTCAGGGAGGCTTATGCCAACAGGCGTAAGCGATCTCCACTTCAGGTCGGCCTATCAACCGGCGTCCTTATCGTGGCAATCGTCATTTGCGTCCTGCTGATAAAGCACTTTCAGCCAGACCAGCTCCTCATCCTCCTGTTCCCGGTCCTGATTATCGGGATCCTGTTCACCATCCACACGGTCAGGAACAACTCCCGAAATAAGGCCGACGTTAAGGATGAGCACGAGACGTGCATGCCCATCCTGGAGCGCTATGGCGAGAAACACGACACCAAGCGGCTACTGCGCGACTACAACGACTGGTGGGAAGGCGATCACAGCAACTACACGCGCATGCACTTCGCGGAAAAGGTCATCGACATTCTCCGCGACAACAAAAAGTACGAAGCGGCGCTCAGGGTGCTGTATCAGGTTGCCGAGCTTCCCCTCAAGGGACGCGATCACTATGATTACGACAATTACCTCAAGCAGACCGAACCCATCCTGAAAGAGGAGCTTGCAAAGCAGCGCAAGGCCCAGAGGCAACCTGCATAGCCGGTCTGCCTCGTGGCTGCGCCAAGACTTGCGCTCCCCAGGAGAGAGGGGGCAGGGTTCTCCTCGCCCCTTCTCGATGGGCAAGCGTTGTGCTGAATGCACAGGGAAAACGGCCAACTATAGGATGTTTTGCACCATGATTTAGCAACGTGTGGAAGTAAACTAGCTTTAACTGGTAAACTGCCAACATCAGTTAGAACCTCCCAGAGAAAGGGGCCTTCATGAGCGACTGGAAGCTCACGCCACGCGAAAACCTCCTCGAGACGATGAAGGGCGGCAAGCCCGAGCGCTTCGTCAAGCAGTACGAAGCCTTCGACATCCCGTTCAGGGATCTTGCCAGCTACCGTTGGCGCAACAACCCGCGTCCGGGCGAGATCGACAAGAAGAACAACTGGGGCGTCACCGTGTCGTGGGCCGAGGGCCAGCCTGGCGCCTTCCCGAACCACAGGCCCGACCTGATCGTGTGCAAGGACATCGAGGAGTGGCAGGACTACGTCACCGCCCCCGACCCCTACACGATTCCCGAAGCCGAATGGGAAAAGGACCTGGAATACTGGGAGACCATCGACCGCAGCAAGCAGTTCGCCACGGCTTTCGTGGCACCGGGCATCTTCGAGAACGCCCACTACCTGTGCGAGATCCAGAACGTGCTCATCGCGTTCTACGAGTGCCCCGACGAGCTGAAAGAGCTCATCAAGTACCTGACGGAGTGGGAGCTGAAGCTTGCTGATGTCATCTGCAGCCACTTGCATCCCGACGGATTGCTCCACCACGACGACTGGGGCACCCAGATCTCGACCTTCACCGAGCCCGAGATGTTCGCAGAATTCTTCCTCGAGCCCTACAAGGAGGTCTACGGATACTACAAGGAGCGCGGCGTCGAGTGCATCATGCACCACTCCGACTCCTATGGCGAGACCATCGTGCCTTACATGATCGAAATGGGCATCGACATCTGGCAGGGCGTCATGAACACCAACGACATCCCCGCCTGCATCGAGAAGTACGGCAAGGACATCACGTTCATGGGCGGCATCGACTCCGCCTCGGTCGACTACGAGGGTTGGACCCGCGAGGAAATCGCCAAGCAGGTCAAGCGCACGTGCGACGAGAACGGCCCGCTCTACTTCATCCCGTGCCTGTCGCAGGGCCTGCCCATCTCCACCTTCCCCGGCGTCTACGACACCACGAACGAAGAGCTGGACAAGTACTCCGAGGTTTACTGGGCCGAGCACAACCTGTAGGAAGCACGCAGAAGCCCCTCCCATAATAAGCTTCTGCTCTACGACCGAAGCCGCCGGGAATCCTCCCGGCGGCTTTTTTGACAAGCCTGCTCTCTCGGCAATGCACGCGTTAAATCGGCGTGAACGCTTTACAGCGCGCGAGGAGCGGGCGATTATAATCGCTGTCGTTCTGTCCTGTTTCGGAGATAAGCCCATGCCTCGCAATGAAAAGCTCTGGTCGAAGACGCTCGTTGCGCTGATGTGCGTGAACTTCGCCAACGTGCTCGTGTTCTTTCTGCTGATGGTCGAGCTCGTCGGGTACTGCACGACGGAGTTCGGCGTCTCGAAAGCCCTGGCGGCCTTGCCCAACACCGCCTACGTCGTGAGCGCCCTTATCGCGCGCATCGCGCTGGGCCGCCAAATCGACAAATGGGGCCCTATGAAATCGCTTGCCATAGGCATGGTCCTCAACGCGCTCGCCTGCTTGGGCTACCTGTTGCCGCTAGGTTTTTGGTGGCTCATCGCCATGCGCGTCGTGCACGGCGTGGGGCTGGCCCTGCAATCGGGTTCGGCGGCGGCGGGCGCCGTCCTGGTCATTCCCCCCGACCGCCGCGCCGAAGGCATCGGGTACTACTCGCTTGCGCAAGCACTGGGCAGCGGCGGCGGGCCATTCATCGCAATTATGCTCACCAGCGCCTTCGGGGGCTATGGGGCCCTCTTCGTCTTTTCCGCC
>CACWWI010000215.1 GCA_902764575.1 uncultured Coriobacteriaceae bacterium
ATGGACCTGCTCACCGAGATCGCCGCAGACCGGCGGGTCATCATGGTCACGCACAACCCCGAGCTGGCCGAGCAGTATGCAACGCGCATCGTCAACCTGGCCGACGGGCAAATCACGAGCGACTCGGACCCCTATGAGCCCACCGCCGAGGAGGTGGCCGCCGCCAACGCCAAGCCGTCGGTGCGCACGCGGATGTCGTTCCTGACGGCCCTTTCCCTGTCGTTCAACAACCTCATGACCAAGAAGGGCCGCACCATCATGACCGCCGTAGCCGGGTCAATTGGCATCATCGGCATCGCGGCCATCCTGTCACTCGCCAACGGCGTGAACAACTACATCAAGACCGTCGAGGAGGAGACGCTGTCCGCATACCCGCTGCAGATTATGTCGACGGGCTTCGACTTCACCACGATGCTCGTGGGAATGGGGGGCTCTAGCAGCGGCAACGACGACGACTCGGCCAGCCAGGCGTCGGCATCGGCCTCCAGCGCGAGCGCCGAGAAGTCGCAAGACGGCCACATCGGCGAGACGCGCATCATCGGGCGCATGTTCGCGAGCTTCGGCAAGAACGACCTCGCGGCGCTCAAGGAATTCCTGGACAACGGCAATTCGGGCATCGACCAGTACGTGAGCAGCATCTACTACGAGTACGCGGTTACGCCGCAGATCTTCGACGTGAACACCTCCGCGGGCGTTCGGCAGATCAACCCCGACACGTCGCTCTCGGCGCTCGGCATGGGGTCGGGCTCGTACTCCAACAGCCTCCTGTCGATGTCGATGTCATCCGACATGTTCTCCGAGATGTCGCAGAGCGACATCGTCATAGGCCAGTACGACGTGGTTGCCGGCCATTGGCCCGAGAAGGAAAACGAGCTCGTGCTGGTGCTCTCCAGGACGGGGCGCATCAACGACTTCCTGTCGTACGTGCTGGGCTTGCGCGACCACAAGGAGCTCGAGACGATGGTGAAGCAGTTCTCCGAGGAGGAGGACGTCAAGCTGCCCGAGACCGAGGTCGACGTCACCTACGATGACATCCTGGGCATGAAGTTCAAGCTGGTGAGCGCCACCGACTTCTACCGCTACGACGACGAGTACGGCGTATGGGTGGACAAGTCGGGCGACGAGGAATACATGAAGGGCATCGTGGACTCGGGCGAGGACCTGGTGATCACCGGCATCGTGCAGGCGAAGCCCGAGGCGAACGCCGCGCCCCTCAGCATGGGCATCTACTACATCCCCAGCCTCACGCGGCACATCGTGGAGAAGGCCTCCGAATCGGAAATCGTGAAGAAGCAGCTGGAGAACCACGACCGCGACGTGTTCACGGGCAAGACGTTCACGGAGCTGGAAGAGGACAACGGCACCGAGTTCGACATGAGCTCGCTGTTCTCCATCGACGAGAACGCGCTGTCCAACGCGTTCTCCTTCGATTCGAGCGCGATGAACTTCAGCGGCTTCGACGCATCGTCGCTCGACGTGCCCCCCATGGACCTGTCGGGGGTCACGAACATGAGCATGCCGCAGCCCACCGCCGCAGAGATCGCGGCCCTGTTCCCCGAGCTCAACGCTGCGGGCATCATGCAGAACATGACGATCAAGTTCACGGACGGAGGCGAGGCGGCCAGGAAGCTCGCCGAGGGCCTCGCCATATGGATGACGACTCACCCGACTTCCGATCCGTCCGAATACTTCAACTCGCCCGAAGGGCAGGCGGCGCTCGCCAATGTGGGGAACAACATCGACACCGCGGCGCTCCAAGCCGACCTCACGCAAGCCGTCGCCGCGCAGCTCGGCACCTCGCCCGCCCAGGTGAGCCAGGTGATGGGCGAGCGCATAGGCAGCTACTACGCAGCCCAGGTGATGCCCGCCATGCAGGCGCAGCTCACCACGGCCATCCAAGACTACATGACCGCCTACATGAAGGCGCTCTCGGACCAGATGACCTCCATGATGGCCGGCCTCGGGAACGCGATCGGATTCGATAGCAGCGCCTTCGCCGATGCGTTCCAGGTCAACATGGACCCCGACGAGCTCACCGACCTGATGATGTCCATGATGCGCGTGGAGGAGCGCTCCTACGACAACAACCTCAAGAAGCTCGGATATGCCGACTTCAACAAGCCTTCCGAGATTTCCATCTACCCGAAGGACTTCGAGAGCAAAGAGCACGTCATCGCCATCCTGGACGGCTACAACGACGAGATGCGCGCGACCGACGAGGACAAGGTTATCTCGTACACGGACATCGTGGGCACGCTCATGGAGTCGGTCACCACGATCATCAACATGATCTCGACCGTGCTCATCGCCTTCGTCGCCATCTCGCTCATCGTGTCGTCGATCATGATCGGCGTCATCACCTACATCTCGGTGCTCGAGCGCAAGAAGGAGATCGGCATCCTGCGCTCCATCGGCGCCTCGAAGGGCGACATCAGCCGCGTGTTCAACGCCGAGACCATCATCGAGGGCCTCATCGCGGGCTTGCTCGGTGTGGGCGTGACGGCGCTCGGGTGCATCCCGGCCAACATCATCGTGTACAACATATTCGATGTGCCCAACGTGGCCCTGCTACCGATAAACGCGGCCGTGATCCTCGTGCTGATCAGCGTGTTCCTCACGTTCATAGCCGGCCTGATCCCCTCGAACTCGGCCAGCCGCAAGGACCCAGTGGAGGCCCTGCGAAGCGAGTAACGTCGGCGACAGCACGCCCACATAACGCGTTCCCGCGCCCGGACCGCCGGGGCACATGGGTGCGCGATGTGGGCGTTGGGCCGTTGGTAGGGGCGCACACCGTGCGCCCGCGCGCGTAAGCGCGACGCTTACTTGTAGTCTTCTTTCAGCGCTGCCCAGGCTTTGCGGGAGTTGCGGATGGTGTCGGCGCTAACGCAGTAGCCGGCG
>CACWWI010000216.1 GCA_902764575.1 uncultured Coriobacteriaceae bacterium
GCATGTGGCTAGCGAAGATAACCATGCTGACACTGGTATATTTTACCAGGTAAACGCGCTTTTTTTGATGCTCGGAATCCCAAGATGGGCAGTGGCGACGTGGACCTTTGTCCCACCGACCTTGCATAAACGGGACATTCGGCGCCATAAAAGAACGGGCAAGCCCTCCAACGAAGGGCCTGCCCCGTGCATGCTAGAGCGCCTTGGTGGCTTTTATCGCATTTCATCGAATCTGGTGATACCCTTCTACCCATGGAGAGCAAACTGAAAATCGCCCACTTTACCGACCCGCTCTGCTTCTGGTGCTATGCCATGGAGCCCGAGATGCGCAAGGTCCGCGTGCTGCTCGACGACCAGCTGGAATACCGCATCGTCATGGGCGTGCTCTCATCCGACGTGCACGAGATCATCGGCTACGACGAAGACGCCGGGGTGCGCTACGAGGTGTACCGCGCCATGCTGGCCAACTACTTCAGGGAAGCCACGAAGATGGTTCGCATGCCGCTTTCGCTCGACAACGTGCTAGCACACGGGCCGGAAGACCTCGTGTCGCTGCCGCTGAGCCTGGCGTACTGCGCCATGAAGATGATCGACGAGCGCATCGCCGAGGCGTACCTGCGGCGCATGCGCGAGTGCGTGTTCGCCGAAGGCCGCAGCCTGTCGTCCGTGGACGAGCAAGTGGCGCTTGCAGGCGAGTTCCCCATCGACGTAGAGCAGTTCCGCAGCAACCTGGACGCCCCCGAAGTGGCGGCCGTATTGCAGCAAGGTGTCGACGAGTGCCGTAAGTACGGCATCGCGGCCTTCCCCACCTTGATCATGCAGTGGGGCGACGCGCGCGGAGCGGTGCAAGGGTACCGGTCCTTCGACGAGCTGAAGCAGGCCATCAGGCAACTCACGGATGGCGAGGTCAGCCTCAGCGATGCCGAGTTCTCGGAGCATGCGCTCGAGACCTACGTCGACCGGTTCGGCAAAGCGGCGGCGTGCGAGATCCAGACGATGTTCTCGCTGGACGACGCACAGCTCGCAAACGCCATGATGGACCTGGTGAGCACGGGCCGCTACAAGACGCAGAGCTGCGGCTCCAGCTACTTCGCCATGCCGCTTTAACCCCTCCCCTTTTCGAGCTTGATGGCCCGATTCTCGTCGAAATCGAGCACATGCATTTGCCGCACGTCCACAGGGGCCCCTAAGCTAGTTTCGCTGTGTCTTTGCTCATAGTATGAAGCTATCGTCAGCGATTCCCGCACGGCGATGATTATACTGTTTCTGAAACAGACAGTTGATTTGACAGGTAGGAGCATAAACATGGACTTGCAGGACAACGAGCTGAATAAGAAGCTCGGCACTTTGAAGGACATTCTCCGCTCGTACGGGAGCGTCGCCGTCGCGTTCTCGAGCGGCGTCGACTCGACGTTGCTTCTGGTGACGGCGCACGATGTTCTGGGAGACAACGCGATTGCGATCACAGGACGGAGCCCTTCCATCCCCGCGCGCGAGATTGAAGAGGCGCAGGAGCTCTGCCGTGCCGAGGGAATCCGCCACGTTATCGTGGACACACATGAATTCGACATCGAGGGCTTCGACCACAATCCCGTAGACCGCTGCTACCACTGCAAGAAGGAGCTGTTCTCCTGCATCGCGAAGGCAGCGAGCGAACAGGGCGTTTCCGTTATCGCCGAAGGGTCGAACCTCGATGACGAAGGCGATTACCGTCCCGGGTTCACGGCCATTGCCGAAATGCGCGCGAAGAGCCCGTTGCGGGAAGCCGGCTTAACGAAGGCCGATGTGCGAGCGCTCGCGAAAGCCCGAGGCTTGGCGGCGTGGGATAAGCCCGCCTTCGCATGCTTGAACACGCGCTTCTCCTACGGTGACCTCATAACGTCTGAGCGCTTGTCCATGGTCGACAACGCGGAACAGCTTCTTCGCGACCTGGGATTCAATCAAGTCCGCGTGCGCTTGAAGGACGAAACGGCCCGCATCGAGGTCCTCCCGGAGGACATCGAGGGCATCGCGAGCGAGCCCATCCGCGCCAAGGTCGTCGAAGGCCTGAAGGACCTTGGGTTCGCATACGTCTCGCTCGACCTGCAGGGCTATCGCACGGGCAGCATGAACGAGACATTGGAATAGCGCAAGGGGAAGCGGGCTTCGTCCCGGCAGAGGAGCTGGCCCCGTTCGTCGACCCCGGCGAGCTGGTCGTGCAATACTGCCTGCGCGACCAAGCCCTCGTCGACCGCGCCCTCCACTTCATAGAAGCGCTGCCAGCAACCTAGGCCCTCGCGCGCCGCACCTAGGCATGAACTTGTTCGGTTGGGCCAGTTTTGACCCAGGTCCCGATATACTGGGACCATCGCACGCGAACGAGCAGAACAGGAGACGAGAATGGGTGCATCACTCGAACTCTTCTACTATCCCGAATGTCCATACTGCCAGAAGGTGCTGCGCGCGCTCGACGAGCTCGGCGCTGCTGACGCCGTCGTGCTCAGGAACATACACGCCGAGGGCAGTGCGCTGCAGACGCTCGTCGAAGTCGGAGGGAAACGGCAGGTGCCCTGCCTGTTCATAGACGGCTCGCCACTCTACGAAAGCGATGACATCGTCAGGTGGCTTAGAGGGCAGTTCGCCTAGTTGCCTGTCGGAGGACGGGGGCTTCCGTGGAGATACTGGAACTATTTCTGGTGCTGGTCATGGCGGTGCTGGTATCGGCACTGTTCGACAAGGTTTTGCCTCACATCGCTGCTCCCCTCGTACAGGTCGCAATCGGCTTGGTCATGGCGCTGGCGCTGTCGGTGTCGCCTGTGATCGAGGCGGACACCGAGTTGTTCATGATGCTGTTCATTGCGCCGCTCCTCTTCTACGAGAGCAAGGAGCTGGACAAAACA
>CACWWI010000217.1 GCA_902764575.1 uncultured Coriobacteriaceae bacterium
AGCTCCGGGATGGTATTGGACAGCAGACGGATGGCTAGGCAGATCGAGCGCATGGACTGGAAGATGTTCAGACGGCAGCGCACGTGCCCGGCATAGGTGCCTGCCATGTCGATCTCCTCGATGCGCGGCATGCCGTCGAACTGCGGGCCCACCGCATCGCGGGCGATGGCGTCGCACTCCTCGGCCGTGAGCACGTGGTCGCCCAGGTTGCACAGCTTGCCGTCGATGCGCAGCCTGATCGGCAGCCCTGCGGCGATGTGGATGTCCGACGCGCGGTTGGCCTCAGCCGAAGCGACGATGTTGTCCATGAGTCCCATAGCTGGCTCCTCTAGTCCGTCGTGTAGATGGTGCGGTACACCTCGTCGATGGTCGTGACGCCGCGCAACACCAGGTCGCGCGCGTTCACCATGATGGGCTGGAACCCGCTCTCGCGCACAGCCTGGGCCAGCGCCTCGCGAGAATCACGCTGATGTATGCAGCGGCTGATCTTGCGGTCGATGACGAGCGCCTCGGCAACAACGATGCGCCCACGGTAGCCGGTATTGAAGCACTCGGAGCACCCCGCGCCGCGGAAGAACTGCACGCCCTGCGCGGTGGGGTCGATCCCGAGGCTCTGCAGGTCGTCGGGGCTCGGCGTGTACGAAGTGCGGCAATGCGGGCAGATGCGGCGCACGAGGCGCTGCGAGACGACGCCCTTGAGCGCCGTTGCCAGCATGTAGGGCTCGACGCCCATGTCGGCCAGGCGGTCGAGCGTCGACACCGCGTCGCCCGTGTGCAGCGTCGAGAGCACCAGGTGGCCCGTGACGGCGGCGCGCATGGCGATCTCGGCCGTCTCGTCGTCGCGGATCTCGCCGACCGACACGATGTCGGGGTCCTGGCGCAGGATGGCGCGCAGGCCGCTCGCGAACGTCATGCCCGTCTTCTCGTTCACCTGCACCTGGCTTACACCGTCGATGCTGTATTCCACCGGGTCCTCGAGCGTGACGATGTTGACTTCCTCGGTGTTGAGCGCGTTGATCATGGTGAACAGCGTGGACGACTTGCCCGAGCCGGTGGGGCCCACGAGCAGGATGACGCCCTGCGTGTTCTCGAGGAGCTGATAGTACACCTCGAGGTTATGCCCGTAGAAGCCGAGCTCCTCGGCCGTGTCGTGCTTGGAGTCGCGGTCGAGGATTCGCATGACGATCTTCTCGCCGTGCACCGTGGGCAGCGTGTTCACGCGCAGGTCGGCCTCGTGCATGCGGATGCGCACGATGGCGCGGCCGTCCTGGGGCACGCGGCGCTCGGTCACGTCCATGTTGCACATGATCTTGATACGGCTCGTAACCGACTGCTGCAGCTCCTTGGGGATGGTCAGCGTGTTGTGGAGCATGCCGTCGACGCGCATGCGCACGTTGACGATGTCGTCCTGTGGCTCGATGTGGATGTCGGATGCGTGGTCGGAGATGCCGCGCTCGATGATGCTGTCGACCAGGCGGATCGACGGCGCGGCGTTCTCGGATTCGGTAACGTCGCTCACCTGCGTGCCCGTGTAGTCGGCCGTCTGCGCGCCGCCCTCCTGCTGCATCTCGCGGATGGCGCGCTTGGCGCCCTCGGTGCCGTACAGGGCCGAGATGGCGCGGTCGATGCCGCTCTGCGTGGAGATGACCGGCGTCACGCGCTTGCGCGTGGCCGTGCGCACCTCCTCGGTGGCGATGAAGTTGAGCGGGTCGGCCATGGCCAAAATCAGCTCGTCGCCGCGCGTGCGCACGGGCACGACCGAGTGCTTCTTGGCGATGTTCTTGGGAAGGATCTGCGCCATCTCCGGCGAGATGTCGGTTGTGGACAGATCGACGTAGTCGATGCCCAGCTGCATCATGAGCGCGTCGATGAGCTGGCGCTCGGTGATCACGCCGGTCTGGATGAGCTCGTCGCCCAGGCGCCGCTTGCTCTGCTTCTGCGATTTGAGCGCAGCACCGAGCTGTTCGTCGGTGATGACTCCCGCATCGACAAGTAGGTCGCCGAGTCGCATGTACTTCATGTAGGCTGCATCTCCTTATGGTTCGCGTGCCCAGCCTGCCGTTTTGCGGCAAAGCATAGTTAGAAACATTGTAAACGAAACCATCCAGCAGGGGAAACTTGGTTTGCAATTCGATGTCAATCGAAGCGAAAGGGTCGACATCTCGTTATAATACCCATACGTTCCCCGAAGGAAGCGAGTCGAGATGCGCGCAAACCAAAAGGGCTTCACCCTCCTGGAGGTGCTCATAGTCGTCGCGATTATCGGCGTGCTCACAAGCGTGGCCGTTCCCGTTTTCAACGGAGGGCTGGAAAAAGCGAAGCAACAAACCGACCGGGCCAACATGGATGCAGCGTACGCTGCGGCAACGACCGAATGGCTGGCGCTGACCGATCCCACCGAAGTTGGGCGGTACTTCTACACGGGAAGCGGCCTGACGACCATCAACGCCGGCATTGCCGGCTACGGGCAATCGGACGTCGACGCCTCCACCTTCGCGAGAGACTTCCCCGTACCGGTTTCCGGCGTTCCCAACAACAACGGAGATGCCAGGTACATAACCGTTTTGATGGATGCCCAAGGCGTACGGAAGCTTTACTGGGGCAACAGCGGCTACAGCGGCCCCCTTGTCAGAAGCGCACACGATTACCTGACATACAGCAACGAGGAGAAGCTGGCGTCGGACATCGAGCTGTTCAACGCCCTGCAAACCCAGGCACGGTCGATGACGTACGGGGAGCTCTTGGATCTGATCAATAAATATAAGATCAGAAGCCACGGAAGCATGGGCGGCGGCATCTGCTACAGGATAGCGACGAGCTGCATCGACTTGGAAACGGGGCAGATCGACCAAAGCGCTAACAACATCGTCGT
>CACWWI010000218.1 GCA_902764575.1 uncultured Coriobacteriaceae bacterium
CTCAAGACGGAAATCGCCCGCATAACGACTGAGGAATAGGAAACCGCCCGACTGTCCCATTTTCGGGTGATGTTAACCCGCTATGGATACGTTCGTGTACGTCTTGTGGTACACGGTTTCGAGCCCGGGATTGGGAGAATGACCTCATCAACAGGAGGAGGTCGAAATGGAAAACATCTTGACGGCAATGGCGAGGCAGTTCCTGCCGCAGATGGAGCCAGAGGAGAGGGCCGAGGCCCTGAGATCGCTGAAGAGGATGATCGACGAGGAGTTCTTCGCCATGGCGGTGGCGGAGTCGGGCGACGAGACGGCCCGTTACATGGAATGCCCGCGATGCGGCTCCGACCACGTCGTCAAGCGCGGGCTGGACGGCCGAGGCGAGCAGCGTTTCCTGTGCCGCCGCTGCTCGAGGACCTTCACGGCGAGGACCAACCGCGTGTTCGCGACGACGAAGCTCGACCGCGCGACCTGGATGAAGTTCGCCGAATGCCACGTCGACGTGCTGACCCTGCGGGAGTCTGCCGAGAGGTGCGGCGTGAGCCTGAAGACGGCGTTCTTCATGCGCCACCGGATTCTGGAATGCATAGCGCAGAGCATGCCGGCGTTCCGCAGCGCCGCCGGCGACGGCATGGAGATAGACGAGTGCTACCTCCGGGAGAGCTTCAAGGGCAACAGGAAGAACGCCGCGTGCGGGATTCCCAGGAAAGCCCACCACCGGCCCGAGGGCATCGACCACTACGAGCAGATATGCGTGCTGACCGGCATCAACGACGCCGGTGACTTCTTTTTCGAGATGACCGGGCGCGGCGCCATGAGCGGCGAGCAGGCGGCGAGGTTCCTGGAGGGCAAGGTGGCGAGCGGGACCATCGTCGCCACCGACAAGGCGCACGCCTACAGGGAGTCGCTCAGGACGCTCGACGTGCGCAGGCACGAGGCGCACGGCTCGCGCGAGCACGCGATCAACCGCGTCAACGGCCTGCACAGCCGCATCATGAAGTTCATCGACGGCTTCCACGGCGTCGCCACCAGAAGGCTCTGGAACTACCTGGCGTGGTTCAAGTGGATCTGGAGCTTCAGGCGCGGCCGGACCGCCGAGCAGACCGCCGTCCTCGTCGTCAAGCAGGTTGGCGCGAGCCCGTACAAGACGACCTGGCGCAACTACAAGAGGACCCCGTACCCGTTCTACGACTACTGGGTCAAGCAGGCGAAATGGGACTGGCGAGCGCGTGCGGCGCTGCCGCTGGCCATGGGGACCGTATCCAAAGCGGGTTAACATGTGCCACTTAATGGTCTTCTGCCAATTGTTCTGAATGGTAGTATCTTTTAGATACAGTCCCGAAACGATGCCATCTGTTCCGCTATTGTGGCTAATCGAAGGTGCTTTGTTCACCTAGCCTCGGCTCACTCGGCCCGCTCGAACCATAAGCATAGTTGACTTCACTTGCGTTTCCGTACCCCGCAAAGCGAAATAGTGTACACACTTCTGCGCTTTAAAAAAATCTGCACATCGCGACCTGGTCATTTACACACGCGTCGGAAAAGTGTGTACACTAATTCGCTTTGCGGGGTGCGGAAACGCAAGGGGAGCGCCCGGTTTCCCAAAGCAGCAAAGTGTGGTTGCCGTTGATGTCCGCAACGCCCTGGGTGTTGGTGGTGAACCTTAACCGACACTTTGGGGAGTCTCCCCAAAGTGTCGGTAATGCAATGATCGAGCCAATCGAAGGGGTGAAAACTAACCCGATCCGATTGCTGTTCGCAGCTCGCATGCTGGGGCGACCCTATGCATTTCGCGAGGGGGATTACGCGAAGGCGGTCATCGCAACGGTGCCGACCACGATGAGCAAGAGGCCGAGGGAAGTCTTGCGGGATAGCCGCTCGCCTAGGACGAGCCATGCGAACGCGATCGAGGCGACGATCGAGAGCTTGTCGACCTGCACCACCACGCTCACCACCCCCGTTTGCAGCGCGTAGTAGTAGCATAGCCATGACGCCCCGGTCGCCAGGCCGCTCAGTGCGAGGAAGGCGAGCTCGCGGCGCTCGATGCCCCGGACGAGCCCGAGCTTACCCTTCCAAGCGACGATGCCCCACGATGCCGCGAGGACGACGCAGGTGCGGATGGCGGTGCCCAGGCTCGACTCCACACCGTCGATCCCCACCTTTCCCAGGATCGCCGTGAGCGCGGCGAACAGCGCGGCGAGCACGGCGTAGGCGAGCCAGCCGAGGCCGCCGTCCCGCGGGGGGCGTACGTCCTTCCGCTCGATCATCATGAGCGTGCCGACCAGGATGACGGCAATGGCCGCGAGCTTCACCCCGAGGTTTGCCGTCTCGCCGAACAGCGCGATCGCCAGAAGCGACGCAAGCACCGCGCTCGACTTGTCGATAGGCACCACCTTGTTCACGTCGCCCAGCGAAAGCGCCTTGAAGTAGCAGATCCACGACCCACCGGTGGCAAGCCCCGACAAGACGAGGAACAGCCAGGTGCGCGGTTGGATTTCGCCGATGGCGCCGAGCGGCCCGACGCACGCCGCGACGACCCACGCAAGGACGAGCACGACGCAGGTCCGCATGGCCGTCGCTACGTCGGAGTCGGTCGTCTGGACGCCGAGCTTGCCGAGAATCGCCACGAGTCCTGCGAACAGCGCAGAGCCGCATGCCGCAATCACCCACATCAAGCGATGCCGCCTTCCTCCTTCGAACGAAATAATATGCTGCAAGCATTGTAATCATGCGATGGCACCGCAGCCAGTGGAGCTAGTGCGACTGCAAGGTGTCGGGCCGTATCCAAAGTGGGTTAACATCACCTTGTAGCGGTACATGTGGCTTTAGGCGGAGGGGTAATACTACAAT
>CACWWI010000219.1 GCA_902764575.1 uncultured Coriobacteriaceae bacterium
CAAATCGATCCGAGCAAGATCGAACAGATCATTATTGGTGCTTCGACTACATACAGCAGCGCAGTGGCATGGGGGAAGTCTGCGGGAATGACCCACCGCTCCACAACGAGCACCGCAAAAAGGTAAACGCACATCCAACTCGTGCGCAAGAAGAACAGTAGCAGTTCTTCGTCGTTCGCGAGCCCCATTTGAACGATCACGTTCGCTATGGCCAGGGGAAGCCCCCACAGAGCGAGCAGGCGAATTGCCAACCGGTTCTCCCGATTGACCTCTTCGTGGCAATGCGCCAGCTCATCGGCTTTAATGGTTTTCATTATCGACCAGGCCACAGATCCATCCTGCATTAGCATTATCCTGTATTCTGTATATTATAGCGATTTATGAATCTTTTCATATACGACTAATATCAACTTTGCGCCTTTAGATGGGCCGCTTGAGCGAAAACTCCCCGGCTTCGATAGCGCTATTCACGTTCATGCATTATCATCGGTTGTACGATTCGACGAACCATCGATCAGGAATGAGGAGGGGACCGGAGTGGACACTGGATCGCCCGACATGCTCGCACCCAATAGCGACCACAGCACCCGGACGAGGCTCTTGCGCGAGAAGCCCTTCTACGAGCAGGCTCCGGGCGTCCTCGAAACCGAAGCGGCAGCTCCTTGGTGCCTCATCGCAATCGACCTCGACCACTTCAAGCTGTTCAACGAGTGGTACGGTCGCGAAGAAGGGGACCGAATCCTCTCCGAGATCGGCGCGAGGATCGCCGAGGAGGCCGAGGCGACCAACGGCCTCGGGGGCTATTTCGGAAGCGACGATTTCCGCCTCATCACCCCACACGTCCGGCAGAAGGTCAACGAGCTGTTCGGCGACATCAGCGACTTGATGGCAAGCCATGGCGCAGACGCAGGATTCATGCCCGTCTTCGGCATCAGCGTCACGCATGGCTCCACCTCCATCCACGACCTCAACGACCAGGCCGTCATGGCGTCGAACAACGCGAAGAGCGACTTCCGCAAGCGCATTTGCCTGTTCAGGCCGCAGATGCACGACCAGGAGGAGAAGGAGTACCGCATCCTCTCCGGCTTCATGCATGGGCTGGAGAACGGCGAGATCTACTTCCAGTTGCAGCCCCAGTGCAAGGCATCGACCGGAAAGATCGTCGGCGCAGAGGCGCTCGCCCGTTGGCGTAAGGCGGACGGAACGCTCATTCCCCCCAACGAGTTCGTGCCCGTTCTTGAACAGCACGGGTTCATCACGCGTCTCGACAGCTTCATATGGGAAGAGGTCTGCGCCTGGATCCGCTCATGGATCGACCGCGGGCACGCGACCGTTCCCATTTCCGTCAACGTTTCGCAAGTCGACTTCTACGTTATCGATGTCGTCGCCTGCTTCGAGGAACTCATCCGGAAATACAGGCTGACGCCCCAGCACCTCAAAATCGAAGTGACCGAATCCGCCTATGTGAGCAGCACCGCGCTCATCGTGGACGCCACGTCGCGCTTGCGTAAAAAGGGCTTCCTCGTGTTCATGGACGATTTCGGCAGCGGGTATTCATCGCTCAACACGCTTCGCAGCCTCGACCTCGACGTGATTAAGCTCGACGCCAAGCTCATCAATATCGAGAAGGGCGAGGAGCGCAAAGGCGTCCACATCTTGGAATCAGTCATCAACATGGCCAAATCGCTCAGCATGCCGATGATCAGCGAGGGCGTGGAGACGAACGTTCAATCGGAGTTCCTGCAAGGCCAGGGCTGTCTCTACGTGCAAGGCTTCCTGTACTACCACCCCATGGACGTCGCGCAGTTCGAGGAGATCATCGCCGACGAGCAGATCATCGACGATGACGGCTTCGTCGTGGAGCGGGCCGAGCATTTCAAGACGAGCGACCTGCTCGACAAGCACGTGTACAGCGAGTCGATGATGAACGCCATCCTCGGTGCCGTGGCGCTCTTCTCCTGGCATGACGACGACGTCGACATCATTCGCTTCAACGACGTGTTCCAGGACACCATCAATTCGGACTCCATATTCGATCACCTGCAAGAAATCCAAAAACTCATGCCCCCCGACGAGGCGCCGAAGCTCCTCGCCCTCATGAAAGCTGCGCAGCAAGACCAGCTCCATGGCTCGAGCGGCCTGCTGAGGTTCTCTCGCCTCGACGGGTCGATTAGCAGCTTCCTCTGCCATTTCTACTACCTTGGGGAAAGGGACGACAGCGAGCGTTTCTACGGATCGATTCGCGATATCACCGACATCCTGGCCGAGTACGGCGCGCAAGCCTAGCGACGCACCTCCCCCTAGAGTGCCTTCATGCGAACGCTCATGTCGAGCGGTTTCGCGGTGTAGAGCGCGGTGGTGGCCAAGCCGTCGACGCCCGTGGCGGCATACGCCGCAGCATTTTGAGGGTTCACGCCACCAGCCGCTATGAGCGTGATGCGCGGGTCGATGGCACGCAGCTCCTTCACGAGGTTGGCGAGCTCGCCCACGGGCACCTTGTCGAGCTGGATGCCGTCCACTCCCGCACCTGCGAGCACGCGCGCCTGCTCGGGCGAGGCCTCCACGAACAGCTTCTTCTCGATGCACCGGCTTCGGAACTCGGGGATGCGCTGCACGAACGCATCGAAACCGCCCAGGAACTCCATATGGTGGTCGAACACGAGCACGGTTTCGGAAAGCCCCAGACGATGGGGAAACGCCCCACCGACCATCACGGCCTCGACGAGCAGGTCCTTGCAGCCGGGCATGCTCTTGCGCGTGGTGAGCACCTCGCACTGCGGGTTCACCGCGTGTACGGCATCGACCATCGCACGCGCTTTCGTGGCCACGGCG
>CACWWI010000220.1 GCA_902764575.1 uncultured Coriobacteriaceae bacterium
CTACAGGTCGCAATCGGCTTGGTCATGGCGCTGGCGCTTTCGGTGTCGCCCGTAATCGAGGCGGACACCGAGTTGTTCATGATGCTGTTCATAGCGCCGCTCCTCTTCTACGAGAGCAAGGAGCTGGACAAGACGGCCCTGTGGAAGGACAAGGGCACGGTGCTGTGCCTCTCGATCGGGCTCGTCCTCGTCATGATGGTGCTCGTAGGGCTGGCCCTGCACCTCGTGTTCCCCGACATCCCGGTGGCGCTCTGCTTCGCGGTGGGGGCCGCCCTGGGGCCGACCGACGCTGCCGCCGTCGTGGCGCTCGCACGGTCGACGAAGTTTCCGAAGCGCATAGACGGCGTGCTGGCAGCAGAAGCCATCTACAACGATGCCACGGGCGTCGTCGCATTCGAATTCGCGTTGGCGGCAGCTATCTCCGGGACGTTCGATCCGGCGCAGGCCGCGGGATCGTTCCTCGTGGTGTTCTTCGGCGGGCTGTTGTGCGGGACCGTCCTCGGCGCGCTCGGCAATTGGGTGACGACGATTGTCAGGAACCGGGGAATGGTGTCGATGACGTTCCATGTCCTGTTCGAGCTCGCGATGCCCTTCCTGTCCTTCGTCGTCGGGGAAGCGATAGGCGTGTCGGGAATCCTATCGGCGGTCGCCTGCGGCCTCGTGTTCGACCTACGGGGGAACGGCACGGGCGCGGACGTGTCGCGTTCGAAGATCGTGTCGAACGGCATCTGGAAGGTGGTGTCGTTCACCCTGAACGGCATCGTGTTCGTACTGCTGGGCTTGCAGCTTCCCAACGGCGTTAAGGCGATGCTGTCCCATAGTATGGACACGGGAGTGGGCTTCTTCGCCGTCGCAATAGTCCTGGCCATTGTAGTGGCGTTCAGGTTCGTATGGTGCCTTGCCGTCGCTAAGTTTTCCCGAAGGGGCTGGGGAGACAACGGCGAGGACCTGGGGCTTGCCCGAACTGCCGGTCTCCTGACGTTCGGCGGTGCCAAAGGGGCGATCACCATGGCCGCCATCCTCACGATGCCGGCAGCGATGACGGGGCGTGGCGAGCTCGTGTTCGTAACCTCGTGCGTAATCGTCGCGACGCTGCTGCTGGCAAACGTGGTGATGCCCCGCTTGGCGCCCAAAGCGGCCGCCGTAGACGCCGACGAGCAGGAGCGGCAGAATAGGGCGCGTCTCGACATCCTGAGATGCGTGCTGTCCCGCCTTGGAGAAACCGCTGGAGACTACGAGCCTGAAGCGATAGGGGTGGTTGCAAACGAGTACCGCGAGCGCATAGTTACAGCCGGCGGGATGGCTCCGGGAGACCAGGAGAGCCGGGAGCTGAGGCTCGAGGCAATTTCGTGGGAACGAGAGCGCTTGGAAAGCTTGGCCGAGACGGGCGACTACAGCGAGGCCGACGTGGCGAAGATGCGCGCGCATCTCGACGAGAAAGAATACTATTTCTCGGAGCGCCCCAATTGGGCGGTGGCGGCGACGCTCGGATTGCGCAGGATGGTGTCGTCGACGCTGTCCTGGGCCGAAACGTTCGCCGTGTCGCTGGGCCTTCGCACCTCGCGCATCAACGACAGCCAGCGTTATTCTGACCTGCGAAGCAAATGCGCTGAGTACGCGATAGAGAAGCTTTCCCAGAAAGCCGTCGAGGACGTGGACATCGCCGAGAGGATATCGTCGCTCATAAGGGACTACCGCCTCGACATAAACCGCACGCTCGCCAATACGCCCCAACTGGAAGACGTCGCCCGAGTGAATTCGCAGGCCGCGCAGTTGAGGTTGGAAGCGCTGTGCTGGGAAGAGGAGCTCATCGAGGAATGGCTCGACGAGGGCAGGATCAGCGATTCGACAGCTAAAGCGATGTACAAGAACGTCAGCATCATCCGATTCGACGCAGAGGGCATGATTTAGACCGTATCACCCCCTGCGGAAGATGTGGGCTCTTAGTGAGGTTGATTGTAATATCGGTGTTAGTGCTAAAATTCTCGGTGAACGGTAAAAGAGAAAGGGAATTTGAAGCATATGGCACTTGGAAAGAAACTCAGGAAAGCATCCGCAGCGTTCGTCGATCGCTGCAGTAGGTACGAGCAGTCGGGCTCGGGCCAGCCGAGGCTCGATGACGTCCAGCGGCATTGGATCGAGGTATGGGGCGCATCCCGGCAAAGGGACTGCCGCTAACAAGCGCTCACAAACCACAAGAAACGAGGCCGCGCACCCGAAAGATGCGCGGCCTTTTTCATCGGTACCGCTCTGCGCAAACGGAGCCACGTCTCCAGCTTAACCGTATCGCCGACCCCGCGAAGCTACCTCTCGTTACTTCAACTTCCTAATCCAGGAGAGGAAATCGCCCCTCTTCAACGCGTCCACGTAAATGCCGTCTTTGCTGCGCCACAAGGTGGGCAGCATCTCCCAATTGATCCCGTCGTCGTGGCCCAAAGATTCCAGCACGGCCTTCAGGTTCTCGGCGAAATGCGCCATGTCGCCTTCGGCGCAGTTGGCAACCGCATCGAACCCCTTCGAGCTGTCGACTTTCAGAATTACGGCGGCGAGCAGCATCGCGAGCGAGGCGCTCCCCACGTTTCCCGACTCCTCGAAGGCACTCAGGTTCTCGTACATCATGTTCACGTACCGTTTTATGGTGCGCGGAGTGGGCGCGATCAGCAGAGCGTTAGCAACCTCGGCGAATTCGCCCGAGCGCTCTTTCTCGTCCTTCAGAAGGTGCTTGAAGTACTTGTCCAAGTCATACGAGCTCGTCGGAATGCTGAGGGGCACTTGGACATGCTTTTCGAAGAACATCTTCCTGCGTCCT
>CACWWI010000221.1 GCA_902764575.1 uncultured Coriobacteriaceae bacterium
GACCTATCTCGCATGGTGGCGGAGTACATCGGGGCTGGCGCGAACCCCGGCTTCAACCCGGTGCGCACCCCCGCGCCGTTGCTCGCCATGATGGACGAGGAGGGTAGGGCACAGCTCGTAGCTGAAAACCCCTTGTACGGCGTTCCTGTTTGCAAGTGCTGCCACGTGAGCGAGGGGGAGATCGTGGACGCACTGCACCGCGCCCTTCCCGTCAAGTCGCTCGACGCGCTGAAGTGGCGCACGGGTGCCACCATGGGCCCATGCCATGGCGGGCGCTGCACTGCCCGCATCATGCAGATCATGCAGCGGGAACTCGGCGTGAAGGCTGACGATGTCCAGAAACGCCAACAGGGCTCCAACTTGGTTGTCGGCGAAGCAACCGGTTCCCGCGGCTCGGAGGGTTCCGAACCCGTCACAGACCGGTGTGCTGAGCTTGCCCGCGCGATTCGCGGCGACCTCGATGAGCGCGGCCTGCGCGAGGTCGGGTCGGGAGAGCTTGGTATCGTGGGTACGAGGCCCGCAGGTGTGTTTTCCGCCTTGCAGGCGATGGAGCTGTCATGCGAGACCGGCTGCCTGCCGGGCCGCAATGCCGTCGTTTGGGGAACGCACGAAATAGCGTTGCAAGTGGCCTTGGCCCTCGCCGATGCGGGCGTGACCGTGATGCGCGTCCTCGAAACCGGCGCAACGCCCATAGGCGCACCCGCGCTCCTGGACGATCTTGCCGCGCGCGGCATCTCCATCCAATGTCAAACGCGTGTGACGCATGTATCGGGGCCTGACCGTCTGGAATCGGTGACGATCGCATATGACGGAACCAACGAGACGATAGCATGCGACCTGCTCATCGCAAGCCCATACGTCGTTTCCGAATCCTCGTCCGCTTCGGATTGCGGGCACTAGCGTCATCTCTTAACGGAGCGGTACAGGGAAGAGGGGGCTCCGCAGCGTTTAACGCATCGATGCCCAATCAGTAAAACCAGAGGCAATTGCAAGAGTATCCCGCGCAACTGTCATTCCGGCAATGGTTGTACGGCTCTGCTCCACGTTCCCCGCCCGACGCGGCGTCAAGTTCGTCGAGGGAAAGCTCGAAGTTGTTCTCGCGGGCAACTGCCTCGATCTCCTCTTGCGTCTTGCATGCGCGGAGCTTCGCCTTAAGCTCCTCGTTGCTTTCAACTTCTGCGGCAAATTTCTTCATGTTTTCGCTTGTCATGTCATCTTGTGCTGTACGCGACCATATTGTAGCCTTGCTGTAGCGACCGCATTGTCACGAGGAAAGGAAACGGCATGAAGCTCGAAGGCATCGACATCAGCCCTGAACTGCGCGAGAAGGCGAAGGAGTGCACGAGCCCCGAGGAGCTGCTGGCGCTCGCCAAGAAGGAAGGCTACAAGCTATCCGAGGCTGAGATTGAGGCTGTATCTGGCGGCGGATGGTCTGGCTGCTCTACCGACGTCTGGTATGGAACAGGCGCGGTATAGAGATATGGGGAACCTTAATTGACATCGCAATCGCATGTTTGTTGCGTTCAGTCTGGCATTGAGCCCGGTAGTGTGAGATTCGGAAGACGACTGGATATGATGATGGCAGAATCGCTGACTATGCATGGTCTTCAACCATTTTGGCGTGCAGGGACAGCACGTATGCCTCAGGATCGTCCTTGAAAGGCACGCAGCTGCGTCCGGTGGTCAGGCGATAATGCGGGCAGCCGCCCACGCACAGGGGCAGCCACATGCACTTGCGGCACTCCTCGTCGGGCACAGGGCAAGCGGTGTTCAGGTACAGTACGGGCAGTCGAAGTTGCACCCCATGGTCGGGCAGATGCTCAGCCCTATGGCGTGCGGGGCGGCGCAAGCTGCCCCGCCCATCGTCTCGAGGGCGCCGCGCTCGTCGAAGTCGACGATGGCTCCGCGCCGGGCGAACCGCTCGATGAAAGGATGGCTCTCGCTGAGCTTCTCGGCCACCGAGAGCAGGTCAATCTCCAAGGCCGAGAACTCTGAGCAGGCGCCCTTGTACAGGTTGACGACCGCCGTCATCTCAACTGGAAGGGGCGCATTGGCCGTTTTCCCTTGACCGAAGCTCGGCGATTCTAATCTGTAAAACAGTGCCCGCTAAGACGGGTGCATGAGTGCGTCTGGGTCCACCCGCCACCCGATACGGCCTCCATCTCCGCATCGGAAACCTTGTAGCCTTCCTTCTTGGCGAGCTCAAGGACCTCCTCGGGGGTCTTGCACGCCTTGGCCTTCTCGCGCAGTTCCGGGCTGATGTTCATGTCCTTGAAATCCATTCCGATTCCTTCCACTCGGGGGTACGTGCGTGAAATCTCCGGCATCTTAAGCCACACATAGATTGTATACGTCTTCGAGGCGCATTCTGCCTCACAAAAGGGTAGGGTTTCCAGAACGTCACGGCTTTTTTCCAGTTTCTAATATGTCGTACCCACGTCTGCCGTGATTTATATCGCCAGAAGCGCTGGAACAAGTAGCGCGGGCACCTCTGGTGGAAATAGCTAACGTTTTGCCGCTGCAACGATCGCCCTGCAGTTTAAGAGGGTATCGTAACCCTTGTCATCATCGAATATACCTGCAATTTGTGATTCAGCTATTCTCAAGTTTATCCAGATATGGGGAACCGAGAATTCAGATTCAAACATTACATAACATATATTATCAGCCTTATGGAAGAAGTTGATGGTACGGGTGTGGTATGGCTGGGCCCTGGATCCTTCTGTAGCTATGTACGCTGTGTCTCATGACATCTTGTAGTACCACGAGTAGAGATACCAGCATCTGTCAAAATTGACC
>CACWWI010000222.1 GCA_902764575.1 uncultured Coriobacteriaceae bacterium
GCTCACCTCGCTCGTTTCCAAGGATTTCAAGCTCAAGTACCGCCGCAGCGTGCTCGGCATTCTATGGAGCCTTCTGAACCCCCTGCTCATGATGATCGTGCTCTCGGTGGTATTCACGCAGATCTTCAAGTTCGACGTCGGAGGCGCGTTCCCCGTATACCTCATCCTCGGCAACATCGTGTTCGACTACATGAGCCGGGGGACGACCGGGGCGATGAGCTCGATCATCGATGCGCAAGCGCTCATCAAGAAGGTTCGCATCAACAAGATGATCTTCCCCATCGAGAAGGTGGCCTTCGAGCTCGTGAACTTCGCCATCTCGCTCGTTGCCGCTATTGGGGTCATGGTGGTCTTCCAGACGATACCCTCAATCCATGTGATCTGGGGCTTGCCCTTCCTGCTGATCACGGTCACCATATTCGCATCGGGTCTTGGCCTGCTCATCTCGGCGCTATCGGTGTTCTTCCGCGACGTCATGCACCTTTGGAGCGTGCTCATCATCGCGTGGACGTACTTCACCCCGCTGTTCTACCCCGTCTCCATCTTGCCCGACGCGGTGATGACGGTCATGAACTTCAACCCCATGTACCACTACGTGACGTTCTTCCGTGACATCATGATGTGGAACACCAATCCGGGCGGCATGGAATGCCTCATCTGCCTCGGCATGGCGGTCGGCACGTTCGCCGTCGGCCTGCTGGTGTTCCGCAAGATGCAGAGCAAGTTCATCCTCTACATTTAGGAAACCATGAGCGAACCCATCGTCGTCATAAATCATGTGACCATGATCTTCAACATCGCCTCCGAGCAGTTGAACTCGCTCAAGGAGTATTTCCTCGCGCTCTTGAAGGGCAACTTGCACTTCAAGGCGTTCAAGGCTCTCGATGACATCGACTTCGTCGTGAACCGCGGCGATCGCTTTGGCATCGTCGGCACCAACGGGTCGGGCAAATCCACGCTGCTCAAAATAGTCGCCGGCGTGCTCGAACCGGCCGAGGGCCGCGTGGCCATCGGCGGCACCATCGCTCCGCTCATCGAGCTGGGTGCTGGCTTCGACATGGAGCTCACCGCACGCGAGAACATCTACCTGAACGGTGCGCTGCTCGGCTACAGCAAGCAGTTCATCGACGAGCGTTTCGAGGATATCGTCGACTTTGCAGAGGTGCGCGACTTCCTCGACATGCCCATGAAGAACTACTCGTCGGGCATGGTGGCACGCGTAGCGTTCTCGGTCGCGACGGCGATCATCCCCGATATCCTCGTCGTCGACGAAACGCTTTCGGTCGGCGACTTCCTGTTCCAGGAAAAGTGCGAGAAACGCATCAACGAGCTCGTCGACGGGCACGGCACCACGCTGTTGTTCGTATCGCACAGCATCGACCAGGTCGAGCGAGTCTGCGATAAGGCCGTGTGGATCGAGAAAGGCCATATGCGCATGATTGGCAACGTGAAGGACGTGTGCAAGGCTTACCGCCACCTCGGAGAGGAATAGCAGTGACGTCTACGGACCGCGCATCTACGCCCCTCGTCTCGGTCATCGTGCCCATTTACAACGCTGCCCCCTACCTCGACCAAGCCCTTATCAGCGTCGAATCCCAAACGCTGCATGACATCGAGATCATCTGTGTGAACGACGGGTCGACCGACAACTCGCCGGCAATCCTAAAGCAGCACGCCGCCGCCGACCCGCGCATCCGCATCGTGGACAAGCCCAACGGGGGCTACGGCAGCGCCTGCAACCGCGGCCTCGACGAGGCACACGGCACATGGATTGCCATCCTGGAGCCCGATGACTGGATCGACCGAACAATGTTTGAGGACATGCTCGCCTTCGAGGCGTCGTTCGACTGCGACGTCGACATCGTGAAAACGCCCTACTGGCGCGTCGTCAACCCCGACACACCACGCCAGCGCCGCGTGAACGCCAGTTACCGCGGACGTATCAAGCCCGCATCGCAACCGTTCCAGCTAACCGACCCAGGGGTGACGCACCTCATCATCCACCATCCCAGCATCTGGTCGGCGCTCTACCGGCGCAGCTTCCTCGAGCGCACCGGCATCCGCTTCCACGAGATCCCCGGCGCCGGTTGGGCCGACAACCCTTTCCTCGCCGACACGCTCTGCCAGGCCGAGTCCATCGTCTACCTCGACACACCCTATTACCACTATCGCGAAGAGACGCCTGAGAAGGCCGAGGCCTTCCACCGCGACGGCTGGCGCATCGCGGTTGACCGCTGGCACGACATGATGGACGTATACGAGCGCCTGGGCGTCACCGACGAGAACATACGCCGCGCCCACACGCGACGCGCGTTCACCTACATTGGGGGCATTCTCGAGCAGCACAGCGCCGACGAACCCGACATCCACGAGGCCCTACGAGGCATGTTCGCGCGCCTCGACGACGGCCTCGTGTTCTCGGAAACACACGTATCGACGGGCTCGAAAGAGCTTTACGCACAGGTGAAGGGCATTCCCCTGCCCGAAATCGAATCCATGCCGTACAAGAAGCACGTTGTGACCGAGGGCCTCTACAACCTCGTGAACACCGGCCCTGGCATGACGATCGACACGTTCAAGGGATTCATCGCCGCCCGCACCAAGCGCGAAGGGCGCTAGATAGCCGAACTAAGCGAAGGGCGGATGCTTCTTGTCCTTATCGCTCAAGATCACCTTGGAAGAATCGAAGGCGTCGTCGCCGTGGAGGGGCGGCCACTCGATGCCGATGGCGGGATCGTCCCACATGATGCCGCCCTCGTCGCCAGG
>CACWWI010000223.1 GCA_902764575.1 uncultured Coriobacteriaceae bacterium
AGCACAGATCTGGTACGAAGACGACGGCGATCTCTCGGTTCTCGACGGCAAGAAGGTCGCGATCATCGGTTACGGCTCGCAGGGCCACGCGCACGCGCTCAACCTGCGTGACTCCGGTGTGGACGTCGTCGTCGGCCTGCGTCCGAACTCGAAGTCCGTGGAATTCGCCAAGGAGCAGGGTCTGGAAGTCAAGAGCGTTCCGGAAGCCGCTGCCGAAGCCGATGTGATCATGATCCTGGCCCCTGACCAGTATCAGAAGGGCATCTGGGAGAACGACATCGAGCCGAACATCAAGGAAGGCGCCGCTCTGGCCTTCGCGCACGGCTTCAACATCCACTACGGCTACATCAAGCCGTCCGAGGACCACCCGGTCTTCATGGTCGCCCCGAAGGGCCCGGGCCACATCGTCCGCCGCGAGTATGTGGCCGGCCGTGGCGTTCCGGTCGTGACCGCCGTTGAGCAGGATCCGCGCGGCGACGGCTGGGATCTGGCCCTCGCCTACGCCAAGGCCATCGGTGCCCTGCGCGCCGGCGCGATCAAGACCACCTTCAAGGAGGAGACCGAGACCGATCTCTTCGGTGAGCAGAACGTGCTCCTCGGTGGCGTCAACAAGCTCGTCGAGATGGGCTTCGAGGTCCTCACCGACGCCGGCTACCAGCCGGAGATCGCCTACTTCGAGGTCTGCCACGAGCTCAAGATGATCGTGGACCTGATGAACGAAGGCGGCCTGAACAAGGATCGTTGGAGCTGCTCCGACACCGCTCAGTACGGCGATTACGTCAACACCGTGATCGACGAGCACGCCCGTGAGCGCATGCAGTACCACCTGCAGCGCATCCAGGATGGCTCCTTCGCCAAGGAGTTCATGGACGACCAGGCCGCTGGCGCCCCGAAGTTCAAGCAGCTTCAGGAAGAGTACTCGAACGTCCGCATCGAGGAAGTCGGCCCGAAGCTCCGCGCGATGTTCTCCTGGAACAACGAAGCCGCGAAGGACGCCGATGAGGCCAACTCCTTCACCGGCAAGATCGCCCGCGCCCAGGTCCAGGACGCTGAGTGATCGCAGCCCGGCCCCAGCAGGCCGGGTAGCCTAACCTAGGTTTCAAGGTGGGGTGCACAACAACCGTTGTGCACCCCACCTTTGTGTTACGGGTAGTGCTCTTTTCGTTACGGGTAGTGCTTTTTCAGGAATCTTCTCCCCATAAACCGCTATTTTCCAACGATTCTACTTGGCGCTTGCCAGCAGAAGCACTACCCGTAACAACAGAAAGGGGCTCTTCTCAAGTTAGTGTGTAAGGGCCGTGCTTCATCATTGCTTGTGTGATAGAAAAATTGAATGAGGAAACACGGCCTGAACCCGAGTTTATCGTGTTCGACCCCCAACGTTTCCTTGGTTTGGATGAGATGGGTCTTCGTGTGCTCTCGTGGCGGCGTCTTGGCAGGCCGGACGGCCCGGGATTAAGGCAGATCAGGTGCGAGCCGGACTCGCACGACGCACGCTGGTGCCCCTCGTGCGGCGCGTATGCCAGGGTGCGTTCGTCGTGGCTGCGCACGCTGGCGCATGTGCCCTACGGCGACGACGCGGTGCATCTGCTGGTGCGCGTGCGCCGCTACGAGTGCGTGCCGTGCTCACGCTCGTGGAGCGATGATCTTGAGGCGGTGGGCGCCGGCAGGGGCGTGTTGAGCGTGCCGGCGGTGATGTGGGCGCTGCGGCGCGTGTGCCTGGACTCGATGACTGTCTCGGCGTGCGCCAGGCTGCTTCATGTGGCATGGGCGGTGGTCGACCGGGCGGTGCGCGAGCAGGGCATGCTGCTGCTCGAGCAGGCCGACCGGTTCTCCTCGGTGCGCGCGATCGGCGTGGACGAGCACGTGTGGCGCCACGGCGCGTTCGGAGACCGGTACGTGACCGTGATCGTCGACCTGACCCCGCGTTGCGACGGCAGGCCGGCAAGACTGCTGGACATGGTGCCGGGCCGTTCCGCCCAGGTGCTTCGCGAATGGATGCAGGCGCGCGGCGGCGAGTTCACAAGACGCGTCGGGGTGGTCGCCATGGACGCGTTCGCCGGCTGGAAGCAGGCCGTCGAATCCGTCGTGCCCCACGCGGTCGAGGTCATCGACCCGTTCCACGTCGTGCAACTGGCCGCCGCCCGCGTCACCAAGGTGCGCTGCCGCCTGCAACGCGACGCCACCGGCAGGCGCGGTGTCAAGGGCGACAGGCTCTACGACTGCAGGCGCGCCCTGCTGACCAGCGACGAATACCTCGGCGCACGCGGCCGTGCCAGACTCATGACCCTGTTCGCCATCCAGACCAACCACGACCTCATGCTCGCCCACGACGCCTACCAAAGGGTCATACACGCCTACCGGTGCGACGACCGGCGGCGCGGCGAACGCATGATGCGCGAGCTGATCGACGACCTGACCGGACCGGGGCGCTACAAAGGCTGCCGGGAACTCGCCTCCCTCGGCCGCGTGCTCAAAAGACGCATGCGCGACATCCTCGCCCTCTTCCGCCACCCCCACTCAAGCAACGGACCCACCGAAGCCATCAACGGCAGGCTCGAGACCCTGCGCGGCAACGCCATGGGCTTCGCCAACACCACCAGCTACATCCAACGATGCCTCATCCACAGCAGCCAACTCAAAGACATCCTTACACACTAACCTGAGAAGAGCCGCTTTACTGTAATAAAACCACATACCGGTTACAGCAACGGCCTTACCGCTCGGAATGCTTCCTCTTCAT
>CACWWI010000224.1 GCA_902764575.1 uncultured Coriobacteriaceae bacterium
TGCTGTTCTCGATAGTCGGGCCCACACTGCCGTCCTGCAGTTCAATAGCCGAGCCGGCTCCGACAATGGTGCTATCCGTCACGCTTCGAAGCGCGCCGCCACCCTCGACGATAATTCCGTTGCCAGTGCGATACCCCTCGTTGACGATGGTTGAGCCGTCCACTTCCGTGATCACGCAGTCCTTGCCAACGTAGATGTCGCCATCGATCTTCGCGTCCTTCAGGGAGCAGGTGGCATTGCCCTTGAGCGCTATCATCGATTTGCTCGTGCTATCGATAGCGGGTCCCAAATCTATCACGTTGCAATTCTCGAGCCTCAAACTGCCCCGATCTTGCACAAAAGGACGGTAGATAATGCAATGCCTGAACGTTACTGCAGCGTTGTACGTCTCGATGTTCGCGTAGACCGTCATGCGGTTCTTCGGGGTACCAGCGATGGTGAGCGAACCACCGTTAATATCGATCTTCATGCCTGTGAGAATCGCGGAAGCGTCGCCTGTTTGAATGGTCACGTTCTTGCCGCCGCGAATGAAGACATTGCCATAACTTTTAAACTTGTCACCACCGTTCAGCGTGATGGTTGTCGTCCCGCCCTGCGGCGCAGCGTCGATGGCGGCTTGAAGCGTGGCGAAGCGCTGGCCTCTTTCGTTGACGATGAAATTGTAAGATTCAGGCAAATCGGCCTGCGCGGAGAGGGGGCTGTCCGAACCGATGTCGGGAACGGTCAACGAAAGGCCGTCGTCTTCGGTTGCGGCAGAAGCCCCGGGGACGCAGAACCACGCGCATACCGTAAGGGCGCACGCAAACAGGGCGATCGCAATGCGCCTCGCTCGTCTCATGTCATTTTTCCGCGTCCGCTCCAAAAGCTAGCCCGTCGCTTCTCCTAAACGTCGCCTTGCCCATCTTTGCCCGAGGGCTTGCCAGCCGCTGCCTTGGCGGCTGCCGCGCGCTCGTTGCTTATCCGGCGCTTCGAGTACGCCGCCATTGCCGCGCTCGCACCCGCTGCCGCCATGAGCGCCAGCTCGGCCGCCGACGCGCCGTCGCCCATCTTGGGGATGGCGGAGCTCGCCTTCTGCGTGCCCTTGGTCCCTGCGTCCGGGTTCTCAGAACTGGGCCTGGTCACCGGGGCGTCAGCCAGCTCGTCGCTCGCAACCTCCTCCGAGTACAGGACCTCGATGTCGTCGTAGGGATACTCCAGGAATTCGTCATCGTCATAATCTGAGGGCTGCACGATGTAGTCGACATACACGTTACCGTCTTCGTCGGTTTCCCCCTGCGGCTCCACGTAGTCGGCATATTCGATGTAATCGATGTCGTCGTCGTAGTTGTCGTAGTCGATACCGTCGAACTCTTCGTTGAATTCCATGGTGCCATCGTCCGAGACGTTGTTCTCGTCGGTGGGGACATCGGTATCGACGCCCTCGTCTTGGCCGGCGGATCCATCATCGGCCATGGCGGAAAGGTCCCCGCCAGCGACGGTGCTCTTGCCCTTCACGGGCCTCGTGACCGTAGAACTCGCCGCCACGAAATCCTGGGCCGTGACGCTCGCGTTCACCTTGCCCTCCCAGTTCTTAGGCACCATCAGCATGACCGAGTAAATCGACGTCTTGCCCGGCGCGAGCGCGTAGTCGGGCTCGACATCGTCGAGCGTGCCGTCGCTCTTCCTCTGGTTGAAGCTCGACTCTTGCAGCGTGTCCTCCGAGAACACGATCTTGGTCAGCGTGTCGTCCTTGTCGTCCTTCGCGCCGCGCTTGTGCAGGCGTATGGAGCATCCGGTCAGGTACACGTTACCGTCGTTGCGGATCATGACGTTGAACGGCGAGGGAACCCCGGGGAACGCGAAGTCGCCGATGGAGGAGAACCCGATCACGTTGGCACAGCGCACATAGGGCATGCCAGTGAAGCGCAGCTCGGCCTTGCTCTTCTTGGGGTCGATGAGATTCGTGCTGATGAACGACATCGCCACCGATTTCTGCGAACCGCACGCCACGAGCGTGTCCATGTCGTAGTCGACCTCGCAGAACACGAAGGGGTCGCAGAATTTGCCATCACGCTGCCTGCATGCCATGACGTAATGTTCCTCAACGTCCGCTTTTGCAGTGCCCTCGCCAGAGCTGTCGTACCGGAAGCCGGGCGTGCCCTCGCGCACGGCGGGATAGTAGAGGAACTGCCCGTCGTCATCCACCCCGAACGAGGTGACGTTGATCTTGTCGGGACCGACCTCGGTGAAGGTGAAGCGGGGTTCCGGAACCCTGGCCTGCTCATCACCGTGCATTTCCTCGAGTGTGGGACGCTCGAGGCTCGTGAGCTTAACGTGCATGAGCTTGCCCAAAAACGTTGCGAGGTAACCCTCGTGATAACCCTCGTGGTTCGGCCACGGAACAAGCTTTGCCGGTGCGGCGAGGGGCCATTTCTCCAAATCGCCGTTTTCTATCGTGTCTTTCTCTGCATCGCGGTCGTACACCCCGATAACCTTGGGCCGCCTGCATCCAGACGCATAGTATTGGGTGCTTCCGTATCGATAGCGTTTTGCGGCCATGGCACCGGCTTCCACGAGGAAGTAGTAGGTATATTGCCCTTTCAGCATGACGATATACCAGCCCACACCATTGCCCGCATCAGTTCCACATCGCGGGAGCACGTCCATCTGGTGAATCGAGTAATCTTTATGGACCTTGAACGCGTCATAGTTGATCTCATCGTCCTCCGAGAACGTGACGCA
>CACWWI010000225.1 GCA_902764575.1 uncultured Coriobacteriaceae bacterium
AGACGCTCCTCAAGCTCGCCTCCAAGCAGAACATGCAGGCGTTCTTCAAGTCCCTGCCGTACCTGGCCAAGTCGAAGCGAGGCTTCAACCTGTTCGAGATCAGCGAGGACGCCAAGGGCGGCGTGACGGTGCAGACCGTGGCCGACGACGGGTTCGGCGACCCCTTCAACCACGGCCTGCGCATCTTTAGCAACACCGACGACTACATGCTCATCGGCACGGCGAACCCGTTCTACGGCACCCAGCTGTGGCGTGTGGCGAACACGCTGTTCCCGTGCATGTGAGCGCAGGGGAGGGCGGCACCGCGTCCGCCGACAAGACCGCCGACGTGGCGCCCGGCGCCACGGTCACACTGACCGCTACACCGGATGAGGGCCACCGCTTCGCCGGCTGGAGGGTGAACCAGGGCGGCGCGGTCATCGCCAACGACAACACCTTCGCCATGCCCGCACACAGCGTCTACGTCGAGGCCCAGTTCGAGCGCATCGATACCGCGCCGGATACACCGGGCACCGGCGACGAGGGGCCGGACTCGCCGGCGGATCCGGACAGGAATGACCCGGCCGGCGCCCAGCCGGGGTCCACCACGACCAATGGGACCCATGCGGGAGGCAGCCGGCAGTCGGTCGAACTCGCGTCCACCGGCGCCTCGACCATCGCCCTGATGGTGGCCGCAGCCACCGCGATCGCGGCCGGAGGTGCGATGATCGCCCTCAAGCGCAAGTGCGCCTGACGCCCTCACCCACATAGGGGGGCAACACGACACGGGTGGATTCTAATGGTCGTTGCAACACGTCCTTGTGATTGTATGCTTTATTGAGCGTATTCCATGGCATTGAGAAGTTCGATGATCCGTTCGCTTGGCTTGGCCCAGTCCAGTGTTTTGCGTGGTCTGTCGTTGAGCTCGTCGGCCACTGCATCGAGGTAGTCCTGACTGTAGGCGGACAGGTCTGTTCCTTTTGGAAAGTACTGGCGCAGCAGTCCGTTGGTGTTCTCGTTCGTGCCCCGCTGCCATGGGCTGTGCGGGTCGCAGAAATAGACCTGCATGTCAAGGGACGCGGTGATGTCGCGATGCAGCGCGAGCTCTGCGCCCTGGTCCCATGTCAGGGAGTTGAGCAGCGGCGCGGGAAGCTGGCCCATCTTGGTGATGATGGCCCGTTGCACGTGCTCGGCATCGTGACCGTCGGGCAGTGCGAGCAGGACGGTGTAGCGGGTGGTGCGCTCGACCAGCGTGCCGATCGCGCTCTTGTTGGACGTCCCGCAGATCAGGTCGCCCTCCCAGTGTCCCGGTACGGCACGGTCCTCGATCTGTGCGGGCCGTTCGCTGATCATGACCATCGGCTCGCGGAAGCGCGGCCTGCGCGACTGGCCGTCGCTGCGGGAGCGCCTGACTGCGCGCCCCTTCCTGAGGGCGTTGCCGACCTGCCTGCGCAGTTCGCCGCGCGGCTGGACGTAGACGGCCTGATAGATGGTCTCGTGGCATGCTCGCATATGGTCATTATCGGGGTACTCGCGTACGAGGCGGTTGCTGATCTGCTCGGGGCTCCAGTGCCGCCTGAGCCCTGCGGCCACATATGCGTACAGGTCGGTTCCGGGCCTGATCTTGCGCCGCTTGGGACGGGGCCTGCGCGATGCCGCCAGCTGATCGGCGCGGTGCGGTCGGTACCCGCCGTCTGCCGGATGGGCATTGCGGCGCAGCTCGCGGCTGACCGTCGACGCGCTGCGCCCGAGGCGCCGGGCAATGCCGCGCACGCTTGTGCCGGACCGGCTCAGGTCGGCGATCTCGATGCGCTCGTCGATGCTCAGATAGCGCGACGGCACAGTGGTTGTGCTGTCTTTCACCCGTCCACCATACCAATCGACCAGAGGCCTTTCGTTGCGTCCGTTCGAACGGGTTCGCCCGTTGCGCCACACCTTTCCCGTGCGCTTGGAGACGCCGACCGCGTGCGCTGCCTGGGTGAAGTTCAGTCCTTCCTCAAGCAGCTGCACATACCGGGCGCGCCGGGCCTCCTGCATGTCTCGAAGCTTCCCGTACTGCACGCCCTCGAACTCGTATGCCATCGTTGCAACCTCCGACTCTCGATGGTGTTGCAACGACCACTAGAATTCGCCGAGCATGCGTTCGGGCGCGGCGTTGAGGCCGCCTTCGAGCCGGTTGCTGTCACGCGGCACCGGGCCGGGAATCGTGAGCTCGGGGTCGAGGAAACAGAAGAGTGTGCCGTCTTTGAAGAGGCGTTCGAGTCTGAAATAGGCGCGGCGCAACGGCAAATGGGTCCACCACCATCCGCCCCTGCTCGTAGCTGCCCTGGGGTCGTCCGGGTTGTCCTTGGCGTAGGTGCGTTCGGCCAGCATGCGCTTCCAGCGTCCGTGCCACGCGTTGAGGGCCTCGCCCCATCTGACGGCGGCGTCGGGCTCGTGGACGCGGGTGAGCATGTCGGCGAGTCTCTTGAGCTCCCGTCCGGCCTGTAATCTGGGTTTGCCGGTCAGGTCCGCCCTAGTGTCGCGCTGCACGTGCACCAGGCAGCGTTGGATCCGCGTGTCCGGCCATGTTTCGGCGCATGCCCGTTGGATGCCTTTCATCCCGTCGCACACGAGCACGTCGGGCGGCGCGATCTGTTCGAACAGGGCCTTGTAGGCGGCGGTGCTCTCCCGGCT
>CACWWI010000226.1 GCA_902764575.1 uncultured Coriobacteriaceae bacterium
AACGCCACCATACGCGCCGGACTTACCGTAAGCAGCATCACGGCGCCGAACGCGCCGGCGATCCACGCGCCGAACATCGGGATGAACGAACAGACCGCCGCCATAATGCCCAGAAGGAAGCTGTACGGCATCCCCGCGACGGTCATGATAAGCGCGACCAGCACGCCGTCCAGAAGCGCCTCGAGACATTGTCCCGTAATGAAGCGGCGAAACGTCTGAACACAGATCAGAAGGATCTGACGGATCCGCGCGACATGTCCCCGCGACATCGTTCCGTACAGAACCCGGTAGAAGCGCTTGCGATGCGCTTCCTTCGCGCCGCACACATAGACGGAGAATGCAATCGCGATCACCATGTTCGATGCGCGCCCCAGCAGCTTCGTGGCAAGCTCGAGATAGTTTTTCGTCGAGATGGTCGCGCCGTTTCTGGCTACGGAAAGGAGCTGCAGGATGACATCGCTCCAGTGGATGTCACTGAGACGGTGCTTCTCCAGCCAGTTGAGGACCGGCTGAACCTTCCTGAACTTTCTGACAAGCCACTCCTGCCAGACGGGTGCATTTTCATCAAGCGCCACAGACAGCCGCCCCAGCGTCTCGGTCATCTTCGGTATGAAGTAGAGAATCGAAAGCAGAAGCAGCGTCAGGAAAATCACGAAACAGATGGCGATGCTGAGGCTGCGCGCCAATCCCTTCGGCAGACTTCTTCCCTTCTTCGTCTTCCTGCCGAACAGATGCCGCTCGAAAAAGCTCATCGGGATGTTGAGCACGAACGCGATACCCGCCTTCTTCATAAGCTCCTCGACATAGGGCGCCCTATTGTAATCATTGTTGATAGGCGACGCCGACCGATAGGCAACGTCTGGCTTCATAGATCCGACGTAAAACGTCCTGAAGTTGGCGAATTCCTCATCGGAGCCGTAATCCGAGCGGTCGTTCGTATAGGTGACGTCGAAGGCCTCCTGCACGTTCAGGTAGGCTCCAGGCGACCTCAACGTCACGCTTGCCGTGTCGCCTTCCTTCAAGCCCGCCACTTCCCAGAGCGGATCGCCGAAACATATCGCCGCCTCAATATGCGGATACCCGGGATATCCAACGAGCAACGGGTCGTCGACGGCCGCGTAATAGCCGTTATAGTACGGGATGTCCTGTATCTTGTACCCGTTGGAGAACTCCACGTCCACGCTGTCGCCGAATTTGAACCCGAGTTTGTTGAACTCGTCGATGGTAGGCTCGATGTACACGCCGCCGAAGCTTTCGTCGAGCATAACAGGCGCTTTCTCGAGCGCGACCACGGGCGCGCTTTGGACCGAAGCTGAGCCCGCCTGCGATGACGCGCTTTGATACTGCCCCGAACAACCGGTTAGCGCGAAAGCGCACATGCCTACCGAAATCAGAATTGCTATTGCCGCTCTATACAAACGCACTGAGCTCACACGCCTCTCCCCGATTCGCCAATTGCGACAAATTTTAAGCAATTCTCAAGACAACGGAAAGGGTCGCAAACGTGTTAGGATTCCGTATGCTAAGAAAGGGCGCACCTGCAGATGGGCCGTCAATACCTGTGCATAGACCTGAAATCGTTCTACGCGTCGGTAGAGTGCGTCGAGCGCGGCCTCGACCCCATGACGACTGACCTCGTGGTGGCCGATCCCGAGCGCACGAGCAAGACGATCTGCCTGGCGGTGTCGCCATCGCTCAAGGCCCGCGGCGTTTCGGGGCGCGCCCGCGTCTTCGAGATCCCCGAATCGTTCGACTACATCATGGCTCCGCCACGCATGGCGAAATACGTCGAGTATTCCGCTAACATCTACGCCATCTACCTGCGCTATTTCAGCAAGGACGACATCCACGTGTACTCGATCGACGAGGCGTTCATGGACGTGACGGGCTATCTGCCGCTCTACGGTTGCACTGCTCGCGAGCTCGGCGAGCGCATCCGGCAAGAGGTCCTCGACGAGGTTGGCATCCCCGCCACGTGCGGCATCGGACCGAACCTGTACCTCGCCAAGCTCGCGCTCGACATCACGGCGAAGCACTCCCCCGATTTCTTCGGTGAGCTCGACGCCGATTCCTACCGCGAGCAGCTCTGGGGCCATGCACCGCTGACAGACTTTTGGCGCATTGGCCGTGGTACCGAACGGCGTCTGCATGCGCTCGGCATACACACGATGGGCGAACTCGCGCTGTATCCGCACCCCGATCGGCTCTACGACGAGTTCGGCATCGACGCCGAGATACTAATCGACCACGCATGGGGCTACGAACCCGTGACGATCGCCGACATCAAGGCCTACGAGCCCAAGAGCCGCTCCATCACGAACGGGCAGGTGCTCGGGAGCGACTACCCCTTCGACGATGCGCTGATCGTGGCGAAGGAGATGGCTGACGCCTCGGCGCTCGACCTGGTGGCAAGGCGCTGTACTGCCGACTCAGTGACGTTGCTGGTGCGCTATAGCAAAGACACACCGCGTGTCGGGCAGTACGATCCAGCCGACCGCCGCAACTACACACCCGATGCAAACGGCACCGTGCGCTTCCCCACACCCACGAACTCGCGTGACGTCGTCGTAAAGGCGGTTGTGGGCCTGTTCGAGGGACTCGTCGACCGCCAGCGCGCCGTGCACAACATCATGCTGAATTTCAACGGAGTCGAA
>CACWWI010000227.1 GCA_902764575.1 uncultured Coriobacteriaceae bacterium
GGCCAAAATGAGGTTTACTACTCAGCTGAGATACAATAAACATTCTCTATGACCGTACGAGGAAAGGGGTGGTTCGGTTGGAGAACAGGTTCAAGGACGCAATCGAACGAGGCGAGTTCGTCGTCACCTGCGAGATCATTCCCGGGCGAGGTGCACATGAGGACGCCCAGCAGAAGGAGATCGAGGAAGCCAAGAAGATCTACGCGACGGGCCGCGTGCACGCCATGTCGATTACGGACAACCCGGGTGGCAACCCGGCGCTTCTGGCCGACAGGCTCGGCGAGGAGTTCCTGGGCGAGGGGATTATTCCGCTCGTGCACTTCACCTGCAAGGACCGTTCGCGCAACCAGATCATCTCCCAGCTCTACAGCATGGAGCGTGCAGGCATCGAGAACATCCTGTTCATGACCGGCGACTACCAGGCCACCGGTTGGGACGGGCGCGCACGCCCGGTGTTCGACCTCGACTCCGTGCAGATCCAGATGCTCGCAACCGAGATGAACAACGGCCTGCAGGTTCCCGGCCGCAAGGGCCCTGTCACCGAGAAGCAGACGCACTTCTTCAACGGCGGCGTCGTGAACCCCTTCAAGTACCTGGAAGGCGAGACCATCCCGCAGTACCTGAAGATGGAAAAGAAGATCATCGGCGGCGCGCAGTTCCTCATCACGCAGCTGGGCTATGACGCCCGCAAGATGGAGGAGCTCATCCGCTACCGCGACGAGCGCGGCTACAACACCCCCATCATCGCCAACATCTTCCTGGTTACGCGCGGCGCGGCCAAGCTCATGCAGAAGGGCGCTATCGCCGGCTGCTACATCAGCCCCGAGTTCCTGGCGCAGCTGGAGGAAGAGGCGAAGGCCGAGGACAAGGGCAAGGCCGCCCGCATCGAGCGTGCCGCCCAGATGGTCGCCATCGCCAAGGGCCTGGGGTACGCCGGCGTGCACATCGGCGGCTTCGGCGTGACGGCTGAGATGCTCTGCGGCATCCTCGATCGCGCCGAGGAGCTCGCTCCCGAGTGGCGCGAGTGCGTGAAGAAGGTCAACTTCGGCAAGAAGGACGGCTACTACATCTACGAGGCCGGCAAGGACGATCAGGGTCAGCCGACCGGCCTCAACGTTGAGGCGAAATCCCCCAAGCTGGAGCAGGCGCGCTCCCGCAAGGTGTTCGCGAAGTGGGGCCTCTCGAAGTTCTTCCACCACTGGGTGCTTACGCTTGACAAGCGTTTCAACAAGATTCTCTCGAGCCGCATGAACTCGCTCGACAACAAGAAGGGCGTATACCGTCACCATGGCCTGGAGCACACGGGCAAGTCGATGCTCTACGGCTGCATGGACTGCGGCGACTGCGGCCTGGAGGCCACGCTGTACACCTGCCCGATGACGCAGTGCCCCAAGTGCCAGCGCAACGGGCCGTGCGGTGGCACGTACGACGGCTACTGCGAGGTGTTCCCCGACGGCAGCCGCTACTGCATCTGGTACAAGGCGTACCACAAGGCCAAGAAGGACGACGCGATGAACCGCATCACGAGCTACATCACGCCGCCGAACCACTGGGAGCTGTACAGCTCCAGCCCGTGGAGCGCCTACACGCACCGCCGCGACAACTGCGCCGGCCGCATTCCCGTGAAGATCGGCCTGGACGACGGCGTGCCCGGCGGCGTTGTCGAGGATACCGACCTGCTGAAGAAGGTCGAGACGAACCTGTAAGGAGAAACCGGACCCAAGGGGGCGCTTCCCCCTGGGTTCGTTTTTCATAGGAAACGAGGCCTTCCGCGGAGAAGGACGGAAGGTCCGAAGCATAGAGAGCTAAGGAGGCTCAAGCATGGCGAAGTCCGATATCGAGATCGCGCAAGAAGCAAAGATGCTGCCCATCAAGGAAGTGGCGGAGAAGGCAGGCATCGACTGGGCGACCTGCGAGCCCTATGGCCATTACAAGGCCAAGGTCGACATCCACTCCTACAAGGATAAGCCCATGAAGGCGAAGCTCATCCTGGTGACGGCCATCAACCCCACGCCGGCTGGCGAGGGCAAGACCACGACGTCCGTCGGCCTGCACGACGCGCTGTGCAAGATCGGCAAGAGCTCCATGCTCTGCCTGCGTGAGCCGTCGCTCGGCCCCGTGTTCGGCGTTAAGGGCGGTGCCGCTGGTGGCGGTTACGCTCAGGTCGTTCCCATGGAGGACATCAACCTGCACTTCACCGGCGACTTCCATGCCATCGGCGCTGCGAACAACCTCATCGCCGCCATGCTCGACAACCACATCAAGCAGGGCAACGAGCTCGACGTCGACCTGAACAACATCATTTGGCGCCGCTGCGTCGACATGAACGACCGTCAGCTCCGCAACGTGGTTGACGGCCTCGGCACCGCCGGTGACGGCGTTGCCCGCGAGGACGGCTTCGACATCACCGTCGCCTCCGAGGTCATGGCCGTGTTCTGCCTCGCCACCAGCCTCGACGACCTGAAGGAGCGCCTGGGCCGCATGGTCGTGGCCTACAGCCGTTCCGGCAAGCCCGTCACCGTGGCCGACATCAAGGCCGAGGGTGCCTGCACCGCTCTGCTCAAGGACGCCATCAAGCCGAACCTGGTCCAGACGCTCGAGAACAACCCGGCGTTCGTCCATGGCGGCCCCTTCGCCAACATCGCC
>CACWWI010000228.1 GCA_902764575.1 uncultured Coriobacteriaceae bacterium
CGATACTCAAGCCGAACATGAGCGTCGATTTCTACGAGACGCTTACGGGAAAGCGCATCTCCACCGCGCAATTGACCCCGCCGCAAGACCAGGGCGGAAGCGGGCTGGACAACGACGTCGACCACTGGTTCCTCTACACCGCGGGGGATTACCTGCTGGCGGTGGAACGGGTCGAGAACTACTCCCTGATTTGCGTGGAGGCGACAACGGGCAACGTGGCCTGGTCGCAGAGCAAAATCATGGACGCAGTCGCCGTGCCGCCCAACGCGGGCGTGGCCGATCTGTTCTGCAACGGGTCGGTCGCGTATGCCGGGGCGTACCGGGTTCCGGACGGCGAATGGTCCGGCACTTCGCAGTTCGAGAACCCCGACACGCCGCAATACGCCGGGGTGCTGCCTTCCGCCACCGACGGCGACGGGAGCGTGATGTACGTCGGGTTCGACGATGCAGTCGGAAGGTACGACCTCCCCAGCGGCAACTGCACCATCAGCAAGCCCCTCGGCAGCGACGTCGTGCTCTCGGTCGCGCTCGCCGACGACCTGGTGATCGTCACTTCCATTTCGCTTGCAGACTACCCAGAAGACTCCCAGGAACCGCCGAGCGCCATGTGCACCGTTAACGCGCTGGACAAATCGACGATGCAGCCCGTGTGGTCGAACGAGTTGCGCTGGGTCCCCACGCCTTACTTCCTGAGCACGGGCTACGTCGACGTCGGAATCAACCCGCACGCAGACGAGATGGGCCAGTTCGGCGAGCCGGCGGTGATCAGCGTTGCGGGCACGCTGGTGCAGGCCTATGCGCTTAGCGACGGATCGCTCATCTACGAGCACGATTTCCCGGAAACCGTCGTCGGGGCGCAGGCGGTGTCGAAGTTCGACGGGCACGACTACCTGTACGTCGCATGCGCCGACGGAACGGTGTACTTCTCCGTGCCGAGCCGCGCAGAACGCGCGAACGCGCCGGTCGGCTTCTCGTATCCGTCCGCGATTAGCGAGTCGACGACCTTCTACGACCTCGGCACAAACATCCTGTCCGTCGCCCGCTCGCTGGAACGTCCCGAGCGCTATTACGTCTACCGTACCGAGTACCGGTCCGCCGACACCGCCAGGGCCGTGGCCGACTACTCGCTGGACGCGCTGATTGCGCTTGCGCATAGCGAGCTCGGCGCCGTTGCCCAATGACGCGGGCCGGGGCGCGTAACATAGACTTCGTCAGCAACCTACTTCGGAAGGGCTCGAAATGACGAAACCGAAACCGAGACCAGCACGCGCGGTCGACGCCGTCCGCGAGGCCGTTTCCAAAGAAGCGGCGAAGAGGGCCGACGGCCTCAAGCCCATAGAGATCGTCAAGGTGGCCATTTGCGCCTACCAGGGCTACGTCAACGCCGAGGTGAAAGCGCCGGCGGCGCCCGTCGAATCCGACGACAAGGCCGGCCTGCGCCGCGGCACGCAGGCGGCGGTCGACAGGCTCCTCTTCAACGCGAACTACTGGCTTGCCGCCTACGAGGGCCGCATCGTGGACGCATGCGGCCCCGAAGAAGCAGCCGAGCTGCTGAAGGCGGTGACGGTGTGGAGCACGCACACGCTCAAGCTGAACAAGCTCGGCAACGACGAGGCGGTCGCGACCTTCGAACGCTTCCACCCGCCCTTCGCGGCGAACAACCGCAGGGGATCGGCCGAAGGGAAGGGCAAGGGGCCCGTCGTCGAGTTCGAGGCCAGGGCGCTAGGCGTCTCGGAGCTCCACCCCGAATGCGCGGAGGCGCTTAGCAGCATCGTGCGCGACATGAAAGCGGAAGCGGCCGCCTACGACGCCCTGCCCGCCGCATCGGCGCTCGACGCGCTGTACGCCGTCCTGCCCGTGTGGTGCCTCCAGGACCGCATCGGCCTCGTCTCCGGCGGCTGGTGGGAAGACGCCGACGTCATGACGTTCCTCGCGAACGAGCTGAAGAGCCGGTTCGTCGAGCTCGGCTACGGGGACGCCCCGTGCCAGTACTTCCACGACTCCCTGCTCGAGGCAATCGACTCGTACCAGCAAGACGTGAGCTCGAGCACGACCCCGCTCGCTGCAATCGCGGCCCCCGAGCTCATCGAGATCGTGCACGCTGCGCGCGAGGCGCACCCCGATTTCGAAACCGACGGGTACGGCGACATGCTGCCCGCATGGCTGGCCGCGAAAGAGCAACTCGTGTGGAACACGGTGGTCTGCGCGCTCTACGGCCCCGGGAGCGCCAGGCCGTTGCTCACAGCCACGCCCAGCCTACTCGCGAGCCAGAACCAGGCGGCGAGCGGCGCGCGCTCCGACGTCATCACGGACCTCGCCAAGACGTCGTTCAAGCGGTACAGCTCCGACCGGGCGGCGTCCGGCAAAGAGCGCGGCTACGACTCGTTCGCCGACCAGCCCATCGACCTGCGCAACTCCAGCATCGAGCACATAAAGAGCATCCCCTCCAAGCTCGACGTCCTGGGCTACGAGATAGTCCCCGACGGCAGCTGCTACCCCGACCAAAGAGTGACCTCGCTCACCACGAGCGAGGTCGAATGCCTGGCAGTCCTCGAGCACCGCAGGTGGATCGCCGAGCGGACCAAGGCCGGGTGGACCTA
>CACWWI010000229.1 GCA_902764575.1 uncultured Coriobacteriaceae bacterium
GGCTTTTTCCCTTCTTGCGAGCGTATGCCTTCATGGCAGGGTTAACAACCTGGACGTCTACAACTCTCTGCCCGCGGACCATATCGCAGAGCGTCCTTTCGAGGTCATACGCACGGACGCTGTTCCCATAAGGAGTACGCACGTTGCAGATTCCGAGGTCTAGCACCTCGTCTGCGCACGTCCTCACCTCGATGCCCGCCTCGCGCACCTTTGTGGCCCTGTACGAGCGCGGGAAGGTCATGGTCAGCGAGAAGGGCGTGCGGTCAGTGAAGTCATGCAGGAAGAGGGCCGTGCCGTCGGAGAACACCCCTTTCGGGAAGCGCAGCTGCGCGGACAAGAATTCATCCTCCCAGGCGTCGGCCAGACAGTAGACGCCCCTCTGGACGCGTTCGAGCTCGCCGGACTTGACCATGTCCGATAGCCGGGCACGGGGGATGCCCGCTTCTACCACCTGTGCTGTCGTTACGAGGCCACCGTTGGCCTGCGCTATATCCTCAATTTGTTGCGTTGCCAATCACCTCTTCTGTTCGTTATTGCTGAATATTAGCACATATTAAGTCGATACGGACAGCATGAATAGCTCAAATGCAAGTGTAAGATCCCTATATGTTACAGCCATGTTGGGTTACACTCGGCGTCGAAACCGCCCCATGGCAAGAAAAAAGCCCAGCCATTTAAATGGGCTGAGCTGGTGTTTCGTGGCGGGATGTACGAGACTTGAACTCGCGACCTCCGACGTGACAGGCCGGCGCTCTAACCAACTGAGCTAACACCCCCCGGCGCTCTAACCAACTGAGCTAACACCCCGTGTTTTCAGCGAAGGTTATATTACTTGACATGGTGCGTCGGTGCAATACCCCATTTTTCAGACTTCACGATTTCGATTGAACGTGCGCTTCCCCTAGAAAATAAGATGCGCCAAGGGTGCGACTATGAGCAGGCTGATGATGGTGCGCTCGAGGAACAGCAAGAACAGCTCGAGCAGGTTCACGGGAATCTTCGAACCCAGAATCAGGCCGCCGACCTCCGACAGGTAGATAAGCTGCGTGACCGATATGACGGCGACGATGAAGCGCGACATGTCGGACGTGACCGCCTCGGCCGCGATGACCGACGGCGTGAACATGTCGGTAAATCCCACGATCATGGTCTTCGATACCTCTGCAGCCTGGGGCACCTGCAGCAGATCGAGCAGCGGCATGAAGGGCATGCCCAGGTAGTCGAAGACGGGCGTGTTGTTGGCGAGCATGAGCGCCAGAGTGCCGATGCACATGACCACGGGCATGACGCCGAACCACATGCCCGCCGCATTCTTCACGCCGTTCTCGAGGAACTGCACGATGCCGCGGTGCTCGTCGACGCGCTGCACGGCTAGGCTCAAGCCGTACTGCACGGAAGAGCTGTAGCCTTCGGGCAGGCTGTCGGGCATGGCTTTGCCCTGCACGAGGTACGTGTCCTTTTTCAGCGATAGCGGCGGGATGCGCGGCAGGATGAGCGCGCAGACGATGCCGACGAGGCAGATGAGCAGGTAGTACACCCCGAAGTAGTCCATGAGCCCCACCTGTGCCAGCACGACGATCGAGAACGTGATCGACACGGCCGAGAACGTCGTCGACACGATGGACGCTTCGCGGGCGGAGTAGTAGCCGCCTTCGTACTGGTTCACCGTGAGCATGACGCCGAGCGTGCCGTCGCCGATCCACGACGTGATGCAGTCGACCGCTGCACGGCCGGGGATTTTGAACAGCGGGCGCATGACCTTGGTGAGCAGCGCGCCGACGAACTCCAGCAGGCCGAAGTCGAGCAGCAGGGGCAGCAGCAGGCCCGCCAGCAGGAAGATGATGACGAGCACGGTGAGCAGGTCGCCCAGGACGAACCCGCCGGCGTTGCCCGCCGAAATGTAGCCGAGTGGGCTTACGATTTCGCCGTTGTCGTCGAGCCCGACTTTGAAGTAGGCGATCCATATGAACACGGCGCCGATGGTGCGGATGACGGCCCAGACGGGCGTGGCCGTGAACGTCTTGTCGACGATGGGGTAGCTCGTGATAAACGACGGCTTGCCGAGCGACGCGAGGCCCAGCACGGCGGAGACCGTCACGATGATCGCGCACAGCAGCGGGAGGAAATCGGCGAGTAGCATCCCGATGATGTCGGCGAGCACCTTGACGGCGATGGTCCAGCTGCCGCTGCCCACGACCTCCTCGCCGTTGACGGTGAGGGTCGTGCCTTCGGGCACGAAGGTCGGGACGCCGTTCACGGACGTCCATCCGCCCGCTACGTAGATGGGGATCATGAACAGGAGGATGCCGATGACTGACGGCACGATGAATCCCGCGATTTGCCTGGCGCTGTACTTCTTCATGATTAGTTTTTCTTTCGCGTTTCGAACATCAAGATAGTACCAGAACAATCCATCGGGATGCTCTTCTTGGCCATTCGCTCGCGGATGTTCGGGTAAAGTGGTGCTGGGAGAGAACCGGGCGGCCGCCGCGCCCGACATGGCGGCGGGGAAGGAGCGCATCATGGACGAGAACATCCGCAAGCGCAACGAGATGCTGGCGCAGAAGGTCATCAAGGGCCTGAAGTCGCGCAACATGACGGGATACTATGCGGCGACCAAGGAGGAGGCGTGCGCCCAGGCGCTCGATATCATATCCGAGGGCAGCTCGATCACGATGGGCGGCTGCATGAGCGCCATCGAGATCGGCCTGGTCGATGCGCTGAAGGCCGGCCCGTACAACTTCATCGACCGCAACGCCATCGCCGACCCGCGTGAAGCGCTACTGGCGGCCTACGATGCCGACGTGTTCCTGGCCAGCGCGAACGCCATGACCGAGGATGGCATCATCGTCAACATCGACGGCAACTCCAATCGCGTGTCGTGCATCGCGCAGGGACCGAAGAAGGTCGTGTTCATCGTGGGCATGAACAAGATCTGCGACGACGTCGACGGCGCCATGAAGCGTGCCCGCAACGTGGCAGCGCCCATCAACGCGCAGCGCTTCGGGCTGTCCACGCCATGCTCCAAGACGGGAGCGTGCGCCGACTGCAAGTCGATCGACACGATCTGCTGCCAGTTCCTCATCACGCGCTTCTCGCGCCACGAGGGCCGCATCCACGTGATCCTCGTCAACGACAACCTGGGCTTCTAGGGTAGGGGGAACGCGCGTGAACATAGTAATCGCATCCGACATCCACGGGTCGGCCGAATGGTGCCGCAAGCTCGTTGCGGAAATCGAGGCGGAAGCGCCCGACCAGGTGATCCTGCTCGGCGACCTGCTGTACCACGGGCCGCGAAACCCGCTTCCCGACGGGTACGCG
>CACWWI010000230.1 GCA_902764575.1 uncultured Coriobacteriaceae bacterium
GCACGCCTCGCGCGAGAAGTACTCCATCTCGCCAGACGCATCGCCAATGCCGAGAACCTCGCTCGTGAGGTCGAGGTAGGGAACGTCCTCGGCCATGAAGTAGTCGAGCCGAGCGTTGGGAATGCGAACCATCATTATCCTTTCTTGCAACTATATAAAACCTAGTAGTATTCTTGGTTGAATATCTCTTTTGCTACGAATATTCTATCTTTACTCGAACATTTCTTGTTTGAGGATAGTGCAAATCAGAAGTTTTGTCATCCTGCACACGAAAGAGAGGAACCTGATGAGCAGCATGCAAGAGCGCCTGTATTCGAGGCGCGACCTATTCAAACTTACCGGAATCATTGGTGCCACCGTAGCAAGCGGCGTAATGCTCGCTGGCTGCTCCTCGTCCGGAAGCGCCTCTTCTGCCGTCTCTTCGACATCGGCGTCCGCTTCGGCGTCGGGCTCCTCCTCTGCAAGCGCCGCATCCCTTGGCAGCTCCCAGCTCAACATCTACTGCGGCGCGGGCATGACCGACCCCTTCACCGAAATCGCCGAGGCGTTCGAGAAGTCAACCGGTTGCAAGATGAACGTCACGTTCGCCAATGCTGCGCAGATTCAGACCCAGATCAAGGAAACTCAGGAGGGCGACTTCTTCATCGCAGGGTCCAAAGAAGAACTCAAGCCCGTGGAGGAAAGCGTCAAAGAGAGCACGGACCTGGTCAAGCACATTCCCGTTATCGCCGTGCCCACCGCCAACCCCAAGGGCATCGCGGGCCTGAGCGACCTGGCAAACGCAGATTTGCTGCTTATCGGCGATCCCGAATCGACCCCTATCGGCAAGATCGCCAAGAAGGCGCTCACCGACGCCGGCATCTGGGACGGCCTACAGCAGAAGAACGCTATCAGCACCACCACGACCGCTCCTCAGATTGCCACGGCCCTTGCCAACGGCGAAGGCGACGCGGGCATCGTCTGGAAGGAGAACGTGAAAGCCGACGGGGCCAAGATCCTCGACACCAAGGACCTCGACAGCTACGTCAAGGTCGTTCCAGCCGCCCTGCTCACCAGCGTTGGCGACCAGGCTGCAGCCAAGGAGTTCCAGAACTACCTGCAAACGAGCGAAGCGCAGGACGTCTGGAAGAAGTTCGGATACGAGCTTGCCTAACAGCGAACCCTCCGCTCCTTCCCTTTCCCATGCCGGCCGTGCACCTGTTCGAGCGATGCACGGCCGGCGACTCCTTTGAAGCGTGCCATGAAGAAGAACAACGAGACCACCTGCAAGTGCGGGCACAGGCGAAGCGAAGCGTTCCCGATCATCTGCATCGGATTCGCTTGCGTCGCCCTGCTGTTCATCGGCAGCGCCATTTTCACGATCGTAGCCGGCGGAATCACGCATCTGGGAGAGGCGGTTTCGTCGGAAGAGGTGCTCTTCTCCCTCCGCATGAGCGTGGTGACCTCCACCATCTCGACATCGCTTTGCCTGGTGTTCGCACTACCAACCGCTTACGCCCTCACGCGCACGAACATGCCGTTCAAACGTGCAGCTGAGACGCTCATGCAGCTCACGCTGTCGTTGCCCTACATCCTCCTGGGTTTCGCGCTGCTGCTCATGTTCTCCTCTCCCGCCGGCAAAGCGCTCAAGGACATCGGCTTCGCGGTCGTGTTCCAGCCCACCGGCATCGTGTTCGCGCAGCTCATCGTTAACCTGCCGTTCTCCATCCGCATGGTGCGCACCGCGTTCGGCGACGTGAACCCGCGCATGGAGTTCGTCGCCAAGACGCTCGGCGCCAGCTCGTTCGATGCATTTCGCACCGTCATCCTGCCGGTGTGCCGAAATTCGATCATCAGCACGTTCGTGCTCACCTGGGCGCGTGGCATGGGAGAGTTCGGCGCGACCCTCATGCTCGTCGGAGTCACGCGAATGAGAACGGAGACGCTGCCGGGCAGCGTGTACCTGTCCATCTCGACGGGAAACACCGACACGGCCATGGCCACCGCCATGATCATGCTCATCGTGTCGGCAATCACGCTCATCGTCGCGAACGTGCTCAGCCGCCCCGTCGGCAGCAACCGCGTCGAGCGAAAAAAGCGCTGGAAGAAGGCCTAGCCCATGCCGGGGCGCATCGACATACACGACTTGCGCGTCACGCGTGGCGAGTTCACGCTCGAGGTGAGCGAGCTGTCGGTGTACGAACGCGAGATATTCGCCATCCTGGGAACCACCGGGTCAGGCAAGACCGTGCTCATGGAATCCATTGCCGGGGCCTTCCCCATCGACGGCGGAACGATCCTGCTCGACGGCAAGAGCATCGATGCTTTGCCCATCCAACAGCGGCACTTGGGCATCCTGTACCAGGATTACGCCCTCTTCCCGCACATGACCGTGCGCGACAACATCGCCTACGGCCTGAAGCGCATGAGGCCGCGGCCGCACGACATCGACGAGCCGGTGAGCGCTATGCTCAAATTGTTCAACATCGAATACCTCGCCGACCGCTTCCCAGGCGTCATCAGTGGAGGCGAGTCCCAACGCACTGCCCTAGCCCGCGCCCTTGTCATGCGTCCCGAAATACTCATCCTGGACGAACCGTTCTCGGCGCT
>CACWWI010000231.1 GCA_902764575.1 uncultured Coriobacteriaceae bacterium
TTTAACAAGTAGAATGATTCACTACCGAACAACGAAGCATATCGAACGAAATACATTCGTACTCGAAACGCTACAAACTAAAGGATAGATATGCAGGGCAACGATCAATACTCCGGCCTCAGCTGCCTCAAGGTTTCCTCGAAATCGTCTCCCGCCTCTGTGGCCGGCGCCATAGCGGGCATGGTCAAGGACGGCGTGCCCGTCGAGATGCAAGCCGTGGGCGCCGGGGCGGTGAACCAGGCGGTCAAGGCGATAGCGATCTCGCGCGGCTTCCTTTCGCCGGTCGGAATCGAGATTGCCTGCGTTCCCTCGTTCGCGGACATCATCATCGACGGCGAGTACCGCACCGCCATCCACTTCGCCATAAGGGCCCAGTACCTGCATGGCACCGCCGACGTCGACGACGAGTTCGCGCCATCGCTTCAGAACTAGGTTTCCTTCATGGACGCTGATTTCGGGTCGAAGAGATACCTCGATCTGACCTTCCACATCCAAACGTTCGGGTGCCAGATGAACAAGCACGACTCCGAGCGCATCGCCGGCATGCTCGAGGGCCTCGGCGCGCTCCCCGTTGCCACCGTCGAGGAATCCGATGTGACCGTGTTCATGACGTGCTGCGTGCGCGAAGCCGCCGACGTGCGCCTCATGGGCCAGGTATCGAGCATGAAGAACGTGCCGCTCAGGGCCGGCAGCCCCCTCCAAAAGCGGATCGTCGCCATCGGCGGCTGCATCGGCCAGCGCGACGGGGGCAAGCTGCTCGACGAGCTCGACCACGTAGACGTCGTCTTCGGAACCAACAACCTCGCGTCGTTGCCGAGCCTGCTCGATGCCGCCATCAACGACCACGAGCGCACCGCCGAGACGGTAGAGGAGAGCGACGCCTTCCCGACTGACCTCCCCACAGTGCGCGAGCACTCTTGGGCTGCCTGGCTGCCCATCACCATCGGCTGCAACAACTTCTGCACGTACTGCATCGTGCCCTACGTGCGCGGGCGCGAGAAGTCGCGCCCGCTCGAAGACATCGTGTCGGAGGCGCGTTCATACGTCGCCTCGGGCGTGAAGGAGATCACGCTCCTCGGCCAGAACGTCAACTCCTACGGCAGGGACCTCTACGGCAAGCCCCGCTTCGCGGACGTCCTCGAGGCCGTCGCGGACACGGGCATCGAGCGCATCCGGTTCGCCACGAGCCATCCCAAGGACCTCACCGACGAGGTCATAGGCAAGTTCGCAACGCTGCCGAACCTCATGCCGGCCCTGCACCTGCCCGCACAGTCGGGATCGGATGCGATCCTCAAGGCCATGCACCGCGTGTACACCGTGGACCACTACCTCGGCCTCATCGACAAGCTCCGCGACGCGTGCCCCGGCATAGCGCTTTCAACCGACATCATCGTCGGGTTCCCCGGCGAGACCGAGGAGGACTTCCAGGGCACGTACGACCTCGTCAAGCGCGTGGGCTACTCCCAGGTGTTCACGTTCATCTACTCCAAGCGCGAGGGCACGCCGGCCGCCAAGCTCGTCGACGACACGCCGCGCAGCGTCATACAAGAGCGCTTCGAGCGGTTGCGCACGGTGGTGGAGGACGGTGCGCTCGCGTACAACAAAGCCTCGCTCGGGAAGGTTGTACCCGTGCTCTTCGAGGGCCCCTCGAAGAAGGAGCCCGGCATCGCTACAGGCCATAGCCCCGAGAACATCAACGTGCACGCGATCGTCCCCGAGGGATGCTCGATCGACGAGCTCGTGGGACAAACGCGCGACGTCCTGATCGACGAGGCGAGGACGTGGTACCTGCGCGGCCGCTTGGCTTAGGGTGAGCCATGGCGGCATTATCGGATAGAAGCCCCGTCATATGCATCGTCGGCCCCACCGCATCGGGTAAGAGCGACCTCGCCCAGGCCGTGTGCCTGAGGATCGGCGGGGAAGTGGTGAGCGCCGACTCCATGCAGGTCTACCGCCGCATGGACATCGGGACGGGCAAGATGCCCGTCGCCCATCGGAAAGTGCCCCATCACGGGCTCGACCTCGTGGATCCCGGCGAGCCGTTCTCGGCGGCGCTGTTCCAGGACTACGCGCGCCGCTGCTTCGACGATATCGAAGGGCGCGGCAAGCACGCCGTGCTCTGCGGCGGGACGGGCTTCTACGTGAGGGCCGCTATCGACGACTACGAGTTCCCGAAGGGCGAGCAGGTCGGAAACCCCGTCCGCGAGAAGTACCTCGCAATCGCGGAGGAGCAAGGCTCCCACGCCCTGTGGACGCTACTCCTCGAAACCGACCCGGACAGCGCCCGCGTCATCCCCGAGAACGACGTTAAGCGCGTAGTGCGGGCCTTCGAGATGCTCGAGGACGGCACGAGCTACGCAGAGCAGAAGGAGAGGCTCGCGCACATCCCCCAGCGATACCCAGCCGTGTTCATCGGCCTCTCCGTTCCCCCCGAAGTGCTGCGGGAACGGATCGACCGCAGGGTCGACGCAATGGTGGCCGAAGGCCTCGTGGAGGAAGTCCAGGGGTTGCTCGAGGCGGGATTCCGCAAGGGCATAACCGCGCCCCAGGCAATC
>CACWWI010000232.1:0-2510 GCA_902764575.1 uncultured Coriobacteriaceae bacterium
TAGCTAACATCATACCCGATGCTTCTCGACGAATTCCACGAATTCGTCCTTGGGCATGGGCCTTGCGAAGTAGAAGCCCTGGTAGTAATCGATATCCAGGTAATGCAGCAGCTTGTGCTGGTTCTCCGTCTCCACACCTTCGACAAGTACCTTGCAGCCGACGTTGCGCAGCAAGCTCACGCTGGTCCTCAGGACGGCCATGCCGGTGTCGCTCCGTTCGGCGTCCCAGAGCACGTCCTTGTCGATCTTCACCGTGTCGAATTCGAGCGTGAGCAGCGAGTGCAGGTTGGAATAGCCCGTCCCGTAATCGTCCATCGAGAAGCTGTGCCCGTCGGCCTTGACCTGGCTCATCGTCTTGTTCAGGAAGTCGTAGTTCCCGGCGGCCACCGATTCGGTTATCTCGAAGCTCACCAATTGCGGGTCGACCCCGTGCTCCTCGACCATCTCCTTGATGTGGGCGGGGAAATCCACCTTCATGCATTGGATGACCGACAGGTTGACGCCGATCCTCTCGATGCCCAGCTTCTGCGGAACGCCGCTCTGCAGGAAATCGCACACCTCGTGGAGCGCGAAATCGCCGATTGCATCGACGAGCTCGATGCGCTCGGCCACCTCGATGAACTCCTGGGGCGCGATCTCGTCGAGCACCTCGTCATGCAGGCGCATGAGCGCCTCGGCGCCGACCACGTTCCCGCGCGAATCGCAAATCGGCTGGTAGTACACCTCGTAGTTGGACTCGACCAGGCCGCGCTGCACCGCGGCCTCCACTTTCGCACGGCGCATGAGGTAACCTAGGTCCGAGCGCTCGAGCACCTTCTTGTCCAAGGTTGCCGGCACGGGGGAGTCGATGAAGTACAGCACGTCGTTCGCCGTGCCCAAATCGTCGGGGATGAGCGCGATCCCGACGATGGCGTGAAGGTCGATTGAAACGCCATGGTAGTCCCAGCTGCTATTGAACCGCTCGGAGACCTTGTGCGCGATCTCGAGCGCGCCCTGCTCGTCGATCGTCGAGTCGAAGATCGCGTACTGCGCAGGGCCCGTCCGGTACACACGGTACCAGGGCACAACCGACTTCATGTGCTGAGCCACGATCGCCACCATGCGCTGCCGCGCCCGCGCGGAGCCGGCGATGCGCGTGAACGCGTCGGCGTTCGTCACGCGCACGGCGATCATGTACACGGGGTCCTTCAGGCTCACGAGCATGTCGAGGTTGGCCTTCAGGGCGTTGCGGTTGTACACGCCCGTCTCGGAGTCGATGTACTCCTCTTCGTTGTCGACGAAGAGGATGACCCCCATCATGGCAATCGACTCGGCGAACAGCTCGATGCGGACAGAAGGCTCGACGAGCTGGACGGTGACGCCCGCGACGACCATGATGAAGAAGTACATCATGGCCCGGCGCTTGACGCGCGTGAGCGCATGCCACCTGGAAAACAGCGTGACTATACCGTACAGGAGGTAGAACGCGCTCACCGCGTAGAGCACATACATGGCCCAGTTCCGCGTGAACGCTTGGTTCGTGCCGTAGTAGTACACCCAATGGGTGAAGGGGTTGAACACGACGAGCGCTTCGGTTACGAAGAACGGGAGCGCCGTGAGCACGTAGGTGCTCCTCTTGCGGTTGGCTGGCCGGCCGCACACGGTGAGGAAATACACGCATACCATCGGAGCGAGCATCGTGTGGAAGACGAAGTACACGTAGTTCGCCACGTACACGCTCACGGCTGCGACATCGCTCGTGAGCATGTGGTGCTTGAGCACCTCCGCAACCATGCTGCTCACGGAATTTACGATGAGGATGATCACGATGACCAGGACGAGCTTGGTCTGGCTCTTCTCGAAGCGGCCGCGCAACGCCAGGTAGACCAGGCAGGTCAGGCACACCAAGATAGCGCCGAAGCTGAACGACGCGGTATTGATGACGCTAAAGACCGACAAGGGTCCCATGACGGCCCTTCCCCCTGGTTAGCCTCGCACTTCTGCGCCCGTTGCGCCAGCCACCTTCTTCTTCAGCTTTTCAACGGCCTTCTCGACCTCTTCGCCCGTAAGAGTACGGTCTGGAGCGCGGAAAGTCAACGCATAGGCCATGGACTTCTTGCCCGCACCCAGGCGCAAATCGTCGCGGTACACGTCGAACAGGCGCACGTCGGCGAGCAGCTTGCCGCCCGCGCTCGTGATGCACTGCACCAGGCGCTCGTTGGTCACGTCCTCGTTCACGACCAGCGCGATGTCCATGTCGACGGGCGGGAACTCGGGCACGTCGACGTAATCGCGCGAGATGCGGGCCGACTTGCCCAGCGCCTCCATGTCGAGCTCGAACGCCACGACCGGCGCCGTCGCCTCGAAGGCGTCGACGGCAAGCGGGTGCAGCTCGCCCACCCAGCCGAGCTTCGTGCCGCCGCTGTACACCTCGGCCGCACGGCCGGGCTGCAGGAACGGCGCCTCCTCGGCGGGGATGGCCTTGTAGCGCATCTTGGGAAGCGCCAGCTCGCGGGCCAGGCTCTCGACGA
>CACWWI010000232.1:2542-5825 GCA_902764575.1 uncultured Coriobacteriaceae bacterium
CCGCGCTCCTTGGGCTGCTTGCGGCCCTCGTGGGCGAAGAAGACCTTGCCCGTCTCGTAGAGCTGCACGTTCTTCACACCGTGCGCCTGGTTGTAGGCAACGGAATGGAGCAGCCCCGGGATGATGCTCTGGCGCATGACCGACTGCTCGGCGTTCATGGGGTTGATCAGCTCCACCGGGTCGCCTGTGATGCCAGAGGCCGGCGCGGCTTCGCCCAGACGCGCCTCGGAGCCGGCAGGGCCCTCCGCGACCAGGCGCAGCTTCAGCATATCGGCCGGGTCGGTGAAGGAGTACGTGGTGGTCTCGTTCAGGCCGGCGGACGTGAGCGTGCGGTTGATCTTGCGCACGAGCAGCTGCTCGTCGGTGAGCGCGCCCACGCGGTCGGGGCTCGCCGGCAGCGTCGGCGGCACGAGGTCCATACCCCACAGGCGCAGGACCTCCTCGTACAGGTCGATTTCGCGCTCCAGGTCGGGACGGCACGTCGGGGCCGTCACCTGCAGCACCTCGGCGCCTTCGGGCGCGTCGGCCACCTCGCAGTCCAGGCGCTCCAGGATGTCGACGATATCGGCCTGGGGCACGTCGACGCCCATCATTTGGCAGAAGCGCGGGATGCGGAACTGCAGCTGCACGGGCGCGGTGGGCGCGGGGTACACGTCGACGATGCCGGGGCATACGGTTCCGCCCGCCACCTCGGCGAACAGGGCCGCGGCGGCGGCGGAGTAGTCGGCGATGGGGTTGTCGTCCACGCCGCGCTCGTAGCGCATCGAGGACTCGCTGATCAGGCCCAGGTTGCGGCTCGTGCGGCTGGTGCGACCGCGCTCGAACGTCGCGGCCTCCAGCAGCACGGTGGTCGACTCCTCGGTGATCTCGGAGTCGAGGCCGCCCATGACGCCGGCGAGCGCCACCGCACGGTCGGGCGTGGCGATAACGGTCATGTCGCTCGTGAGCGTGCGGTCCACCTCGTCGAGCGTGGTGAACTCCTCGCCGTCAGCCGCAGCGCGCACGATGATGTGCGCCTTGCCGTCGGCGCCGACCAGCTTGTCGTAGTCGAACGCGTGCAGCGGCTGGCCGTACAGGAACAGGATGTAGTTGGTCACGTCGACCACGTTGTTGATGGAGCGGGCGCCGGCGGCGGTCACGCGCTCGGCGAGCCACTGCGGGCTGGGCCCGATCTTCACGTTCTTGATGACGCGCGCCGTGTAGCGGGGGCAGCGCTCGGGATCCTGGATCTCGACCGTGCACAGGTCGGCTGCGTTCGGCAGGCTCGCGTCCTCTTCCAGCTCGTAGAGCGGCAGCGTCACGTCCTCGCGGTACATCGCGCCCACCTCGCGCGCCATGCCCACCATGCTCAGGCAATCGGGGCGGTTCGGCGTAATCTCGAGGTCGAGCACCGTGTCGCTCATCTTCATGTAGTCGGCGAAGGGCACGCCCACGGGCGCGTCCTCGGGCAGGATCATGATGCCCTCGTGCGAGTCGCTCAAGCCGAGCTCGCGCTCGGAGCAGTTCATGCCCATGCTCGCCACGCCGCGCATCTTCGCCTTCTTGATGGTGAAATCGCCCGGCAGCGTGGCGCCCACGAGCGCCGTGACGATGTGGTCGCCGGCGTTGAAGTTCTGCGCGCCGCACACGATCTGCAGCGGTTCGGGGTTGCCGTCCGCGTCGACGTTGTTCGCGCCCACGTCGACCTTGCACACCCACAGGTGGTCGGAGTCGGGGTGCGGCTCCTTCTCGAGCACCTGCGCGGTCACGATCTTATCGAACGAATCGCCCGTGCGCTCGACGCCCTCCACGCCCGTGCCCGTGAGGTCCAGGCGGTCGCAGAACGCCTTGAGGTCGCTCGGCACGTCGACGTATTCGCTCAGCCATTTCAGAGATACCTTCATGTTCTACTCTTTCTACATTGGCCTTTCTTACATTACCAACAAGGTCAGCGAGGGCGATTCTGGCGAGTGCAGTTGCCCCGCCTTCGGCCCAAGCGGCCTTCGTGCCGCGCCGTGGCCGAAACAAGGGGCAAATGCGCCGCCAGAATCGGCCGCAGCGTCGGCCCGTTCCGCCGTTCCGTAGGACGGCGGAACCTAAAACTGGCGCAGGAAGCGCATATCGCCCTGCAGCAGCAGGCGAAGGTCGGGGACGTTGTACTTCAGGCAGGCCACGCGCTCGACGCCCACGCCGAACGCGAAGCCGCTGTAGATTTCGGGGTCGATGCCGCTCATCTCGAGCACGTTGGGATCGACCATGCCGCAGCCCAGGATCTCGAGCCAGCCCGTGCCCTTGCACATGCGGCAGCCCTCGCCGTGGCACACGCCGCAGCTGACGTCGACCTCGGCCGACGGCTCGGTGAACGGGAAGTAGTGCGCGCGGAAGCGCGTCTTGCGCTCGGGGCCGAACACGGCCTTGCAGAAGTAGTCGAGCGTGCCCTTCAGGTCGCCGAACGTGATGCCCTTGTCCCTGCACGCCGCTCGTCTGCGTGCGCAGCAGCACGTCGGACTCGCCGCGCACCGCCGCCTCGTCGCCCGAGCGGTCGACCACGTAGAACGTGTCCTGCATCGAGCGGCTGGGGTGGTCGGCCGGCGCGTTGAGCGCCGTGAAGTTGTAGTAGTCGGTCTCGACCTCGGGGCCCTCGGCCACGGTGTAGCCCAGGCCCAGGAACACGTCGCAGATCTCCTCGGACACGCGGTTGATCAGATGGCGCGTGCCCAGCTGCTGCACGCGGCCCGGCAGCGTGACGTCCACGGCCGCCGCGTCGATGCTCGCCTCCAGCTCGGCTGCGGCCAGCTGCGCCTTGCGCTCCTCGAGCGCCGCCTCGACGATGTTGCGCACCTCGTTGACGGTCTTGCCCACCGTCGCGCGCTGCTCCTTGGCCACCTGGCCCATGTTGCGCAGGTAACCGGTAAGCGACCCCGACTTGCCGACGACGCGCACGCGCACCTCGTCGAGCGCCGCCGTGTCGACCGCCGCCTCGATGGCAGCGAGCGTGTCGGCGCGCAGGGCCTCCAGTTCTTCGACAATTGCCATTCTTTTCTCCGTTCGCATGAGCCGGGCCGCCTCGGCGTGAATCCCAAGCGGATCTGGCTCGCTTTACACACAAAGAGTCAGTATACCCTTAGCAGGTCGATGCCCCCGTCAAGCATCGAGCCATTCACGAAATCAGCCGCAGAAAACGGCTCCCGTGTTATGGGGGCAGCACGGAAAAGGGCTCCGTGCTACGGGAAACGCAAACGGAGCCCTTTACTGCAAGGGATGAAAGTTATCGCGCGCTGCTCGTTAGCGCTCGCGCGACCTG
>CACWWI010000233.1 GCA_902764575.1 uncultured Coriobacteriaceae bacterium
TCGACGCACCGCCACAGCGCACGCTTCGGCCACCGACGCCGATGCAAAAGAAACAACCTAGTAAACAGCTTGGATTCTGACGCTATTTTTGATTAGTCTGCTACATTTATCAGTTATCAAACTCCTTAGCGTTCGCCCTGATCCTCGCCCTGATCGCGCTCATGATCGCATCCATCCCGATTGCCATCCGCTCCGCGAAGGAGTCGCGCGACCGATGAGGCGCCTACGACCGGAAAGACGCAACGGCACGAGGCCATAAAAGCGTTCGGGCCAGCTAACGCTGGCCCGAACGCTGATACCGCTGACCTGGATTCACTCCCGCTGACAACCTAGAACCGGTGGTGATGGCCGCTGCCGTCGGAGAAGGAGCCGCTCGGCCAACCAGGCACGCTCGAGCTTGCGCCAGGGCCGCTCTGCTGGTACCCGTGCCCGCTTCCGCTGCCGGAGCCGTGCCCATCGTGGCCGTAGCCGTAGCTGTCATAGCTGTCGTAGTAGCCGTAGTTGTCGTCATAGCCGTACTCGTCGTAGCCGTAGTCATCGAAGTCGTAGCCGTAGTCGTTGTAGTAGCTCCCAGCGCCCTCGACGTCCACGAACGCCTCGAGCCAGTCGACGTACTCGCTGTCGATACCACAGGCCTTGAAGACCTTCGTCAGCTCGTCGTAGAACTCGCCATCGGAGTACGGAAGCGTGACGCCCAGGCCGCTCATGCCCACTTCGCCCGACGTGCTGCCAAAGTGCACCATGGCGTTATCGAAGGCCGATTCGAGGGCAGTCGCCTTGTCACTGTCGACCGAGGACGCAACCTGCATGATGTCGGTGACGAAGTAATCAGTCATCGTGACGTAGCTATCGTCGTAGTCCCATTCTTCCCAAAGGCGCTCCCAGTCGTCGTCGCTGCAGTCGGTGCAGCTGGCGCCGCCGTCGCAGAAGAAGCCCTGGCACGAGCCCGCCTCGCCGAAGACGCGCAGCCCAGATTGCGTGCTGCTGTTAGGACGATCGCGTACTTCGGTTTCCTGGCTGTAGTTGGTGCCCAGCAGCTGGTCCTCGTTCGCGTAGGCAAAGCTGACCCACGCGCCGTAGAGCTCGTCGACCGCCGATTCGTCGATAAGGGCCAGGGTCGCCTCGCCGTTCTCCTTGTCCTTGGCCACATCGGCGATCATGTCGTCGACGATAACCTTGCCGAGCTCGACCGTGTCGATTCCGGGGTTCTGCTCGAGCATGCTCATCCAACCTTCGTAGCTCCAGCCGACGCCCGGTTCAAAGTCCTCGGACACGACCATGTAGTCGCAGTACGGCTGCAGGGCCACGCACGTTTCCAGGCTGCCCATGATGCAGCAGTCCATGCCGATGATGTCGAAGTGCACGTTCGGGTTCGCGTCGAGCGCCTGCTTCATCTCGTCGAGCGTCATCGCGGAACCTTCGCTCTGGAACTCATCGTAGCCGAAGCCGTACACCGGACCCGCACCATGATCCCAGAGCACCAGGATGTAGCGGTCGGCAGGATAGTTCTTAACGCCCCAGCTGATGAAGTCGGCAAGCGTGTTGGGGTCGGTCGTGTCGAGCTGCCCCAGGCTGTCGTCGACGAGCTCGAGCTTGCCCTGGTTCACGACGTAGCGCTGCGTGTGGTCAGACGCGATGCCGTAGTTCTGCCACTTGCTGGTGCCGAGCGTCTCGATGACGACGTTCGCCTTGGCGCCGATCTTCGATTCGAGCATCTCGGCGATGTCGCTCGTGGCCTCGCCCGCTTGGGACTCGAGGTCCGACCCGTTCAGGTACACGAGAACAGTTGTAGAACCGCTGTCGGCGACCTGGCCTGCAACGAGCGTTTTAGCAGGCGACTGCCCGCCGGCGACCATCGACGCGCCTTGCCCGCTGTCGGCGAACGCAACCGGGCGCACGGCTATGGTCAGCACGAGAAGCAGCGCTGCGAGAATGGCCATGCCCACCGCGACTAAGCGGCGCGCGCCCCTCGTATTGTTTGGGACTACCGTCGAAGACCCATCGATGATTCTGCGTTTCATGATTGCTCCTAGCCTCGTCGTTCCGTCGTCTTTTCCCGATGCTAGGCGCAGAGTACCGCGGAGGGGCTGTCCGAATCCCCCTTCCAACGGCTAGAAAAGTGTCACAAAAGTGTCAAGGCCGCATGAGCTCCGCAAATGCGTTGGACTCATGCCAGCTCGAAGGCGATTTCGAGGCCGTCGTCGAGCGCGCGGGCGGAGATGCTCCAGCCGTGTAGCACGGCGACCTCCTTCGCGATGGCCAGCCCGATACCGGTCGAGCCGCCTTCGCCCGAATGGAACCGGTCGAACAGGTGCGGCAGCTGGTCGGGCGCGGGCGCTCCCCCGTCGTTCCAAACCGCAAGTCGCGCCCCATCGTAGGTCACGCTCATCCGCGAGGCCGCATGGCGCACCGCGTTTGCCAGCACGTTCGAGAGGGCATGGTCGAACAACCCCGGGTCTGCCATGACCTCGCCTGCTGCCAGGTCGAGCGTCACGTCGATGCCCTT
>CACWWI010000234.1 GCA_902764575.1 uncultured Coriobacteriaceae bacterium
AACGGCGTCGACGTCGACGGGACCCACGTGGACGTGGCCAGCGGCGACAAGGTGTGGTACAGGACGGGCGAGGACGGCTCGCTGGTCGTGCTGGCGGTCCAGGAGGCCGAGCCCGAGGGCGCCGAGGGCTGCGTCGTCGCGCGCGACTACGCCTACGCGACGCACCTCGGCGTGAAGGACGTCGGGACCTACCAGGCCTACGCGCTCTTCGACGAGGGCACGGGCTTCGAGACGACCGCGCTGGCCGAGGCCACCGTCGAGGTCGTCGCGCCCGGCGACTCCCCCGCGTCTGACGACTCCGCCGCGACGAAGGCCTCCTCCGCGAAGGCCGCGTCCGCCAAGTCCTCGTCTGCCAAGACCGGCGACTTCTCCCCGCTCGCTATCGCGGGCATCGCGCTCGCCGCCCTGCTCGCCGCCGGCGGCATAGCCCTCGCCGCCCGCCGTCGCGGTTAATCAACAATGAGCCGATGAGGCCAGGCCCCATCGGCTCATCCCGAAACCGTTCCCGTATCCGTTGTTGGCATTACAGGGGGTCTTTTAGGCTTGCTTTCGCTTTGCGATGCGGCCGAGGATCCTGTCAATCGCGAAGATCAGGTATCCGAGCGCGACGAAGGCGACGAGCATCGCCACGATGAAGAACGCGACTCCTTCGACACCCGAGATGGCAGGGTCGAGGAACGTGTAGGGATACCTGGTTTGCCCCGCTGTGGTGCCCCCTCCCAAATCCATGCCGAGAGGGCCCGCGCCGACCATCACGACGACGAGGTAAACGGCCGCCAGAGACAACCACGCAAACGGGCCCCAGACGACCATCTTGCCCTTCTCGTCGAACAGCAGCCAGTCCAGCACGGCCATTGCCGGCACGACGTAGTGCATGGCGACCAGGTGCCACACGAGCTGGCCGTTCTGGAACATGGCGTCGAAGAGCAAGAAATGCGCTATCAGCGCGGTTACGAGAAGCGAGATCATGGCCGTGTACTTGACCTGCGGCGCGAAGACCTTGGGCTTGTCGTCCTTGCTCGTAACGAGCCGAATTGCAGCTACGAGGAAGTACGCCCATGCGAAGATGTTGGAAACGTTGGTGAACATGTGGGGGAAGCCCGTGAGGTATTTACCAGCAAGGATGCCCGACCCGTCGAGCAGCCCGTACGTGGCAATCGCAACCAACGCGAACTTCCAAACCGCCGATGCGATCTTGCTTTGAATATACAAGGGAAAACGCTCCTCATCTGGTAAAACATGCTTTCAAAACCATAAGTCTGAAGATTGTACAACTGTGTTGCCGTCTTGGCGAACGCGATTAGGTGAATGTCACCCATTCGCTCGTTTTCATTGCACGGCTTGAGCAAACTGTTGTCAACGAAGTGCCGTTTCTGCTTATCAACTGGGGAAACATGTGGCAGAAGCGAAGATGTTTTTGCTATTCCCCGGGGAGCTGGGAGAGGGGGCATCGCCCTCGCCGCCCGCCGCCGCTAGGCGAACAATGAGTCGATATTACCGCCAATGGCGGTATAATAGTGGCGGTAAAAAAGGGAGGGCTAATGCCGTACGAGCCGCCATTTGAACGGAACGACCGCATCGATTTCCTGTGCATGGATATTGCCGAGCTCGTGGGCATGGTCCCGTCGAACGCGCCGCTTGCGGCAAGCCCGGTTCTGCATCGTGAGCTCAGGATCAAGACCATCCACTCATCCCTTCTCATCGAGGGCAACGCGCTTGACCCCGAGGCGGTCACGGCAATCCTCGACGGGAAGCGCGTGCTCGGCGATAGCCACGACATCCGTGAGGTCGTAAACGCCAAACGCGCCTACGACTTAATTCCCGAATTGGACCCCTATTCCCTCGAGGACCTTCTCACGGCTCACCGAGCGATGATGGACGGCCTCGTCGCAGAGGCCGGCCGCTTCCGCTCGGGCAATGTGGGCGTGTTCGACGGCGACGCCCTGATTCATGCGGGAACACCAGCGCCATACGTCCCAGAGGTGATGGCCGACCTGTTCGGCTGGCTGAAAACGACACCGATGCACCCGCTGCTCGCATCGTGCGTGTTCCATTTCGAATTCGAGTTCTGCCATCCCTTCGCCGACGGCAACGGCAGGATGGGCCGCCTTTGGCATACGCTGCTGCTCTCGCGGTGGCGGCCCGTGCTGGAGTGGCTTCCCGTCGAGAGCACGATACGTCAGCGGCAGGCGGGTTACTACGCCGCCCTCGCGAAGTCCGACGCCGCCGGGTCGAGCGAGGCCTTCGTGGAGTTCATGCTGGAAGCCATTCGCGACTCACTCGTGCCCTTCGTAAGCCCGAAGCGAGAACGCCAGATCGTGAAAGCTCGGGCGCTTGCCTATTTCAGGGAAAACCCGAAGGGCAACGTTTCGTCGCTCTCCGAAGAGCTCGGCTGCTCGAAGAGAAGCGCCGAGCGGATTGTCGCCGAGCTCAAGGATGAGGGCGCGTTGGCGAGGCTGGGAAGCGCCCGATCGGG
>CACWWI010000235.1 GCA_902764575.1 uncultured Coriobacteriaceae bacterium
TCCGCGGCCTACCAGTGCGAGATCTTCCGCGCGGGCATCCAGTCCATTAGCAAGGGCCAGTTCGAGGCGGCGCGCTCTCTCGGCATGACCGGCGGGCAGACGATGGCGTTCGTCATCATCCCGCAGACGATCCGCCGCGTGCTGCCCACCATGACGAGCGAGTTCATCCTCCTGTACAAGGACACGTCGCTGCTCGCGGCCGTCGGCGTGATGGAGATCGTCATGTACGCGAAGACCATCGTGGCATCCACCGGTTCCATCACCCCGTACATCGTGGCGGCCATCTTCTACCTGGTGCTCACGATTCCGCTGGCCAACTTGGTCGGCAAGCTCGAGGCGCGCCTGGCGGGCAACGACACGGGCAATACGAAGAAGCAGAAGAAGCGCGCCGTGAAAGAGGCGAAACGCGCCCTGAACCCCGGCGTGGTGGAGGAGAAGCTGGAGGAAGACCCCAAGGCGGCCGACCCCGACATCAGCGTTTCCCCCGAGAAGTTCTCGAGCATGTAGGCGGTTGGACGGGCGAAGGCGGCCATGCGGCGCGCCTTTAACCCGCTCGCCGAACCGCTCGAGCGTGGTAAAGCGCTACAATGAGGGCATTCAACTCATGACAAGGAGGCGGTTATGGCTCGTTACAACAGGATTTTCGCTGCACTCGACGGTGGGCAGACGCAGGAGGCGGTAACCCGCCGCGCTCTCTCGATCGCCCACGACAACAACGCCGAGGTCGTGCTCGGTCACGTCATCGACTCGGTTCCCTACGAGGCGAACGGAATCGATTTCGGGGCCCTCATCGAGGACGGCAAGGCCCGCCTGGTCGAGGCCCTCGAGCCGTACCTCACGCGCGCCCAGGGCGACGAGTGCATCCCGTCCGTCGACGTGCAGGTGCGCGCGGGCCGCGTGTCGGAGACGCTCGTGGAGGCGCTCATCGAGCCGTTCGAGCCCGACCTGGTAATCTGCGGCGTGCGCGGCCTCTCCACCATCAAGTACGCGTTCGTCGGCAGCGTGTCGACCCACCTCATCCGCAGCGTCAAGTGCGACGTGCTCGTCGTGAGGCCGGAATCCCTCAGCGACGACGACCATCGATAGCGACGCTGCCCCAGGCTCGCCAGATAGGAGACCCCATGATCAACGAAAGAATGCTGGGGTTGGGCAAGCAGCCCAACCCTATCCGCGTGCAGTATGCCTACGGCCTGAAGCGCAAGGCGGAAATCGGCGAGGAAAACGTGTTCGACCTCTCCATCGGCAACCCGTCCATCCCCGCACCTCCCGCGGTGCGCGCCCGCATCGAGGAGCTGCTCGAGGAACCTCCCGAGGTGCTGCACGGCTACACCATGGCGGCAGGGCTCGAGAGCGCCCGTCAGGCCGTGGCCGACAACCTGCGCGAGCGGTTCGGCATTCCCGCCACGGCTGCGCAGGTATACCTGACGGCTGGCGCAACCGCGGCGCTCTACATCACCACCGCAGCCATCACGCACCCCGGCGACGAGGTCATCGTCAACGCCCCGTACTTCACGGAGTACAAGGTGATGATCGAGTCGGCCCAGTGCACGTGCGTCGAGGTGCCCATGCGCGCGAGCGACTTCCAGCTCGACATCGACGCGCTGCGCGCCGCCATCAACGCCAAGACGGCGGCGGTCGTCATCAACTCGCCGAACAACCCGGTGGGATGCATCTACACCGAGCAGAACATCAAGGACCTCGCAGCGCTCCTCGAGGAGAAGGAATCCGAGGTCGGGCACCCCATCTACCTCATCAGCGACGAGCCGTACCGCGAGATCACGTACGGCAAGGACGTGCCCTTCACGGCGAACTACTACCGCAACACCATCGTGTGCTACAGCTGGGCGAAGAGCCTGTCGCTTCCCGGCGAGCGCATCGGCTACATCTACGTGAGCGACCTCATGGAGCAGGCGGCGGACGTTGCCGCGGCCGTGGGCGGCGCTGGCCGCGCGCTCGGGTTCATTTGCGCGCCCGTGCTGTTCCAGCGCGTCATCGAGACGTGCATCAACGAGCCCACGAACGTGGACGCCTACGCGGAGAACCGCACTTTGCTGACGAGCATGCTCGACGAGCTGGGCTACACCTACATCCAGCCCGACGGCGCGTTCTACCTGTGGGTGAAGGCGCTCGAAGACGACTCGCAAGCGTTCTGCGACAAGGCGCGCGATCACGACCTGCTGCTCGTGAACTCCGACTGCTTCGGCGTGCCCGGCTGGGCCCGCGCCGGCTACTGCGTGAGCGCCGACACCATCCGCAACTCCCGCAAAGCCTGGGCAGCGCTAAAAGAAGACTACAAGTAATCGTCGCGCTTACGCGCGTCGACAGGGCAACCTGCGAGTAGCAATTGGCTCGGGGAGCCTCGTAGGGGCGCTCACCGAGCGCCCGCCGCGCGAAAGCGCGGCATACATCAGATGCCCGCGCCAGCGGGCCCACACAATTTGCCGCGAACATGGCAAACATGTC
>CACWWI010000236.1 GCA_902764575.1 uncultured Coriobacteriaceae bacterium
GAGCCTTGGTCTCTTAGACGATTTTCGCTTGACCTCGCTCAGCCCTTCCCCGCCCCCAAGCCCTCAAGGGCCCTGCGTTTACGTTGTAGGGACTTTCGGCGTTGGTACTAGTAGCTGAAATCTTCGGGGCGATGGGGCTCCGAGCGTTTCGGGGAGGAAGAAGAAGGAAATGATTGACGGGACGTTTGATATCTCTGTGGACACTCCTAAGCTGCATCGGCGGGGGACGGTTTCGCTCAAGAGCGAGGAAGATGCGATCGTCGGCATCTTGAACGTGGGCGAGGACCTGCACGATGCGCGGTTCGAGGGCACCTGCTCTGGCAAGGAGTTCGCATTCGAGGGATCGGGCGAGTTCCCCGAAGTCGGGCAGATCGACTACAAGGCCAAGGGAAGCATCTGGGGCAATTCGCTCGACATCGACATTGAGTCGAGCGTGGGCAAGATCACGATCTTCGGCACGCGCATCGGTGGTTCCTCGGGTGCCAACGTGAGCTCGCACGACTACATGATGCGAGCCTCCAAGGCCGACTTCAGCTACGATGACGGCTCCATGTACTCCGGCCTATTCAGCGACCATTTCTAATAGCAACACTCTCAGGAGAAACTATTTTCCATAGTTTGTTCGATTGACTTTCACGTCACCTTAGTGCGAACATATGTTTCATAATAATTGAAAGAATGCCCGTTGAGGGCCTAGATTTCTATTGCCGTTCGTAGGGGGTGCGCGTGGATCGGGTCATTCTGCATAGCGATATGAACTCGTTCTACGCGAGCGTCGAGCAAGCCGAGCAGCCCGAGCTGCGCGGCAAGCCCATCGTGGTGGCAGGCAAGGAGGAGCTGCGCCACGGCATCGTGCTCACGAAAAGCATCGAGGCCAAGCGCTACGGCATCAAGACGGCCGAGGCGCTCTGGCAGGCGCGCGCGAAATGCCCCGACCTCATCGTGCTGCCGCCGCGCTACAAGCTGTACCGCCGCTATTCCGAGATGGCGCGCGCCATCTACTACCAGTACACCGACCTCGTGGAGCCGTTCGGGCTGGACGAATGCTGGCTCGACTTAACGGGTTCGCTCGCGCTGCACGGCGGCGACGTGGGCATCGTGGCCGCCGAGATATCCGAGCGCATGAAAGCCGAGCTCGGCTGCACGGTCTCCATCGGCGTGTCGTGGAACAAGATCTTCGCGAAGTTCGGCAGCGACTACCGCAAGCCCGACGCCATCACGTTCGTCACGCGCGACAACTACCGCAGCCTCGTATGGGAAGCCCCCGTGCGCGACCTGCTGTACGTGGGGCCCGCCACCGAGCGCAAGCTGCACGCCTACGGCATCCGCACCATCGGGCAGCTCGCGCAGGCGTCGGACGCCTACCTGCAACGGAAGTTCGGGAAGATCGGGTTCGTGCTGCGCACGTTTGCGCGCGGCGAGGATGCGACGCCCGTGAAGCCCTACGACCCTTCCGTGCGCGACGTGTGGCGCGAGGTGAAAAGCTACGGGAACGGCCTGACGGCGCCCCACCCCATCACGACGGCCAACGACGCGCGGGCGCTCATCTGGCTGCTCGCGGAATCGGTGGCGCAGCGCATGCGCGCCGACGGCGTGCGCGCGCGGACCGTCGCCATCGGCGTGCGCAACGACGTGGACCTCACCGGCTACGGCTGCCAGGTGAAGCTGCGCACTCCATCGGCGGCAACGCGGCATGTGGCGCAAGCTGCCTGGGCGATGCTCGCCGCCTGCGAACCCTTCGACGAAGACCACCCCATCCGGGCGCTTCACGTGCGCGCGACCGACCTGGTGGAGATCGACCCCGTCGAGCAGCTCTCGCTCTTCGCCGACCCCGAACCCGATTGGGAGGGCCTCGACTACTGCATCGACGAGCTGCGCCGCCGCTATGGCAACACGTGCATCGTGCGCGGCACCGAGCTCCTCGACGAAAGCCTGACCGGCCTCGACATCAAGGACGAGAACACCGTGCACCCCGTCGGCTACTTCCACCGTTAGGATCGCGCGATGGTACAGGGCATCGAGCATAGGCGCAAGCATTACGTGGAGGTCCTCGCGCGCATCGACGAGGACGGCGCCGTCACGCCCGTTTCCATAACCTGGGAGGACGGCCGCACGTTCGAGATCGACCGCGTGCTCGACCGCCGCCAGGCCGCTTCCCTCAAGGTGGGCGGCACCGGCACGCGCTACCTCGTGCGCATAGGCCAGGCCACCACCTACCTCTTCCACGAAAACCCCCGCTGGTTCGTAGAAGAAAAGTGCCTCGAATAGCGAGACCGAAGACCCTCCGCGAGCAACAAAGCCAGCGCGAAGATCGAAAACGCGATGTGGGCGCCAAAGTCAGCGAGGGCGCCTGTGGCACCCGGAATTGCCCTGAAAGACAAGCGCATTGGCCTTCCGGCCAATGCGCGCAGGCTTGAAGGGCAAGGCCAGGTGCCACAGGCGGCCGCAGCGTCGCGGCAGCG
>CACWWI010000237.1 GCA_902764575.1 uncultured Coriobacteriaceae bacterium
TACTTCCAAGAGATTTCCATTTAGCCGCACAGAAGCGGAATCACACCATGAAGGGACCCTCAAAGATAGCGGGAAAGAAGCCTTCTTTCTCCTTTTCCCGGAGAAGTCAACAGTGAATGTCACAGTCCCGTCGAAAGGATAATCTGTTTCTTCCCGAATACTGACAAGGACATCTCCTGCAACTTTTGCAGTTACTGCCGAAGGAGCATAAACAAGGGCTGCGAGCCCGCCGTCGCGCTGGTCGAGCTCCGACGCCACGGTCAGGACGATGTCGGTGTCCTGCAGCTCGTAGCCGGGCGGTGCGGCCGTTTCGTGCACGATGTAGACGCCCTCGTCGATGCCGGAGACCAGCAGCTCGCCGTTCGCGTCGCTCTCGAACTCGTAGGGAGCGCTCCCGAGCGTCCCGTCGCCCTGCACGTACATGCCCGCCGACCCCTCGTCGGTGTTCGCATCGGGCGCCACCGCGCTCGGCGTGCCGTCCTTGTTCGCGGCGCCGCCGTTTGATGCCTGCAGCGTGAACCGCGCGCAACCCAGCGCCTGCTTGTTCGACTTGTCGATCTTGAGCAGGCTCGCCCCGTAGGCGTACGTGAACACGGCCTGGCGCGTGGAGGTGCTCTCGGAGAGACCGACCGGGTCGGCGGTGTAGGCGCGCTCGACTGTGGTCGCGTTGCCGCCCTCGCCTATGACGGCGCCCGCATCGAGGTGCGCGCTGTAGCGGATCTCCAGGCCGCTGCCGTCGTACAGTGGGCCGATGATCGCGCCTTCCCCGCCCGCCTGGACGAGAGACTTCAGGTCGGTGGCTTCAACGGTGAGTACGCCGTTCTCGTAAGCGACCTGCACCTGTCCTGTAACGTCCTCGCCGTCGAGCGCGACGCTCACCGAGGAGGCGGTGCCGCCTGCAAGGGCCATGCCCGCCGGGAGGGCGATGGTGTAGCGGTCGTGGTAGCTATCGTACGCGTTGATGTTGGCCGGAAGCGTTCCCTGCACGCGGTAGGCGAGGTCCTGCCCGATGTTGGAGTCGGCCGCCGTGCCCCAGACCGACCCTGCGCGGTCGTCCATGACCTGCAGCGATAGGGTGGGGGAGGCCTCTTTCGCGTCGATCTCGCGCATGGATCCCCCGAGCGGTATCCAGAGGGGAGCCGTGCCCGCCTCGTCGGCGCCGATGGTGGAGGGGGCGCTCACGGCCAAGTAGTAGCCCTCGTCGTTGACGTAGGGAACCCCGCTCTCCGCCGTGCCCGGGTTTGCTCGCACCCCGTTTGCCGCAAGGTGCTGCGCCAGGGATTCGGCGAACGAGCCCGCGCTCTTCGTGGCAGGCTCCCCGGCGGGCATGGCGTTCGCCGATTCCGCGATCATGGCCGAGATGTAGCCGGCTGCGTTCTGCGCGTTGTCGTGGTCCCCCTCGCCCGTCAGTCCCTGGTTGCCGAGCCATTCCGCATAGCCCATGGAGGCGCCGGTCGTCTGCACGGGCAGGTCGAGGAAGGCCAGCACCGCATCCTTGTTCGCCTCGGTCCAGGCCACGTGGGTCGCCATGTTGTCGTCGTCTATGTCGGCGACGAAGACCTGGTACATGACGTAGGCCGCTCCATCGTTTGCGCGCTGGTGGATGGTGATGCTTCCCTCGTCCGCCTGCGCCGTCGCCGGCGCGAGGCAAGCGGTCCCCATCGAGCAGGCGATCGTCCCCGCGACGATCATCCGCATCACCCGTTCCCTGGTCGTCAACATCGCTGATTGCTGCATCTCTTCCTCCTCGTTCCCAGGCCCGCCTTGCGGGCAAATTGCAGTGCTGCATCGAATTACGCGCATTCTACCTGGGGATATGCTTACAAGTCTCCGACCAATCCATCCGATTTCGCACGTGTGCGGGGCTGGTTTCGCTACCGCGATCCTTACAGGGCTCCACCCATCTACCCGCCATACCTGACAAGGGCCCGACGCCCATTCCCCCGCACCTTGCAGGTTTCACCGCGGAGTCTTTCATATATAGAAGGGAATACTCATATATAAAGAGATGCGGCGGTGGCGAGAAGCACCCTCCGCGAGGCGCTGTAAACAGGCGTTTGCACGCTCCCCGGCAGGGCGATTTGTCGGGAATGTGGAGACTTGAAATTGGGCAAACTTTTCCTTGACGCCCGGGTTCCACGCCCGTAATATGTTCAATCGCCGCTTCGAGCAGAGGCGGCACGGGATAGGCGGTCAAACAGGCCGCTGAACAGCCTTAACAGGCTCTCCTGGGGACCTTGAGAACCGGATACTGGACGGAACGAAGAATCGAATTTCGGGCCCGATCGTAAAGATCGGGAACCTTATGTCAATCAATGATTCGGGCAACACTTCTTTAAAGCAAAGAGCTACTTCGAACGGAGAGTTCGATCCTGGCTCAGGATGAACGCTGGCGGCGTGCTTAACACATGCAAGTCGAACGGTTAAACCGGCTTCGGCCGGTGACCAACCTGCCCCGCGCTCCGGGACAGCCCCCCGAAAGGGGGATTAATACCGGGTACTCCGGGAGGGGCGCATGCCCCGCCCGGGAAAGCCCAGGCGGCGCGGGATGGGGTCGCGGCCCATCAGGTAGTAGGCGGGGTAGAGGCCCGCCTAGCCGACGACGGGTAGCCGGGTTGAGAGACCGACCGGCCACATTGGGACTGAGATACGGCCCAGACTCCTACGGGAGGCAGCAGTGGGGAATATTGCGCAATGGGGG
>CACWWI010000238.1 GCA_902764575.1 uncultured Coriobacteriaceae bacterium
GTGGTCGGGCGGGCTCCGTTCGACGCGTCGTCGTCGCGAGCTAACTTTCCCGCCAAGTACAGGCGGGAAAGTGGATCTCGCTCCTCCTTTGGCTTAACCTCACTACGCCCGCCCGACCACAAGCCAGGGCTACTCTTCCTTCTTCGAAAGCTCCTTTGGCTTAACCTCGCTACGCCCGCGCGGCACGACCCCAGGGCTACATTTCTCTTCGCCTCGTTACTTCTTCAGGACCTTGCGCAGGAGGGGGGTGAGGATCTGCACCAGGATGGCGTTGAAGGTGGCGGTGCCGAAGACCATCACGGCGTAGGTTACGAAGATGACGGGAAGCTCGAGGCCGTTCATCGTGCCCACGATGATGGCGAAGGTGTAGCCGGAGACCACCGTGGACAGGAACGTCGTGATGATGGGATTGATGTCAACCTTGCCGCCGATCTTCAGCGGGACGTGGATGAGCATCCGCATGCCAGCGCGCCGAGGATCTCGGAGGGTATGTTCACCAGCGGCGTGGCGTTCAGCATGGGGATCTGGCACATCAGGCCGGCCAGCAGGCCGATGAGGATGGCCTGACCGATCTTCGGGCGTGTGAGGATGATGGCCAGGCAATACATCGCAATCACGAAGTTCGGCTTCATGCCGGCAAACGACAGGAAGCTGGCCACGGTCAGCTTCAGCACGGCGCCTGCTGCCAGCAGCACGGCAATAAGGATGAGGTCTTGCGTGGTCAGGCCCGCCTTCTCCTGGCCTTCGGTTGCGACGATGCGCTTCTGCGCGGTTGCGGCGGTTGCGTTCTGGGTCATTGCTCTTTCCTTTCGTTCGCGGCGGGGTCCTTTCCCGCCTCTCGGTTCGGCCGGGCCCTTTGCCCGGCCCTTCTTTCTCGAATGACCCGAAGTCGTCTTCCACAAGCAAAAAGCCTGTCCTCTGCAACTCCTCGCGGAGTTTCAAAGGACAGGCTTTTCAACCTGCGGTGCCACCTTTGCTTGGTCCAGAAGGACCCACTCGTGAACGTGCCATCACACGCTCTGCCTCTAACGCGGGCTCACGGTCCAGATACTCGGCTTCGGGCTCATGCAACCCTCTGCCTTTCCCCTTTCCCTCGGCGAACCATTTACCACCTGGCGTTCTACGGTACTCTCAGCAACGACCGCTCTCTGTGAGTGCCCGGATGGCTTGACTTTCGCCTCAACGGTTTCGAGCTATTCGATTGAAGGGCACTTTAGCATCGTAAAGTATGTGAGTCAAGTCATTGTTTCGAGAAAATTAAGACCCCCGCCGCAACGGGGGTCTAGCCAGCGGTTTCGCAAGCGGATTGCCCTATGGCAACGCGCCCGCCGAATGCAAGGTAGGGCTACTCCCAAACCTCCTCGGCGGAATACGGGATGTTGCCGCAGCCGGGATACGGGCCGCCGTGCACGGACTGGTCGCCGTCGATCTTGAAGTACTTACCCACGCGCGTGTTCTCGACCATGGCGCAGGAATTGCCGCACACGCTCAGCGGCTCGCCCTTCATGAAGCGGTGATGGTCGTCCAGGTCGTAGTAGTCCGGAGCGCCCTCGAGGCCGCCCTGGTAGGTGGCGTACTGGCCGTACTGCTCGCACAGGTCCTCAAGGATGCCGGGGATCTTGTAGGCGCGCATCGTGCGCACGAAGTAGGTCCAATCGGCAACCTCGGCCGGCTGCTCCTTCTTGTAGACGGCCGTGCACATGCAGCGGATGGTCGGCCAGCCGGCCATGGTGCAGAAGCGGCGGTAGTCCTCGATGTAGAGGGCGCCGGCCAGGCCGAGCTCCTTCATCTTGTCGGTCTTCTTGTCCTCGGGAGTGCGGCGGTCAACGAAGATGTCGCTCATGTAGAACTCGCCGCCGAACTTCAACACGCGGTAGATCGTGTTGAGCTGCGTCTGAGTGTTGGGGGCGTGGCTCACGGCGCCGTTGGCGATGACCAGGTCGACGGAGTCGGACTTGATGCCCAGGCCGTCGAGCGTCATGTGGCAGCCCTGCTTGAACTCGACGTTGTTCGCGCCGAGCTCCTCCTTGATCTCGTTGGCCTTCTTCACGAGGTCCTCGGAGAACTCGACGCCGATGACCTTGCAGTTCGGGCCGGCGAGCTTGCCGGCGACGAACGCGTCGCGACCGGCACCGCAGCCGAGCACGAGGATGGTCTCGCAGTCGCTCATGGCCAGCGGGAAGGGGTTGCCCCAGTCCGCAGCGCCCTCGGAGGCGGCAGCGGGGATCTCGGCGAGGATAGGCTCGATGTTCGCCTTCTGGATATCAGACATGTGGTCTCCTCTCATGATGCTTCTCGGCAACAGAGGGTGCGGGGAGGGAATCGACAACCCCGTTGCTCGAGGTGTTTCTCATTTGGTGCAGGCGGATGCCAGGGCACCCGCATGGTTGACGGTCGTTGCCGCCATATTGCGCAGTCGGCCACCTGCGCCGTGCGGGCCCGGGGTCGCTCCCGAGCCCGCATAAGTTCTTTCCTACTTGCTCGAAGACTTCGAATGCAGCGGCTCGAGCCAGAACATCCAAAGCAGAGCGCCCACGATGCCGCCGATGATGGGGGCGATGACGTAGACGACCCACACGCCTGGCTCGAAGATCTGCGCCGGATCGGCACCTGCCATCAGAGCCACGATACGGGGCATGATGTCACGGGCGGGGTTGAAGCCAGCATCGGTCATCGGGCCGACGGTGCAGATGCCCATGGTGATGGTCAGGCCGATGAACAGCGGGAAGATCACATCGCCGGGCTTGCCGACATTCGCATCCTCGGTCATCGAGAAGATGACGATCAGCAGGATGCACAGGAACACACCCTCGCCCAGGGCGCCCTGCAGGACGCCGATGGTAAGGCCGGGGTTGTTCGGGTACGGCTCGGCCCAAACGGTGATGGCCGCGCGCTGCCAGAGTGGCGAGCGTGGGGGCGAAGTAGACATATAGGATCAGGCCGGCAAGGAACGCGCCGAGGCACTGACCGATCAGGTAAATCGGCAGCTCCTTCCATGGCAGGCGCTTGGCCACGCACATGGCGATGGAAACTGCGGGATTGAAATGAGCGCACGACAAGTTGCGCGTCGCGTAGATGGCAATGGCGATGGTAATACCCCACACCATACCCACCTGGAAGGGGCCTGTATGGGCACCGGCCATAACGGCGGTGGCCACGGCA
>CACWWI010000239.1 GCA_902764575.1 uncultured Coriobacteriaceae bacterium
CCTCGGCGACCTGCAGGGCTCCGAGGTCGTTCGTCTCGACCCGCTGTTTGCGAGCGAGGCCGAGTACGACGAGTTCCGCGCACGCCACGACGCCGAGCGCGTCGAGCGGGCCGACCTCGCCACCTACGAGGGCACGGCGTTCCTAGGCATCGATGCCGGCTCGACCACGTTCAAGGCCGTCCTCATCAGCGAAGATGGCAAGATCCTCTGGACGCACTACGTTTCGAACAAGGGCGACGTGCTCGGCTGTGCCCGCACCGCCCTCAAGAAACTTTACGACGAGCTGCCCGTGGACGATCAGGGCAACCCCAAAGTTACCATCGGCCATTCCACGGTAACCGGCTACGGCGAGGGCCTGCTCCTGCAGGCGCTGCAGGTCGATTCGGGCGAGATCGAGACGGTGGCCCACCTGCGCGGTGCCCGCGAGATGCTGCCCGACGTCGTCGAGTTCATCCTCGACATCGGCGGCCAGGACATGAAATGCCTGCGCGTGCGCGACGGCGTCATCGACCACATCATGCTCAACGAGGCGTGCAGTTCGGGCTGCGGCAGCTTCATCGAGAGCTTCGCAAGCGGCCTGGGCCTCGACGTTTCCGAATTCGCGCAGACCGCCATCAAGGCCGAGCGCCCCGTCGACCTGGGCAGCCGCTGCACCGTGTTCATGAACAGCCGCGTGAAGCAGGCCCAGAAGGAAGGCGCGACGGTAGGCGACATCGCCGCCGGCCTGGCCATCTCGGTCATCAAGAACGCCCTGTTCAAGGTAATCAAGATCCGCGACCCGCACGACGTGGGCAACCACGTTATCGTGCAGGGCGGCACGTTCCTCAACGACGCCGTGCTGCGCGCGTTCGAGCAACTCGCCGGCGTGGACGCCGTCCGCCCCGACATCGCCGGCAACATGGGCGCCTACGGTGCGGCCCTGCTCGCCCGCGATCGCGGCGCCGACGGCGTGCAGACCACGCTGCTCACGGCCGAGCAGCTCGACGCGCTCAATCCGACGCACCGCACCGTCCGCTGCAAGGGCTGCTCCAACGCCTGCCTGCTCACGATCAACGACTTCGGCAAGGACGCGCAGGGCAAGCACCGCCGCTTCATCACGGGCAACCGTTGCGAGAAGGGCGCGGGCCTGGCAGGCGGCTCGACCAACGACCACGACGTGCCCAACCTGTTCGACTACAAGGCGCACCGCCTGTTCGACTACGAGCCGCTGCCCGAGGACAAGGCGCCGCGCGGCACGGTCGGCATCCCGCGCGCGCTCAACATGTACGAGAACTACCCGTTCTGGTTCACGTTCTTCACCGACCTCGGGTTCCGCGTGGTTCTCAGCGACCCCTCGACCAAGCGCACCTACGAGGCGGGCATCGAGTCCATGCCGTCCGAGAGCGTGTGCTACCCGGCCAAGCTCAGCCACGGCCACGTGATGAACCTGCTCGAGAAGAAGCCGGACTTCATCTGGATGCCCTGCGCCAAGTGGGAGCGCCAGGAGGACGAGGGCGCCGGCAACCACTACAACTGCCCGATCGTCGCCAGCTACTCCGAGGCGCTGCGCCTCAACGTCGACGACCTGCGCGAGCCGGGCGCGCCCGCGTTCCTCAACCCGTGGCTGCCCTACGACAAGAAGGACCACCTGAAGAAGCGCCTGCATTACGAGCTGTCCGATAACTTCAAGGCGGTTATCGGTGCAAAGCACGCGCTTCCCACACGCGCCGAGATCGAGGCCGCCGTCGACCACGCCTGGGAAGAAGACGCCCAGTTCAAGGCCGACATGCGCGCCAAGGGCGAGGAGACGCTCGCCTGGATGGAGGAGACCGGCACCCACGGTATCGTGCTCGCCGGCCGCCCGTACCACAACGACCCCGAGATCAACCACGCCATCCCCGAGCTGCTCACCAGCTTCGGCCTGGCAGTGCTCACCGAAGACTCCGTCGCGCATCTCGGCACGCTCGAGCGCCCCATCCGCGTCGTGGACCAGTGGATGTACCACACGCGCCTCTACGCTGCCGCCAAGGTGGCCACGCAGCGCCGCGACCTCGACCTCATCCAGCTGAACAGCTTCGGCTGCGGCCTCGACGCGCTCACGACCGACCAGGTGCAGGAGATCCTGGAAGCCGCAGGGAAGGTGTACACCGTCCTGAAGATCGACGAGGTGTCCAACCTCGGTGCCGCACGCATCCGCGTGCGCAGCCTGCTCGCCGCCCTGCGCGACCAGCAGGAGGAACAGGCCCAGGCCGATCGCACGGCACTGCTCGAGAAGTCGTGCCCCGCCGTCGCCTCCGCCGAGGCCGCCATCGCCGCCGCCGAGGATGCGCTCAGCGCAACCGACGCCGCCATCAGCGACTTCGAGTCGAAGCGCGAGAGCCGCACCGGCGACACGCTCGCCAACGCCGCTTCCGCTGTGGCGGGCCGCATCATGGTCGACCAGGGTGCGGAGGCCGAGCCCAACGTGGTTCCCTCCATCGAGGAGAAGATCTCCACCGAATTCCCGCGCGTCGAGTTCACCAAGGCGATGAAGGAATCCGGCTACACCATCCTGGCGCCGCAGATGGCCCCGTACCATTTCGAGCTGCTCGTGCCCGTGTTCCATGCGTACGGCTACAACATCGAGCTGCTCCCCTCGGTCGACCATGGCGCGGTCGACGCGGGCCTGAAATATGTGAACAACGACATCTGCTACCCGTCCATCCTGGTCACCGGCCAGATCATGGAAGCCGTCACGAGCGGACGCTACGACACCGACCGGCTGGC
>CACWWI010000240.1 GCA_902764575.1 uncultured Coriobacteriaceae bacterium
CTGGTCGTGCATTTGCGGCCTGAACATGCAGATGCGCTTGCGGAAGTCGCTCTTGGCGTTGTTTGACGCTATGACGGCCTGGTCGTTGAGCTCGAGGATGGGCGTGGCGCCAATCGTGACGCTGATGCCGAAGACAGGCATGAACCCGGCGTCTGCGCCGTGGTCTGCCATCAGGTCGCTGATGTCGTCGAAGAGTTCGTTCACCCTCTGACGGTCGTACGGAGCGACGAGGCGGAAGTCATCGCTCCCGAAATAGCCCGCAACGCCGCCGGTTTCAGTGGCTTCTTTTGCGATCCTCGCGCCTATCTCGGCGAGGATCTGATCTCCCTCATCGCGGCCGTACCATTCGTTGAACAGCTTGAAGTGGTCGAGGTCGATCGCAATGAGGCACCACGGACCCGTTGCCTCAGACTCGAGGACGTCCGAAGCCCGGTCGAAGAAAGGCTGTTCGCGCAAGAGCCCCGTACGCGAGCTATGGCCACTATCGGTTGAGAGCTTGTCGAGCGATTTCGAATTCACGCCTGCCCCTCCTATTTCCCATTATTCAGTCAACTATTGTATAGCAAGAACGGCACCGCCATGCGAACGAGGACGGCGCTATGGGGGCTTCGGCCTTCTCTGAGGATTGGGCGGTCGCGCAGCAGCCCGCTATTGCCTCGGGTTGCGCAGGATTGCGTCGGCGAGGGCGTTGAGCGAGGTGATGTTCCACCACTCCTCGTCGGGCACGTGGGCGTCGAATTCGGCCTCGAGCGTGGTGAGCACCGAGATGAAGCCGAGCGAGTCGACGCCGCCTTCCACGATCATAGGCTCGTCGTCGGTCATGTTTGGGTTGTAATCGTCGGGAAGCGTCTGCGCCATGATCTCGCGTGCGCGGGCCTTGATTTCTTCAGCGGTTGCCATCTTGCAGCTCCTCCTGTATCTTCCATCTCTCGATATCGCCGGCGGCCGTGCGCGGGAGCGCATGGCCGAGGCGCGAAATCTTTCCGATGCGCGAACCGGGCGGGAACGATGCCAGCGCAGGTTCGAGCGTTTTCATGATCTTTCGATCGTCGCGTTCGCGGGCAAGTTGCCCGCAGGCAAGCGTGAGCATGTCTTGGTGCAGCACTACGGCGATATCGCGCTCTCCGAGCGCGGATGCCAAGGCGGCCTCGTAATCGGGTAGGAAGACCTTCGTCCCGCCAGGAAGCGCCAGCACGTCCTTTATGCGCCCCTGTACGTGTAGCAGGCCCGCCTCGTCGAGGAACCCCTTGTCGCCCGTGTGCAGGATGCCGTCGTGCACGGCGGCGGCGGTCTTGTCCGCGTCACGATAATACCCCTGCATGATGCACGTCGGTGCGCTCACGAGAATCTCGCCGTCTTCGGCTATCGTCACCTTGTCCTCGGGACAGATCGTCATGGCGTGGAAGTCGTCGCCCGTGCTCAACGCGATGCCCGAGCTCGTTTCCGTGAGGCCGTACCCGAGGCTCGCGCGGATGCCGCGCGAACGCACGGCACCTAGCAGGCTGTTCGCGCAATCGGCGGCTCCGACGAGCACGAGGCCCAGCTCGTCGTTGAGCGCGTCCCGCGCCACGAGGAACTCAAGCAGCTTCGGCACGACCGAAACCGCCGTGGGCTTGAACGAGGCGAAGTCGTCCGCATAGAAGCGCGGTCCGCGGCCAAGCGCCACAGTGGCGCCGCACGAGAGCCCCCAGAGCAGCCCGCACACGAACCCGAACACATGCGAGAGCGGCAACAGGCAAAGCAGCGTGTCGTCAGCCGAGAGCGGCAGCAACGACGACCCGTTGAACGCGCTCGACATCAGGCTCTCGTCGGTGAGCAAAACCGCCTTCGAGGCCGAGGTGGTACCGCTCGTAAAGAACAGCACTCCATGCGCCCCATACGCCGGTGAAGATTGAGGGTCGAGCGTTTTCTCAAGCTCTTGACGGCGGGCATCGTCGGACGCCCAAACGCAATCAGCATCGACCGCGTTGAGAAGCGGCGCCATCACACCGTTAGGCATGAGCGGATCAACAAGCGCCACCTGCAGCCCAGCCCGAACAGCCGCAAACACCTCAACAACGCACCCAGCCGTCCCATCCGCAAGAACAGCCTCGCAAGCACAGCCCCGAGCACCCAGCTCCTCAGCCCTAGTGCAAACAAGGTCACCAAGCTCACCCCAAGTAACGGCTCGCACCCCTTCTTCCCCCATAGGAGAGTACAGCAGCGCCACCCCATCAGGCGCCTCATCAACCATGCGCCCAATCAAATCATCGAAGCAAGCATATCGATTCATAGGGATGCTCTCCTGTTAGGTAAAGTAGCCCTGCTCGGGTCGGATGGGGTAGCCCGCTCGGGCTGGGCATGGGGGTGCGAGCGATTCTGCAGGCACCAATTTGAAATATACAAAAGTTAGCCGAAG
>CACWWI010000241.1 GCA_902764575.1 uncultured Coriobacteriaceae bacterium
AGCGTGAACTACTGCATCGACCAGGAGACCGCCCAGGAGCTCTACCGCACCGTGGGCGTGGGCTATTACGAGAACGAGGTGTTCCAGGAAGGCGCGCGGGAAGGCGCGGTCAAGACGGGCTACGCCTACGAATACTATCGAAAGATGTCCGAATACACGGGCTGGAGGTACGAATACGTCTACGGCGACTACGGCGAACTCTACCAGGAGCTTCTCGACGGTAAGATCGATTTGCTCGCGGGCCTGGCATGGAGGGAGGACCGGGCCTCGGTTATCGGTTACCCGGATGCCGTGATGGGAAGCGAGTCCTACTACCTGGTCAAGCACGACGAGGATGCGCGCATCACCGCCGATCCCGCCACTCTGGACGGATGTAGGATTGGCGTGCTGGACAGCGCGATGGTCGGCGTGTTGGACAAGTATCTCGACGATCACCACGTGTCTGCGGAGGTTGTTGCCTATTCCGACTACACGCAGCTATTCGAAGCGTTCGACTCTCATGACGTTGACGTGCTTGCTGCGGAAAGCGACGGCGCCCATGGCAGGGAGCATTCGGAGGTGCTGGGTGTTTTTGGCACATCGGATTATTACCTGTGCGTGAACGTCAACCGACCCGACCTCCTTGCGGAGCTGAATACCGCGCAGACGTTGCTGGCTGCCGAAGAGCCCAACTACCTGAATACCCTGAGGGCGAAATACTATTCTGCCAGCGTTACGGCCATGGCGTTCTCGCAATCAGAGCGGGAGTGGAAGAGCGCCCATTCCTCGCTCCGCGTGGGCTATCTTGACAATTACCTGCCATACAGCGACACGGGCGATAAAGGGGAAGTGACGGGTATCGTCAAGGACATCGTCCCCGATATCCTCGATGCGCTGGGAATGCGGGATATGGAAATCTCGTATACCGCTTACAAGAGCTATGACGACATGATTGCCGCAACCAGGTCGGGCGAGATCGACGTCGCTTTCCCCGTGGGCGGTGGGCTGTACTACTCGGAAGAGAGCGGAATACACCTGTCCAATCCCGTATCCTCGTCCCCCGCAGAGCTGGTCTACAAGGGCGAGTTCAACGAGAAGACGACCGAGCACTTCGCAGTGAACGAGAACAACCGCATGCAGTACTACTTCGTCCAGGCGAATTACCCCGATGCGGAAATCACGTTCTACCCGTCGAGTGAGGAGTGCCTCGACGCTGTGCTCGCTGGTAATGCGGGGTGCGTGACGCTGAACGGCCTTCGGGCGAACAACATCCTGCGCAACAGGAAGTACGAAGACCTCTCCCTTTACCAGACAAGCTATAACGACGCCAGGTGTTTCGGCGTTGAGATTGGCAACGAGGGGCTGCTGAAGCTCCTGAACCGCGGCATCAACGTCTTGGGCGCCGATTACGCGCAGAACATCTCGTACCGGTACACCGGCGGCCTGTACTCCTACGGTTTCCTCGATGCGCTACATGACAATGCGGCTCCGATCGCCTTAATCGTGCTCGCAATCGTCGCAATCATAGTCGTCCTGCTCGCCCGAGACGTGCGGCGCACGAAGAAGGAGGTCGATGAGAAGGAGGCGGCCCGGCTGGAGCTCGAGGCAAAGAACAACGAGCTTGCAGAGAGCCAGAAGGCGCTTTCTGACGCGCTTGTTGCGGCGGAGCATGCAAACCGCGCCAAGACTACATTTCTCAACAACATGTCCCATGACATCCGCACGCCGATGAACGCCATCGTCGGATTCACCGCGCTAGCAGCTTCGCATATCGACAACAAAGAGCAGGTGCAGGATTATCTCGGCAAAATCTCGGTCTCGAGCCAGCATCTCCTGTCGCTCATCAACGACGTGCTGGACATGAGCCGCATCGAGAGCGGCAAGGTCACCATCGAAGAGGCCGACGTGCACCTCCCGGACGTGATCCATGACCTGAGGACGATCATCATGCCGAACATCGACTCCAAGCAGCTGGAGCTGTTCATAGATACGCAGGACGTGATGCACGAGGATATCGTCACCGACAAGCTCAGGTTGAATCAGATTCTGTTGAACATCCTATCCAACGCGATTAAGTTCACTCCATCCGGCGGGACGATCAGCTTCCGAGTCATCGAGAAGCCGTCGCCAGCCGACGAGGTCGCAAACTTCGAGTTCCGAATCAAAGACAACGGAATCGGCATGAGCGAGGAGTTCCAGAAGACGCTCTTCGATGCGTTTACCCGTGAACAGACAAGCACGGTAAGCGGCATCCAGGGAACCGGCCTTGGGATGGCTATCACGAAGAACATAGTCGACATGATGGGCGGCGGCATTACGGTGCATTCGTCCGAGGGCGAGGGCAGCGAGTTCATAGTCGCGCTACCATGCAAAATC
>CACWWI010000242.1 GCA_902764575.1 uncultured Coriobacteriaceae bacterium
TACCAATGGGGCGGCACGAAGTCCGGCTCCCTGAGCTCCGAGGTGCTCGAGCGCGTGTTCGGGCGCATGTCCATCTTCAACCGCTACGAGATCTGCGAGGAGTGGCAGCTGCCCGACGCGTTCATGCCCGGCGACTTCATGGAGTGGGACCGCTCCGGCATGGGCTGCGAGGCGGCTGACGTCGTCGCCGACAAGTACATCCTCAGCTTCTCGGACATCAAGCACCCGCCCCGGGCGCGCGGCGCCTACGCCATCGCCGGCGGCACGGTCGACGACATGAACTTCATCTGGGGCTGGTACTTCGTGCCCCTGCACGGCAACCGCACGCGCTTCATCTGCCATTGGAAGTACTACGGCACGACCAACGCGCCGACGCGCTTCGCCCTTAAGCGCGCCATCCTGCAATGCGGCACGGCCATGCAGCGCTGGCAGATGGAATACACGAAGAAGTGCGCGGAGGGCAAGATGCCCGTCCACAGGCATGTGAAGCTGTACCGCAAGATCTTCGGACCGTACCACCACGTGGACGACGAGATCCAGGACAAGACGGACTGCACGCACGTGCGCGACGGCCGCGAGGCGCCCGCGATCGAGGAAGTGCGCCCCGCCAAGATGGCCGACCCGGCCTGGCCTCCCGCCGACGGTCCGTGGGATGTCGACATGGATTACTACAAGGAGCGCTTCCCGCGCGCCATCGAGGAGATCAAGGCGCAGGCCGCCAAGCAGCAGGCAGCCGCCGAGGCGAAGATCGCCGCGCTCGAGCAAGAGATCGCAGCGCTGAAATAACACCTGAAAGGAAGGATCGATCATGGACAAGAACATTCGCATCGCGATCATCGGAGGCGGCCCGGCGGGCCTCTCCGCGGGCATGTACCTCGAGCAGGCCGGCTACGAGAACTACACCATCTACGAGCGCAACGGCTGGGTCGGCGGCAAGTGCCACTCCCCCGAGTACAACGGCCGCCGCTACGAGCTGGGCGCCATCATGGGCGTGCCCTCGTACTACGCCATCAAGGACGTCGAGGACTTCTGCGGCATCACGCATGACGGCCCGCGCCTGAACCGCAACTACAAGGACCTCAAGGGCAACGTCATCGACCCGTTCGACCCTAAGAAGCACCCGCTGTCCGCGCCGCGTCTGCTGCGCATGAAGAGCCAGATCAAGAAGTTCGGCGAGCTGCTGGCAACCAAGTACAAGGGCTACGACATCAACGGCCACCGCGGCGTTGCCCAGGGCCGCTACGACGGCTACGCCGTTTCGCCCGAGCGCGAGCGCGTGCAAGGCGAGAACCCCAACCTGAAGGACCTCGCCCTTCCGTTCAAGGAGTTCTGCGAGCTCAACGGCGTCGAGCTGGTGCAGGACGTTTGGATTGGCCCGTTCACCTCGTTCGGCTACGGCTACTTCGACGAGATCCCGGCCGCCTACGTGCTGAAGTACCTCGACTTCCAGACCACGATGAACTTCGTGAAGGTGAACCTGTGGACGTGGAAGGACGGCACGCAGAGCATCTGGGAGCACCTCAACGACAAGATCAAGCACCCGGCACTCCTTAACTCCGACATCACGAAGGTCGAGCGCAAGGACGGCAAGGTGTTCATCACCGTCAACGGCAAGGTCGAGGAGTTCGACAAGCTCATCGTCACCGCCCCGCTGCAGTACTTCGGCGACTACGCCGACATCCGCGAGGACGAGCAGAAGTACTTCAGCAAGATCGACTTCGAGCGCTACGACGTGCAGGGCTTCCTCACCGACGAGGACAAGGCACCCGAGATCTCGTACTACATCATGGAGAACATGGTTCCCGAGCGCCTCGGCCACCTGATGGTGTACTACCACCGCTGGCCGGACCTGGGCGCCGACCAGATGTACGTCACGTACGCGCTGCGCAAGCACCGCGACCTGAAGGAGATCGACTACGAGGTGTCGAAGAAGATGGTGCTCGATGACCTCGAGCAGATGGGCAACCCCGCCAAGGAGGTCATCCAGGAGCGCTCGTGGTACTACTTCCCGCACGTCTTCACCGAGGACTACGCCGCCGGCTGGTACGACGACGTGGAGGCCATGCAGGACAAGTACGACACGTTCTATGCGGGCGAGATCATGAGCTTCGGAGACATGGACGAGACCGTCGAGTACAGCCGCGAGCTCGTCGAGCGCTTCTTCAAGTAAGGCGCTCTGTTGGTTCTTCTGGCGCCCCGCCTGCCTTTCCTCGGGCTTGCGGGGCGTCTGCCCTAAGTCTTTTGTGCTCGCCCGCCCTGCTCGGGTCGGATGGGGTAGCCCGCTCGGGCTGGGCATGGGGGTGCGAGCGATTCTGCAGGCACCAATTTGAAATATACAAAAGTTAGCCGAAG
>CACWWI010000243.1 GCA_902764575.1 uncultured Coriobacteriaceae bacterium
AGCAATCAGATTCGACGTGCTCGTTCCATAGAGCGGGAAATATGCAAGCCTGCTGGCGCAGGCGTCTAATGCATGCCGCGCTTGCGCGCGGCGGGCGCTCGGTGAGCGCCCCTACGAAGTGTCCCAAACCAATTGCCACTTGCAAAAAGGAAACGGCCCTTTCGGGCCGCTTCCTTTTCGTCGCTGTTGCTCGCCGTTAGTTGGCGGCGCGGGCGGCCTGGTACTCGTCGACGAGCTTCTTCTGCACGTCGCCCGGAACCTGCTCGTAGCCGTTGATCTCGATCTCGTAGCTACCCTGGCCGCGCGTCATCGAACGCAGGTCGCGCGTGTAGTTGACGACCTCGGCGTACGGCGCGCGCATGATGATGACGGTCTCGCCAGCATCTCCGGCCTCGGTGCCGACGATGCGGCCACGGCGCGTGGAGATGTCGCCCATGACGGCGCCCGCGAACTCGTCGGTGACGGTGACGCGCAGGTCGGCCATCGGCTCGAGGATGACGGGGTTGGCCTTCTCGCAGCACGCGCGGAAACCGATGCGCGCAGCGGTCTTGAACGCCATTTCGTTGGAGTCGACGGAGTGGTACGAGCCGTCGAAGACGGTGCACTTGATGTCCTCCATCGGGTAACCTGCGAGGAAGCCCTCCGCCATGGCGTCCTGGACGCCCTTGTCGACGGCCGGGATCAGGCCGTTGGGAATGGCGCCGCCCTTGATCTCGTCGACGAACTCGTAGCCCATGCCCGTGTTGGGCTCGAGGCGCAGCCAGCAGTCGCCGAACTGGCCGGAACCACCGGTCTGCTTCTTGTGACGGCCCTGGGCCTCGGCCTTGGCGCGGATGGTCTCGCGGTACGGGATGCGCACCGGGATGAGTTTGGCCTCAACGTTGGCCGATTCCTTCAAGCGGATGAGCAGCGTGTTGATCTGCTCGTCGCCCATGGCGTTGATGATGGTCTGGTGCGTCTCCTCGTCGCGGCGGATCTGGATGGTGGGATCCGTCTCGGCGGCGCGGGCCAGGAACGTGCCGAGCTTGTCCTCTTCCTTCTTGTTGGCGGCCTCGATGGCAACCGGGTACAGAGGGGTCGGGAACGGGATCGGCGCGATGGCGATCTTGCCCGACGCGGAGTACGTGTCGGACGGGCGCGCGTCGTCGAGCTTCGGGATGATGATGATGTCGCCGGCCTTGGCGGACTTCACCTCGGTGGACTCCTTGCCCATCATGACGAGCAGCTTGCCCACGCGGTCCTTGTCGCCCGTGCGGGAGTTGATGAGGTCCTGACCGGGCTCGAGCACGCCGGTGAGCACCTTGATGTAGCTCAGGCGGCCGACGAACGCGTCAGCGGTGGTCTTGAACACGAAGCCGGCAGGCTCGCCGCCTTCGTCGATCTTGATCTTCTCGCCGTCCTCGAGCACGTAGGCGGCATGCTCGCGCGGATGCGGGAAGAACGTGGCGATGTCCTCCATGAGGCCCTGGATGCCCTGCTTGATGATGGTGGAACCGGTGTAGACCGGAACGAAGACGCCCTGGTTGATGGCGTCGTGGATGCACTTCTCGAGCTCCTCCTGGGTGACTTCCTCGCCCTCGAGGTACTTCATCATAACTTCCTCGTCGGCTTCGGCCACGGCGTCGATCAGGCGCTCGCGGGCGGAGTCGGCGCGCTCCTGGTACTCGGCCGGGATGTCCTCGACGCGCTCGGCGGTGTCGTCCTTGCCGAAGTAGCGGGCCTTCATGCGCACGATGTCGATGACGCCCTCGAACTCGGCCTGCTGGCCCAGCGGCAGCGTGACGGGTGAAAGGCGCTTACCGAAGCGCGCGTGCAGCAGCGCCATCGCGGCGCCGAAGTCGGCGTTCTCACGGTCGATGTGGTTGATGAACACCGAGCGGGAGATGTTCATCTTCTCGGCTTCTTTCCACAGCTTAGTGGTCATGACCTGCGGGCCGTCGACGGCGTCGACCACGAACATCGCCATCTCCGCGGCGTACATCGTGGCGATGGTGTCGCCGATGAAGTCGGGGTGCCCCGACGTGTCGAGCAGGTTGATCTTGTAGTCCTTGTACGGAATGGGGGCCACGGACGTGCTGATGGTGAACTTGCGGCGGATCTCCTCGTCGTCGAAGTCGAGGTACGACTTGCCGTCGTGGGTCGTGCCCATGCGCTGGGTACGACCGGACACGAAGAGCATCGCCTCTGCGAGCGACGTCTTACCGGCCCCGTCTTGGCCCACAAGAGCAATATTGCGCACGTGCTCGGGAATTGGAGCAGCCATACAAACCACCATCTTTCATCCAAGGGCTCACGCCCGTTTACAGACACCGCAATAGTGTAACGCAAACTGAAACGCGAACCGATGGGAACGCCTTCTGAACGAGATAAAGGAAAGCGCACACGCTACAGTCACTATCACGAACAGTGCAGCACACGCGTCCCTGAGCAAGCTGTCGCCCGTGGCAGCCGATTTTGTAGCGCCCTTTGTCGCAGCGTTTCCATTAGATGAGTTGGAAGGTTGAGTTGAACTCTCGTCCGTTGTGCTATCCGGCTTCATCACGGTAAACGACGCGTTCACAGAGGCGCCATCGTCGAACAACGCCGTTAGGGTGTGGTCACCGGCTGACAGCGTCTCAAGGTACGAGGGCAGCAACGTGATGACCACGCTGCCCGATTCGGCGGTGTAGTTCGACTTGGCAACAGGCTCGCCGTCCACTCGTATGCCGAGGAAATGGCCGAACGTCTGGTCATCGGCTTCCGACCGCT
>CACWWI010000244.1 GCA_902764575.1 uncultured Coriobacteriaceae bacterium
GCTCGCGGCTAAGATTTGCATAGACCCGCGCGTTTGCTCGAGTAAATACGGCAAGCGCGCATTAGCTCACAGCTGATGAAGCCGAAGGGCATCTTCCATATCATTCGCTATACTATGCGAAACCACCTGCATAAAAAGAAACGGCGGAGGAAGCGGCGCGTGAGAGAGCCTTTGACAGATGAGCTGCTCGAAGAGCTGCGCAATTCACCTGACCCCGCAAAGTTCGCGCGCGACAACAAGATCACGCAGCGTAGCCTTCCGGACTACCTGCAGCAGCTTCTCGATGAAAAGGGATTGAGCCGACCCAAGATCGTTTCCGAAGCTGGGCTTAACGCCACGTACGGCTATGACATCTTCACGGGGAAGAAGCATCCTTCGCGCGAGAAGGTGCTTCCACTCGCATTCGCCATGCGCTGCACGCTCCAGGAAACGAACCGCATGCTGCAAGCCGCAGGCGTGAACGAGCTGTACGTGAAGAACCGTCGCGATGCCATCATCATCTTTTGCCTCGAGCACGGGTACGGCCTCATGAAAACAAACGAGGAGCTCTTCCGCTTCGGGGAAGACCCCATCGACGGTTAGGCTGTCACCCTAGGCGCTCGCAGGCGTTGCGGAAGTGATGATCTTGGCGAAATCCCCTGAGTAATCGAACTGGGCGTTGGTGGTCTGACCGCACATTACGCAGCCAATTTGACTGGTATCAGAATTGAGGAAGAGGGCCATCTTCGTTTTCACGGGCAAGCCCTCCGCAGACCCGCGGAACGTTACGATGCGGGCCGCATAACCCGCCAGCTCGCAATCCGTGGAAGAGGCGACCTCGTCAAAAGGCGAGCCGGATGTCATGACGCCCGCAACGAACTCGTCCTTGAGCCGGGGGAGCTCATCCTCTGCGTAACCCGCGTTCGAATCGAGCGCCCTCTCAAACGTCATTACCATCACGACACTCGAGCCCGACTCGGCATAGTAATAGTTTTTGCCGTCCTTTGACGCGCTTGCTTTGAACTTGAAGCACGACGGCATTTGGAATTCAACGCCTGCAACGTTCACCGTGTAATTCGTTAAAGGGTCGAAACCGTCCTTGGGCTTCTCCGATATCTCCAGGCCCGACACGATGTCTGATTCGCTCAGGGCGTCCCCGCCTGTGTTTTCCGAGGACGAGCCTCGCGCCTCTGCGCCCGACGCCTCGTTGGACTGCGAGGACATCGGGGCGCTCGCCGTCTGACCCGTCCCTGAAGCCCCCACGTACACGCCAATGCCGACAGCGATAACGCATGCAACAGCGGCAACTCCCAGCGCGATTCGATTACCCGACGCACCCTTTTCACGCGAAGAGGCGGGCCCCTCCTGCGTTATTGGGTTCTGAGGCCCACGTTGCTGCTGGGGTAGCTGAACGGCGTCGAGGAACGCGCCCTTCAAATCTGCGGCGCTTGCGAACCGCATGTCCGGGTCGAGAGCGCACGCCTTTTCTATGACCACGCGAACGCGCTCGGGTATACCCGGATCGGCGAAACCCTCTTTGCGCGCCTGAGGGCTGGGAATCTGCTCGGTGAGGCAGTAGTACAGCACCATGCCAAGCGAGTATACGTCGGAATAGACCCCCGTTTGCCCGAACCCAAACTGCTCGGGGGGCGCAAACTCCCGCGTTCCGAAGTGCGCCGTATCGCTATCAGCCTGCTCCCGATACTCCCGCGATATCCCAAAATCGATCAGCGCCAGCCCCTGCCCTGTTAGGACGATGTTGGACGGTTTCAGGTCGCGATGGATGATCGGCGGGTCGAACTCAGTATGCAGTTCAGAAACGGCGTCGCAGATCTGCGGAAACACGCGCACCGCTAAATCGAGCGACGGGTCGTTCTGGTACACGGCCTCCTGCAGCGTATCTCCGTGGATAAACTCCACAACCACGACAAGGCAATCGTCGCGTGCGTAGCATTCCAGTACGTTGGGTATGTGCTTGAACCTGCGTCCGTTTCGCTGAGCCTCGTACACGCGCTGGTACACGGAGCCAAGACCCAGTCCCTGCTGGATGAATTTGCGGATATAGGGCCCGCTCTCGGCGCCGTTTTCCCCAACGAAGAACACACGCTGCGTAGTCTCGTGGGCAGATTCTTTCAGCACCCCGTCAACGCGGTAGCAATCCTCGCGTTTCAGCGAATCGAGATATTGTGCAAGTTCGTCATGTTCCATGGATGCATAGTATCAGGAACATGTTGCCTGCGCGCCTAGGCATCGAGCGGTTGGTAGGACGGCTCGCGTGCGAGCACCTCGGCAGAACCGTTCGTGAGCTCGGATATCGCAGTTTG
>CACWWI010000245.1 GCA_902764575.1 uncultured Coriobacteriaceae bacterium
ACCTGATAGGCGATGCGAACAAGGTAAGGCACGACGACGGCACGCAGGGCGAGGAAGGGTTCTTTTCGAAGCTGCGCAACCTGCTCTGAGCCGCCGGCGTAGCGAAGGATAGATGCACCACGGACGCGCTTTCTAGAATACGGGACGTACTGCTTTTCTCGACGACCGTCTACGACGACCAGGGTCACGTCGAAAAGCAGGCCATGGAGGACAACCGTAAAGCGGCCATCGCCTGGTCGGCGGTTGAGATTCTCTTCTGGCTGGCCTGTCTGGTCATGTCGATTAACGACCCGAACTTCGTGCCGGGCCGCGTGGTGTACGCCATCGCTCTCCTGGCGGCCATCGCCACGCTTGTTTGCTCGATCCGCTTTGCGGGGAGGGGGCCACAGTTCGCGAAGCTTCTCGTTTACGCAATGCAGCTCGTGCTGCTCGTTACGGGGATCGGCCTCGCATACCTCCAGCCCGACGTCCGGCCTGTCACGATCATCGCGGCCGTCCTCGTGGTGCCCGTCATGTTCGTGTCCGACACTCTTCCAGTTGTCCTGTTTGAGGCGGCGTGCATCGTCGTGTTCGCGGTGACCGGCCCGAACTTCATCAACCCCGAAGTGCATAGCTGGACCTTGAAAATGCTCGTCATGTTCTCCATCGTCGGAATCCTGATGGGCTACTTTATCAACAAGGCGAGGTTAAGTGCATAGCTGGACCTTGAAAATGCTCGTCATGTTCTCCATCGTCGGAATCCTGATGGGCTACTTTATCAACAAGGCGAGGTTCGAGAGGTACTCGTACGAGGAATCCGCCCTCGAGCTGGCCGAGCTGCGAAACAAGTACGCGTACTACGACCAGCTGACGGGGCTCCAGAACAGGCGGGCCTACGCGGAGAGGGTCGAGGAGCTGGCGGCAAACCCGCCCGCCGACTGCTGCGTGATCGTGGTCGACGTCAACGGGCTGAAGCGGATCAACGACACCTACGGCCACAGCGCGGGCGACGGACAGATCATCGGCGCCGCCAAGTGCCTCAACCGGTGCTTCAAGGACGTCGGCGATGTGTACCGCCTGGGCGGCGACGAGTTCTGCGTCATCGCGACGCTGCCGGAAAGCGCGGCCTGGGAGCGGCTGCTGGACGCGGAGCAAATGGCCGCCGGCTGGACGGGGCAATCTGTCGAGAGCATCTCGCTCTCGTACGGCATGGCCACCACCAGGGACAACCCGAACATCGAGGCGGCCCTGAAGGCGGCCGACCACAATATGTACGAGTTCAAACGGCGCTACTACACAACCTCGGGCAGAGAGAGGCGCCGCCGCTAGAACCACCGCTCCGCTACGCTCGCGCGCTCTTTTCGAACGTGCCGCCGTGCAGCATCTCGCGCATCATGCGCGCGTAACGCTCGTCGATCTTGGGGATGCGGTCGTCCAGAAGCGCGAGCATCTTCTCCTTGTCGCCCGGGAGCCCACCCTCGAAGCGGATGACATCGGAGTCGTGCGAGCAGTTCACCGTGGTCTTGCAGTCGAGGTGCTCCACGAACGCGCGGATCTCCTGCGCCATCTCGAGCTCCGTCGGCGCCACCCAGCGGCCGGCGTCGATGTCCTCGGCGAGCGGCCAGGTCTTCACCGGCGCAAGGCACACCACGAGGATGGTCGTGGGCGCCGCCTTGCTGAAAACCTCAGCCGACGCGATGGCGTTCTCGATACCGCGGCCGGCACCGGCCATGCCCGCCAGGTAGAAGTACGTGAAATCCATCCCCACATCGTGCAGGCGCTGCCCCTGCTCCACGACGTCGGCCGCCGTGTGGCCCTTCTCGATGAACTCCAGCACGCTGTCGAGCCCGCTCTCGGCCCCGATGTCGAGGTCGTTCACGCCGCGCTCGGCCAGCAGCCTCAGCTCGGCGTCGCTTTTGCCCTTCAGGTCGAGGACGCGGCAAAACCCGCCGTAGCTGTTCACCTGCGGGATGCGCTCCTCCACGGCGTCGAACACCTCGATAAGCCGCTCCGTCGGAAGCCCGAAAGGGTTGCCCCCGGCGAGGTAGATGCGCCGCGTCATGAGCGTGGCCTTGCGCGCGATCTCGTCGATGTTGCGAGCAACCTGCTCCATCGGGTACAACTTGAACGGGAAGTTACGATAAATCCCGCAGAACCGGCACTTGCCGTACGTGCACCCCTCCGCAATCTCGAGCATCGGACAGGTCATGTCACGGGGAGCCCGTACGAGCGGCTGGGAGGTGCGCATATCGGTCCTTCCTCTAGTCTGGTGGCCTCATCATATCAGGGCACAGCTCCAGCTGGCGGTGGCCTCCCGCCCCGTCATCTGCCCCTACGCCTCGTTCACGAGCTTGCCCGTGATGTGCTCGGGGACCAGGGCGAACATCAGCGTCCTGGGGCCGGCGCTCTCGATTTCGTGCGCGATGTAGGCGTCGTCGTCGGTGAACTTGCGGCTGAGCTCCTCCGCAATCCGATACACCGTCTCCCGGTCCTCGACGAACTCGATGCGCCCGAAGACCACGACCGACTTTATGTTCAGGGCCCACTCACCCTCCTTGAGGTAGCCTTCGTCGTACACGCAGAAGGAGGCCTTGTCGCACCGCCTGATGGCGTCGACCTTGTGCCCCTTCATCCCGCTATGAAAGTACAGCTTGCCGTCGCGCTCGTTGTAGTAGTGGTTGATGGGCATGCCGTACGGGTAGCCATCGTCGCCCAGGACCGAAAGCACCCCCCGCAGCTCGCGCTTCAATATCGCGATGCACTCCTCCTGCGAGAGCGCCTGCTTCTTCCTCAACATCTCCCTGAACACCATATACCTCCAAAGATCCGGCTTGCCACACCCGATATGATACCGATTTTCAAGCCCCAACCGCAGGACCCGCCGTATGACGGAGGCAACAACCCCGCCCCGCACGAGCGATTGCCTCGCTTGCGCAAAATTTGGCTCCAATTTTGACAAAATGTAAGAAAGTTAACGTCTCTAAA
>CACWWI010000246.1 GCA_902764575.1 uncultured Coriobacteriaceae bacterium
ATTCTTGCGGGTCGGAATGCGGTTGTGTATACTAACGTGCGCGCTAAAAGCGCGAGGCTACTGGATGCGGAGAGATGTCCGAGCTGGCCGAAGGAGCACGATTGGAAATCGTGTATACCCCAAAAGGGTATCCGGGGTTCAAATCCCCGTCTCTCCGCCACTTTCCCAGCCACCATGCGGAGGGGTGGCAGAGCGGTTGAATGCGGCGGTCTCGAAAACCGTTTCACCGATAACCTCGGTGACCAGGGTTCGAATCCCTGCCCCTCCGCCACTAAAAAGTTAACGCCCCAACAAAGGGGCGTTTTTCATTTCCGAGGCCCTCGCATGGATTCGAACCGATGAGGGTTCGAGTGCCCGGAAATCTAGGTAATTGCCGCCGATAAGGCATCTCGATAGCCCAACAAGGTATACAACCGCAAATATGCTGCAAATGAGCGCAGCGGGCTGCAGCATATTTGCGGTTGTATATGAAATCCGACGCCTCAGCAGCCGCTTCACGAGCGTTTCCCCTGGTCGCAATTGGCGCCCCCACCTTCGGCGGGTATACAACCGAAGATTTGCTGCACCCGCACGCGCCTGATTGCAGCAAATTTGCGGTTGTATACCAATCCGCCCCGAGGCCTTCAGCGTGGGTGCCGGGATGAGCGACGAATAATTCCAGGCAGCTGGGACGCGGGCAGCGGGGACGGTCCCCGTTGTCCTTACACGTTGAACTTGAAGTGCATTACGTCGCCGTCTTGGACTACGTATTCCTTGCCTTCTTGGCGGAGCTTGCCGGCTTCGCGGCAGCCCTTCTCGCCGCCGAGGGCCACGTAGTCCTCGTAGCTGGCGGTTTCGGCCTTGATGAAGCCGCGCTCGAAGTCGGTGTGGATGACGCCCGCGGCTTGCGGGGCCTTGGCGCCGATGGGAATCGTCCAGGCCTTGGTTTCCTTCTCGCCGCTCGTGAAGTAGCTTTGCAGGCCGAGCAGCGCGTAGGCCTCGCGCGCCAGGCGCGCCAGGCCCGACTCCTCGAGCCCCATCTCCTCGAGGAACAGCGCAGCTTCCTCGGCGTCCATGTCGGCCAGGTCCGCCTCGATCTTGGCGGAGATGGGCACGGGCGCGCAGCCGTCGATCTCGGCGAGCTCTGCGGTCACCTGGTCCTCGTCGACGTTCGCGACGTACAGGATAGGCTTCATCGTGAGCAGGTGCAGGTCGTATACGGCTGCAGCCTCGTCGTCGGAAAGCCCGAGCGTGCGGGCGCGGTGGCCCTCGTTCAGGCCGGCGAGCACCTTCTGCGCGGTCTCGAACTTGGCAGCTGCCGTCTTGTCGCGGCGCCCTTCCTTCTCCAGGCGGGGGAGCGCCTTCTCGATGGTGGCGATGTCGGCCAAGATGAGCTCGGTCTTGATCGTTTCCACGTCGCTCGAGGGGTTCACCTTGCCGTCCACGTGCACGACGTCGGGGTCGCTGAAGTAGCGCACGACCTCGCAGATGGCGTCGGTCTCGCGGATGTTCGCCAGGAACTGGTTGCCCAGGCCTTCGCCGCGCGAAGCGCCCGCCACCAAGCCGGCGATGTCGACGAACTCTACCGTCGCCGGAACGATCTGGGCGGGATGGTCGATCTCGGCGAGCTTCTCCAGACGTGCGTCGGGCACGGGCACGACGCCCACGTTGGGTTCGATTGTGGCGAACGGGTAGTTAGCCGCCAGCGCCCCTGCGCTGGTCAACGCGTTGAAGAGGGTGGATTTACCCACGTTGGGCAAGCCGACTATGCCGATGGAAAGGGCCATGGTGCGCTCCTAGGACGATTCGAATAACCGTGACATTGTACCGCAGGATGAGTCGGCCCCCTGGGGCATGACTCATTCGTCGCGGATATCGCTTGCGGTGCCGTGGGCGTCGCCGTGTTCCTCGGCGATGCGGCGTACCTCGTCCTCGGCGTTGAGGAACGCCTCGGCGACCAGCGGGTCGAAATGCGTGCCGGCATCGTCGTGGATGATGTTCAGGGCCTTCTCGATGGGCATGCCTTCCTTGTAGCTGCGCTTCGAGACGAGGGCGTCGAACACGTCGGCGACGGCCATGATGCGCGCGGACAGCGGGATCTCCTCGCCGGCGATGCCGTACGGATAGCCTGCGCCGTTCCATTTCTCATGGTGGTAGGCGGCGAGGCGTTGCGCTTCGTAGAGGTAGCCGGCGTCCGACATGGCTTCCGTGGAATCCTCCAGGATGCGCTTGCCGGCGATCGTGTGGTTCTGCATGATGTGGAACTCTTCGTCGGTGAGGCGGCCGGGCTTGTTGAGGATGGCGTCCGATTCACGACGTTGTTGACGTACTCGTCGGTGAGGACGTCCTCGTAGATGCCCTCGCGGCGCATCTCGTCCATGATCACCTTGGTGTAGGCGGCGGTCTTGCGCACGTGGTCGCCGGTGTGCTGGTCGCGGCTTTCCACCAGGTCGGCCATGACCATGATCAGGTTATCCTGCATGCGCTCGATGGTGGCCGCCTTCTCCTCGGAGTCGGCGATGTACTGCACGGTGTCCTCGGACATCTTGGTAACGGCGCGGTACAGGTTCTCCACCTCGTCGCCGGTGTGGATGCTGAGGTTGCGCAGCTGCTCGACGCCCTCGTCGCGGCTAGACTCGCTCTCGAAGGCGAAGCTGTCGGAGGCATGCGCCATGGCGTTGACGGGCATGATGATGGCGTACTCGGCAATCCAGAGCACGATGCCGCAGATGAGGATGAGGAACGCCGCGAACAGGATGAGCACGCGGATCAGGAACGCGTAGCCGTCCTGGTTGAGCTGGTCCATGGAGATGTCGAGCGCAACGTAGCACGTGCAGTTGCCCTCTTTGTCGTAGAGCGGCTTGTACACCGTGAGCAGGTAGCCGTAGTCCCCGTTGGAGATGATCGGATCGATGGGGTTGCCTGCCAGCAGGTCGTCGACGTAGGGCTCGAATTCCTTGTCGAATTCGAGCACGTC
>CACWWI010000247.1 GCA_902764575.1 uncultured Coriobacteriaceae bacterium
TCAAGCTCCATCCTTGGCAGAAATGGCTGTTCATCCATGCGCTTGAGGTAATCGACAAACCGGATGGTTCGTGGATGCTGCGATTTAGAACCGTGGTCGTGCTCGTGGGCAGGCAGAACGGAAAAACGACGATGGGCGCAATCCTATCGCTGTTCTTCCTGTACGCGTTGCGGAGCGGCTTGGTGATCGGAACGGCTCAAGACTTGGAGCAGGCCGAAGATACCTGGGCCATGTGCGTCGAGATCGCGGAGGGGAATGACGAGCTTCGCGAGGAGATAGCGCACATATGGCGAACCAACGGAGCAAAGCGTCTGCAATTGCGCGGAGGCCGCGATTACCGTGTGAGGGCATCCACCCGCAAGGCTGGCCGCGGCAAGTCCGCCGACCTGGTGCTGCTCGACGAGCTGCGAGAACATCAGACATGGGAGGCGTATTCGGCGCTCAGTAAGACGGGCATAGCACGCGAATCGTCGCTGCTGTGGTGCATCTCCAACGCCGGCGACGGAACGAGCGTCGTGCTGCGCCATCTTCGGATGCAGGCGCACAGGCTGCTCGGCGATCCTGACGGGATAGTAGCCTCGACCGGCTACGCGCAGTTACCAGCTCCCGATGATGACCTGCTGCAAGATACCGCGCTCGGTATTTTCGAGTGGAGCGCCCCGCCCGACTTGCCGATAACGGACAAGCGAGCATGGGCGCAGGCCAATCCGTCGCTGGGCTACACGATCACGGAGCGGGCTATCGCGTCCGCTTGCGCAGATGACCCGGAGGACGTTTTCAAGACCGAATGCCTCTGCCAGTGGGTAACTGCTGCTGTGACGCCGCCGTTTCCCATTGGAGCATGGGAGAGCGGCATAGACGGTGATTCCGTAATCGCTCCCGACTCCGCGCTCTGGTGGGGCGTCGACGTGAGCGATGACCGTAACCGCTCTAGCATCGCGGTTTGCGGCTTGCGAGCTGACCGCACGTACCACGTCGAGCTGGTCGAGTACCGCCCCGGCGTCGGATGGTTGCAAAACTGGTTCGCGGAGCGTGCGCCGAAATACCACGGGATGCGCGTCGCGCTGCAATCGAAGGGCTCGCCCGTCGCGGCGATGGCAGACATAATCGCTGCCGTCGACGACGTTGACGTTATCCCATGTCAGGGCGCTGACGTTGCCGGATGGTGCGGGCGTCTATGGGATGCAGTGGCCGCTTGCGACGAGCAGAACGAATCTGACAGCGTGCCCGTATACCACCGGCCACAGCCCGCCTTGGATTTAGCGGCGAACATAGCCGCAACCAGGCCGCTCGGAGATGGCGCGTGGGCGTGGGACAGGCGCAAATCTTTAGAGGATATATCACCGCTGGTAGCTTGCACGATGGCTTTAGGTGCGGCTACCGCTGTTGAGAAAGTCAAACGCAGCGCATACGACGAGGGCGCTGACCTGCTGATTCTGTAAGGGGGTGTGAAGTTGGGCATTCTGGATAAGCTGCGGCCCGTTTATCGCGTCGAGCAAAACGTTTACATCACGGGCGAGTACGTGAAGGGCATGAGCGCGAGCAAGCTGTACGAGACGCAGCCCGCGTTGCGTTCCGTGATATCGTTTCTAGCAGACAACGTTGCAGGGCTGCCGCTTAAATGCTACGTCCGAAAGCCGGACGGAGGACGCGAGAGAGACCGCGATTCCGCGCTCGCGAAGGTGCTCGACAGGCCGAACGGCTGGACTACGGGCCATGAGCTGATATGCGCGACGGTGAGCGAGTATCTGCTTCACGATGATTCGCTATGGCTAACCGTACCTGCCGATACCGATAGCGGCTGGCTGATCGCCTCGATTCCGCACGACTGGCTGACTCCAAAGACGCTCGACGGGCTTGAGGTCGACTACATCGAAGTAGAGACGCCATACGGCAAGAAAACGCGGCTTGAGAAGGGCGATTATCTTCGCTTCTCTGGCTGGTCTCCATACGGTACGGCGTCATCGTCGAGCAGGATAGCCGCTCTCAAGCAGATATTGAGCGAGCAGATCAGCGCCTGGAATTTCCGCAACGGCGTATGGAAGAACGGCGGGCGCGTTACCCAGTGGATTTCGCGACCAGCCGATACGCCCTGGGGCGAGGGGGCGCGTGACCGCTTCGCCGAATCTTGGAAAACCAGGTTTGCGGGCGACAAGGGGACGAACACGGGCGGCACTCCGCTGCTTGAGGACGGAATGCGACTCGAAACAACGACGTTCAACGCTCGCGAGGCGCAATGGGCAGAAGCAACCAAACTTTCGCGTGAGGACGTGTGCGCG
>CACWWI010000248.1 GCA_902764575.1 uncultured Coriobacteriaceae bacterium
GTCCATGGGCGCCATCATGAGGTTCTCCACGACGAGCTTGTGGTTGAACAGGGCGTAGTTCTGGAACACCATGCCCATCTTCTGGCGCATTTTCGGCAGGTCAACGTCAGGTGCGCACATGTCGACGCCATCCACGATAATCTGGCCCGAGGTTGGCGTTTCCAGGCGGTTGAGGCACCGGATGAAGGTCGACTTGCCCGTGCCCGAAGGGCCGATGATGGAAACGACCTCGCCCTCATCAACGGTGGCGTTCATGTCCTTCAGGGGAACGACGTTGGGGTATTCCTTGCGCAAGTGCTTTACTTCTATGAGGCTCATCGCTCATCGACCCCCTCGATCTTGCGCGGGCGGTTGGCAATATCGATCCGCGCGGCAATTTTGCGCAGGATCCAGGCTAGCAGCAGGCAGAACAGGAAGTAGATGACCGCCGTCGAGATGAGCGGGAAGAACGCATCCATCGTACGGGCTCGTATGAGGTCGCCCGCGCGCGTGAGGTCCTGCACGGCGATGTACCCCACAATCGCGGTGTCCTTGACCAAGCTGATGAACTGCCCCATGAGCTGCGGCGTAAACTGCTGGCGTGCCTGCGGGAATATGATCTTGTGGAACACTTGCCGCCGGGTGTAACCCAGGGCGAGCCCCGTTTCCTCCTGAATGGTGTCGATGCCCTTCACGGCGGTCCACATGGTGGACCCCGCGGTGGCTCCGAACGCCAGCGTGAACGCGATGATGGCCACGACCTCGCCCGCGATGTCTATGGAGCCGAACACCACGTAGTAGAACAACATGAGCACCACCACGATGGGGATTCTGCTTATGAGCGCCTGGAAAGCGTCCACGAGCCAGCCGGCCCAGCGCATCCCGCTGCGACGCGCGAGGACGATGCCGTATCCCAGCAGCAGCCCGAGCGCACCCGCGCACACGCTGATGAGAATCGTTACGCCCAAGCCCGAGAGGATGAGCTTCCAGCGGTCCTCCTCGATGAAGGTCTTCTGGAAAGAGCTGGACAACGATTCTAAGAGGCCCCCGGACGTGGCCGCCTCTTTGGACTTCACGATAACCGAGATGGTGGTGGGCATCACGGCGTCGCTGAAGTCGCATATGGAAGCGCGTTCGGGCGTATTCGTGAGGGTGCCGCCGAAGTCGGCTTTACCGGTGTCCACTGCGGCGAAGATGGAATCCATGGGGATGGTGGTAATCTCCAGGTGGTAACCCAGCTCGCGCGCAATCAGCAGGGCGAGCTCGACGTCGTAGCCCTTGGGCTGTCCGCCCTCGCCCACATACGAGAAGGGCTCGATGACCCCGGAGGTCGCGAACTTGAGGGTGCCGTTGGGCGCATCCCAGTCCTGCGCGGGCAGGGTCTTGCCCGACTCGTCGGCCGCGACCCACTTCTCCTCGAGCTTCTTCAGCGTTCCGTCTTCGGAAAAGCGCCTGATGATTTCGTTGAACTTGGCGGTGAGGCCCGACCCGCGCGGAAAAAAGAATCCTTCCGAAACGTCTGCCACCGGCTCGGGCAACAGCGTCACCGTGCCCGGACGCCGGTTCACGGCGAGCTGGCAGCAGTACGACAGCTGAACCGCTGCATCGTCTTTGCCCGCCTCCACGGCGGCGACGCATTCGGATAGCGAGGGGTAGAACTCCTCGGACGTGCCTTCGATCCGCTTCTGGACGGCCTGGTTGTACACGCTGCCGTTCACATAGGCGAAGCGCTTGCCCGTCAATTCATCGAGCTTTTGATACTCGGGGGTCGGATCGTCCGCGTATGCGAGCACGGGGACGAGCGCCATCGCCATCGCCATCGCCGCAAACAGCACGAACAGCAAGTTTCTTATGGCTCTATCTGCCATGTTGCCATCCCATCGTCGTGAATGCAGAAGGGGGCATAGCTGCTCGACGGCTTCTGCAGCCCCTCTTCGCTCTGCCGAAAGATAATAAAGGATGTCGCCGCTAGTTCAAAGCGCCTACGACAATCTGCTCGAGCTGCTCCAAATCGATGAGCAGGGCGATGGCGACGAGCTGGCAGTGCACTTCGGGGCCCAAGGACAGGCTGGCGTCGCCTTCGCATGAGGGTTCATGTTGTGCGTCGGTGGCCGATGCGTGCACGAACGAGTCGCCGGCCCTCGCGTAGGCCTTGATGTGCCCGACGATTCCCCCTGCAGATTCCACGTGCTGGGCGACGGACTTCAACGCCTCGACGAGCACCTCGAACGTCGCAGCCGGTCGCGGCTTGGTCGTGTACGTGCGATTCCAGGGCCAACGTACCCCACCTGCACTCGACCTCTCGCTCTGCGGCGTGATCGTGCTGGTGCCCGTGGTCATGGTCGTGCGCATGCTCGTGATTGTGGTCGTGGCACCCGCAAGTGCAATCGGGCCCATGCTCGCTGTTCGTGTTCGCCATGCTAATCCCCCAACACCGTATCGAGCAACGCTGCGTCGACGGGCTCGTTTGCGCTCATGTGAACGATGGGCACATCCTGGTTGATCGCATGCACGTCGGCGTCGATTTCGGCGAGCGCCTCGGCTTCGATCAAGTCGACCTTGTTCACGCACACGATGTCTGCCGGCTCCACCTGGGCGGTCAGCAGAATCTGCAACGCTAGCTTGATGCGCTGCCAGCGCGACGCATCCACGAGGGTCACGACGCGGACGGG
>CACWWI010000249.1 GCA_902764575.1 uncultured Coriobacteriaceae bacterium
TGAAACCTTGCCCATTCTGCGGGTGCGAAGCGCGGCATTACGCGCCAGGGCCGATAGACCACCACATCGAATGCGTGGAGTGCTATGCGGATATACACCGTGACACCGAAGTCGAAGTAATCGAAGCATGGAACACCCGCGCCGAGTTCGTGAGCGAGCGCGAAAAAGAACTGGAACAGCTAGTGCGCGACATGTACGACGTGGCCGCTAGTGGCGAGTTCGATGTGGGCGAAGAATCCAAGTTCTCGGAGCGCATGGCGAAGCTGGGAGTGGTGAGCAAATGCTAGACAGCGACCGCCATCACGTCATCAGGGAGCCGCACAGCAGCCCCGAGACCATCGGCACCCGTTGCCATATGTGCCCTCACCTGTCGTGCATAGAGCGCGAGAAGGCGAAGCTCCACCGCTGGCACTACTACTGCCACCTGCTGCGCAAGAGGTTCACGTTCAAGGAGCTGTACGAGATCACCGAGGACAAGTGCCCGGTGCATCGCGAGATCAAGAGGAGGTAACTATGAGGTGTCCGTTCAGGATGAAGGGGTTCGACCAGCCCGACACATGCGACCCCGAGTGCGCATGGCGCATGACTTACGAACCAGCGCCAGGTGGTCCTGATATTTCACCAACATCGTCGTGCGCCGTTGCGATACTCGCGCAGGAGGCGAACGGTAGCTACGGGGTACGGTTCGAGGGAGAGGATAACGATGAAGTTGGCGCTAATGACGTGATAACCGCTGGCGAATTTGACGCCCTAGACGAACACGCGCAGACACTCGAACGCGAGAATGCTGAACTGCAAGCGAAGGCGGGCGAGTTGACCGCCGAGCTGGCAGCAGCGCGCAGCGCACACGCCCAGGCCGAGCACGACGCCGAGACATACCGCGAGAAGCTGGGGCGAGTGCTCGACATGGTCCAGGAGATGGAGAGGGTCGGCACGCTGGTCGACCAGGAGGGGAACGTGATCGGATGACCGTTACGAAAAGGGATTACGAGAAGCTCGAAGCTTGCCTCACCGCCAACGAGCGCGAGCTGTGGGAGCTGACGCAGAAGCACGACAGGCTGGTGCACAAGGTCCAGGAGGAGCTGTGGCCGCGCGCGAAGATGACGATCGCGTCCGACATGCGGGCCGAGTTCGCCGACGAGCTGTACGACCTCGGATGCGAGGTGGAGGAGTGAGCGAGTACCGGTTCGACTGCGATGCTTGCACCAACAAGGCGTACAGCCAGCGGTTCAGCGACGAGTTCGGGTTCGACGCGTACTACTGCCTGCCGCAGATCGCGACGGGCAAGAGCCCGCTCGTGCTGCACGACATGGGCGGCAGCAAGCACGGCGACTACATGACGTGCGACGAGTACACGACCGAGCCGAGGCCGCTGGCGATCTACGAGACGGTGTCGGTGTTCAACGCCGAGCACCCGTGCAACGAGCCGAGCGACTGGGGCGAGCGATGAACGGCCAGCTGCAGCTGTTCGACCGCAATGAGCTGTGGACGATCGGCGTGAAGGAGAAGTGCGTGCGCGGCAGGGGCGAGTGCCGCTACCAGCCGTGCACCGTTGCGAACGACGTGAGGTGCTGCGCTGCCTGCGGGCTATGCGGGAGCCCTTGCGAGAAAGTGAGGAGAAAATGAGCGACAAGGGAATGTTCGACCAGCTGAACGATGCGCTGTTCGCGCAGATGGACAAGCTGCAGTCGGTGAGGCCAGGCAACGCCAGCACGGCCATCAACCTGATGAAGTTCCAGGCCGCGGCGGGCGACACCATGGAGAACCGGGCGGCCTCCACGCCCAAGATGCTCACGGGGAGCAACTGATGGCCTGCCACAAGGGAGTGGTCCAGCACAGGTGGAGCGAGGAGGAGAAGGCCCGCCTCGCCGAGATCGCGCCGGGCAGGACGCACGCGGAGATACGCGAGATCATGACCGAGGAGTTCGGCGACCACTTCGGCAACAGGCGCATCTCCGCCGCGCTGAAACGCTTCGGGATAAAGACGGGCCTCACGGGGCAGTTCCAGAAGGGATGCGCGGGCGGCTTCAAGTCCGAGGAGCACAAGAGGAGCTTCATCGAGCGCGGCAAGGCCACGAGGTTCCGCAAGGGCAACATGCCGCACAACGCCCACCAGCCGATCGGGACGGAGCGCGAGGACTCCAAGGACGGCTACCTCTACGTGAAGATCGCCGAGAGGAAGACCGACCCGAAGTCGGCGCACGACAACTGGAAACCGAAGCACCACCTGGTCTACGAGAAGCACCACGGCCCCATACCCGAGGGGTGCAACATCGTGTTCGCCGACCACGACAAGCGCAACTTCGACCCTGACAACCTGGTGGCGGTGCCGAGGAGCCTGTGGAGCACGATCGCCCACGGCAAGCTCCGATACTGGGACCGCGAGTCGCTGGAGGTCTGCATGAACGCGGCGAGGCTGGACCAGGCGCGCTACGCGGCCGAGTGCAGCCCGAGGAAGTGCAGGGTGTGCGGCGCCGAGTTCAGGCCGAGGTTCGCGCACCACCGGACGTGCGACAAGTGCCTGGGGAGGTAGGAGCAGCATGGCAGACGATGTCCTGATGACAGACGAGGGAGTGGATAGGCGCGTGCGCATCGTTACGCGCTGGCTCGGCAACGTGAGCCGCGCGATGGTGCGCATGTTCGACTTCGAGGACCAGGCCGTGTCCATGCGGTCGATGGCGGACAACCTGCGCGGCATAGACTACTCGCGCGATCAGGTGAGCATTTCGCCCACTCCCGACGCGATACCTAACGCGATCATCGAAGCCGACGAGATGGGGGAGCTGTACGAGTCGCTGGCCGACAGTGTGAGCGGGCGCGTCGCGAAGGCGCAGGCCGCGCTCGCCGCGATGGATAACCAAGCGGGCGCGCGGGCGCTGTCGCTCTATTACCTTGCGTTCGACGTGAACGGGAAGAGGAAGTACGGCACGTGGGAGAAGGTCTGCGTCGAGATGGACTACAGCTACGACGGCATGATGAAGCTCGTTCGCCGCGCGAAGCTGGAGCTGTACGACTACATGCCGCACACCGAGCGGCCGAAGGTGGAGAGCGCGATATGAAGGAGGTCGTGCGCTGCCGCGGCTGCTCCTCCTGCGCCGTCGGTTACGAGACGGGGTTCACCGGCGGCGAGGTCATGAGGTGCGCGAGGTTCGACTGCGACGTGACGGGCGAGGACGGGTGCACGATGGGGTCGAATGGAGAACCGTCAACGCTCCACGCCGACTGCGACGCGGTGCTCGGCGGGCATGAGGCAGTGCACGGATGGTAATCGGGCAGGCGCGGGCAGATGGAAACGCGATATAGTGTAGGTTGCAAGAAAAGACGATAACGAGAGCCGCCCGCCGAGGCGGCCTTTTCTTTTGCGTGACAGGCGCGGCGGGACGTGCATGGGTCCACACTCCTCTCCCTCTCGGCGGCCTGCCGCGCCCGTCGCTTGGAGGAGGCATGGGCAACCCGCGCAGGTCCAACGGGGCCAGGAGGGATGCGGCCATCAGATGGCTGCGGTCCCGAGGAGACCCCTGCTGGATGTGCGGCCTCCCGATAGACCAGGGCCTTCCAGCCAGGCACCCCAGGAGCCTGGAGTGCGACGAGCTGGTCCCCGTCAGCAAGGGGGGCAGCCCTTACGCCAGGGGGAACCTGGCGGCATCCCACCGGGCATGCAACGGGTGGAGGTCCGCCAAACCTGTCGGGAAAGTCGAGCAGATAAGAGCCGCGGCCGTTTCCTACGGCGCGTCCTGGTCGACTCCCGAGGAGTTCGTGATGGCCATGAAGGCCGTCGAGAAGGCCCTCAAAACCGTAGGGGAGGGGG
>CACWWI010000250.1 GCA_902764575.1 uncultured Coriobacteriaceae bacterium
AAGGGCATGGGCGCCCAGTTCGACCCCACTGTGGCAGAGGCGATGCTGGACATCATCGACGAGGACGAGAACTACCTGCTGCGCGAGTAAGCCGAACCGAGCGGACGCCCATCCGGCGGCCACGCGTTGTTTGTGGCTCCTTACACTCAACGATTATTATCGGCAGTAAAGCGGTCGCTTGCACGTACAATTGGAAGCGGAAAAGGCATCGCCGAGGGAGACTTGGCTCGTAGATGAAGAAACCCAGCCAGATGGAAGCGTTCGACGCCCTGTACGCCATCGCGGCCCGAGACGGGCGTGGGGAAGCCCTGTTCGGCAACAGCATCGAGCTGGCGCGGCCCGTGTACGAGCGCACGCTCATTGGCAACGGGTACCCGATTGCCCACCTCGAATTTCCGCTGGACGCCCGGCGCCCGGTTCGCGCCCGGGGCGGGCTTCGGGTGCCAGGGCATGTTCGACTGGTTCGCAGGCATACTCGAAGCTGGCGAAAGGGCGAGCTGCGGAATCGAGCTTGACATCTCGGCGGGAGAGACCGAGCGCGCGGGCGTGTACCTGCAACAGCGCTCGTGCCACCATCTCGTGGCGCCGTTCCTGGAGAGCGTCGGCGAGACGGGGCGCACGCAGTCCTACCTTGACGTGCTCGCCCGCATGCCGGAAGGCTGGCCCCCTTCTTACGTGGGGCTTTTCCCCGGGCGGCCTGGCGCACCGATGCGAATCGGCGGCTACCTCGACCAGGCCGAGCTGGACCGCTGCACGGACGAGCCCTCGCATCTTGGCGAACGGTTCCGGGCAATCGGCTTCACGGCCTTCGACGCCCCCATGCTCGAACGCTGCGCCGAGTTCATGCGCCGCGCCCCTTCGGTCGACTTCCAATTCGACATCATGCCCGACGGATCCCTGGGCGACACGTTCGGACTGTCCCTGTCGTTCAACGAGACGCTGCCACGCGAGGCGCGCGCGTGCATGGAGTCGGGCTATGGCGCGAAGATCATGCAGACCATGCAAGATTGGGGCCTCGCCGACGAGCGCTGGAAGCTGATCGCCGGCGCCGCGTTCGCCCGACACGTGGGCTACGAGCGCGAGGACGGCACGGAAGGCCGCTTCGCCCTGTGCATCCGCTTCAATTACGCCAAGGTGAAGTTCAAGGCCTGCGAACCGCAACCGGCTAAGTTCTACCTCGCCTGCATCGCGGGCGACGTGGGGGCCTAGGCCATGATCGACCGCCTTTCACTCTACGACACCGTCTACGAGCTCGCCGCACGCGAGGGATGTGATCAGGCGCTGTTCGGCTCCTGCGCGCCACTTGCACGCACGGCCTTCCAGCGCAGCCTCATAGGCGAGGGATTCCCCGTCGTCTGGTTCGAAGTGCCGCTTGCGGGAAAGCCCCGCTTCGACCTGCACGTGGCGCTCTCGCGCGAGACGCTGCACGAAGGGGCGCAGTTCCTCCCGCACGCCGGCAACGGCTACGATGAGCTGTTCCGCTGGTATTCGGAACAGGAGGAGGGCGGCGGCGGCCTCGCGTTCGCCTACGACGTGGGCGAAGGGCGCATCGACAACCCCGCCGTCCACGTCAACGTGAACGGCGCCCCGCTAGCGGACATGGACCGTTTCTTCGATTTGGCCGGCGGCGCTGGAACAGCCGAGCGCTATGCCGGCTTCGCAAGCCGTCTGCCGCAGGGCTGGCATGTGTGGTACGCGGGAGTGCACCCCGGGCGACCCGGTTCGCCCGTACGCGTGGATTGCTTCGTCGACGCCGGGCTGAAGGACGCATACGCCACCGATGTCTCGTTACTCGAAAACGATTTGGACGCCTGCGGGTTCGAGACCACGGGCCCTGCGCTCCTCGGCCTCGCAAGGCCCCCGCTCGACTCGCCGTTCGGCTTGGAATTGCAGTTCGACGTGATGCCCGACGGCTCGCTCGGCCCCACGCTCGGCATTTCGGCCGCATTCTCGCTGCGCACGGCACACACCATGCGCCCCCTTTTCGAAGAGGGCGGCCCTGCGGCCGAGCTCTTGGGCGCAGTCGAGCGCCTGGGACTTGCCGACAGTCGCTGGAGGCGCATACCGGACACGATGTTCTCCAAGCTCGCACCCGCGGACGACACGGTGCTCGCGCTCTACTGCGTGCCCATGGACCTCAAGGGCATGAACCCCGCCCGCGCTGGCGCTGCCCTCGCGCTCATGATGGGCATCGCCCTGCTTATACGCAAGGGCATCCACCTGCACAACATCCACGATGTGCATCGCCCTCGCCACGAGCTGTTCATGGGACTCGAAGGGTGGATTCCCGCCTATATGACCGGCCAGATGAGCCCCTACTACCTGCCGCATGCGACCAATCGCACGTTTTTGCACTTCATCCGCTCGGCGGGCACAGTGGCCGTGTCGGGCGAGGCCATCGTCGGCAACCAGGGCGCAGGACGCTATACCCTGATGAAGGGCTCCTCCGACGTGGCCT
>CACWWI010000251.1 GCA_902764575.1 uncultured Coriobacteriaceae bacterium
CCTCCCGAGTTTGCCACTTTGATTTGGCGAAAAGGCGTTTCAAGCCAATGGCGACGCGGGTTTGGCGCACGTCGCCTCCATAATAATTTGGTGACTACATTTCAGAACGGGCTTGCCGTCGCCTTCAGTTCGCGGATCTCGCCCCGGGTGTAGAGCTGCGGCTTGAGCTCCATGCCGAACGCCCTGAGGATCGCGAAGATGTCGTCGCCCTTCGGCTTCAGCATCTGGTAGTACTCGCCGGGAAGCTCGAGGACCTGCCATCCCGCGAGCGCCTCCGAGACGCGCGCGCCGGGAATCCCGTACGACCATTTCGACTCCACCTTCGCGGCCTTGGCCGACAGGCGCGTCTTGCGCTGGATGACCCTGATCATCGTCAGCGCCATGAAGCAGACCATCAGGTGCGCCTTGATGTGCTCGGGCGTCTGCACGAACACGGGCCGGGTCTCGAGCGTCCCCTTCATCTCCCGGAACTGGTCTTCTATCTGCGTGAGGCCGTGGTACTTCTCGATTACCTCGCGGTCGTCCATCCCGAGCTCGGAGGTGACGATCTGGTAGTAGCCCATGAGCTCGTTGAACTCCGTGAGCTTCGCCTCGTCGATCATCGGCATCAGGTCCGCCGAATTGACCTTCTCGCCCGTGACTTTGTTGACGTATTCCTTTTTGAGGAAGCGCCGCAGCCCCTTGCTCTGGGCCGAGGTGACGCGGTAGCTGCCGGGGTTCTCCCTGAGCTTCTGCAGGAACTCCATGAACGACCTGTTCTCGTTCCTCTCGCGCTCGTAGAACGACTTGCTCCAGTAGACTACGACTTTTTCACTGAAATCTTGCCCCGCGCCGTCCCCGTCCTTCACGACGCGCTTCACGATGCGCGACTTGTGCCGGAAATTCTCGCTGACGACGGTGTAGCCCCCGGGGTCGATGGCCCACGCGCGCTCCGCCTTGTCCGTCTTCCTCAGGCTCTTCGAGACGATGTAGCCGTTGCCCGCCTCGCGCACGGCGCACATGTTCGTCCCCGAGTACATCCCGCGGTCCGCGACGAGGACGAAGCGCCTGATGCCGAGGTCGCCGACCGCCTCGTCCAGCGCGGGCCTGAGCGTGTGGTGGTCGAGCGTGTTGCCCGGGAATGTCGCGAAGGAGATGGGGATGCCGTTGTCGTCGAGGAAGAGCCCGAGCTGGACGATGGGCTGCCTGCGGTTCTCCTTGCTGACGCCGAACTTCCGCAGCCCCGTCACGGTGTTCCCGTCCTCGCCCTCGAAGTCCTCGTCCGGCCTTGCGGTCTCGAAGAAGAAGTTCGTCACGTCGTAGAACACGGTGCTGGGGCTCCTGCCGATGCCGCGCGTGATGCAGGTGTTCATGCGCTGGACGATCTGCCTGCGGTTCGCGTAGATGACGTCGAGCGCGTCGTAGACGTTGTCGGGGTTTGTGCTCCTGACGAGCGGGGTGTAGTACCGGTCGTTCTGCCCCATCGTCGACCACTTCGACTCCGGGTCGATGATCCGCCCGTAGGCCAGGAGCCGCACGATGCCCGTGAGGTCGTACTTGATGCGCGAGGCGCACTTGACGCTCGCGAAGAGCTCGTCGAGGCCGAGCGCGCGGAAGACCGGGTCCAGAACGCAGGGAGCCAGCCGCCTCGGCTCGCCGATGCACTTCCCGTCGCCGCGCTCGAAGGTCACCGTCCACTTGCGCACCGGCGCCTGGTCGACGTATGGCTCCAGCTCCTTGATGAGAGGCCTGCCCTCGGCGAAGGACTCCCGCAGCCGCCTCAGGTAGTCGGGCTTGCCGTCGTCGTGCTTCGCGAGCGCGCCGAGGCTGAGAACGACGCGCTTGCCGATTATTGGGCGACCTAGCGAGTCCTTCATCCGCTTCCCGCTGACGAGGCGCAGATAGACTCGGCTGTTGGACCGATACTGTTCGATGTGCATAACAAACCTAAGGTGATAATTTGATGACAACGAGGATATTATACCACAGATGGTGCATTTCAGTCAACAGGGAACGCAACATTTTGAAGATTAGTCAGTCAGCAAAGTGGCAAACTCGGGTTATAGCATATTTCGAGGGAAGCCGGGGCGGCACCCTGCCACAATGTCGTTTCAACCCGAATGATCATGACTCAGCCTCCGCCGTCCCCGAGCCGGTCGACTTCAAGAGGCGAATGCAGACAATTCCAAGCGCGGCGAAGACGAGCAC
>CACWWI010000252.1 GCA_902764575.1 uncultured Coriobacteriaceae bacterium
ACGGCTTCGAGTACGACGAGGACCTGCTGGGCGTGGCCATCGTGGGCCGCCCGAACGTGGGCAAGTCCTCGCTCGCGAACCGCCTCATCGGACGCGAGCGCTCCATCGTGAGCGACGTGGCGGGCACCACGCGGGACACCATTGAGGAAAAGCTGCTCCTGGGCGGCGTGCTCCTGCGGCTGACGGATACGGCGGGCCTGCGGGACACGGGGGACCCGGTGGAGCGCATCGGCGTGGAGCGGGCCAGGGCCGCGGCGGACGCCGCCCGGCTGCTCCTGGCGGTCTTTGACGGCTCGGAGCCGCTGACGGAGGACGACGAGGCCGTGATCGCCCAGGCGGCGGGAGTGGAAAAACGCCTCGCCCTCGTGAACAAGGCGGACCTGGGCTGCGCCTGGACCGAAGCGGAGCAGGAGCCTACGTTGTCGGGGATGAAAGCCCTCTTTCTTCTTTGCTTGAATCTGCGAGAGACGCTACGGTTGATGCATCCGCGTCTCGAGGAGGCTCATCCTCCAAGGGGTTGGAAGAAGAAAAGTTTTGGCGGGTTGGGGTGCATATTGCTGATGTGGGGCATTATGTGCCTTGGGGGTCTTCGGTGGATTTGGATGCTCGGCGGCGGGCTACGAGCGTGTATCTGGTCGATCGCGTGATACCCATGCTTCCCGAGGCGCTGTCGAACGACGTGTGCTCGCTCAAACCGGGCGAGGCGCGGAGGACCATGACGGTCGACCTGCTCGTGAACGAGGCGGGCGAGATCGTCGACGTCGACATCTACCCCGCGGTCATCCGCTCCGACGCCCGGTTGACGTACGACCAGGCCCAGGAGCTCATCGATGGAGATGGCGCGCTTCCCGGTTTCTCCGACGACGTCCTGAGCGGGCTGCGGTGGCGCGTCAGGGAGCTCTCGCGCATCGCCAAGCAGCGCATGGGACTGCGCGAGGCGGCGGGAGGGCTGGACTTCGACACCGTCGAGGCCAAGGTGAAGCTCGATGACAAGGGCGTGCCGGTCGACATCGTGCTCCGGAAGCGGACCGATGCGACCCAGCTCATCGAGGAGGCCATGATCGCGGCGAACGAGGCCGTCGCGCGCTTCCTGCGGGACGCTGGCTTCCCCGGCGTGTTCCGCACCCACGACAAGCCCTCGCGGGAGAGCCTGGAGGGGCTCGTCCCCGTGCTGCAGGAGTTCCCGTGGTTCGACGGCGTTTCGGTCGACCGGTTCGTCGCCGGCAACCCCTACGAGATCGCGAAGGTGCTCGACCTGTGCTCGGGAAGGGGGGAGGACGTGCTCGTGACGACGCTCGTGCTGCGGTCGATGAAGCGCGCCGTCTACGAGCCCGAACTCGCGCCCCACTTCGCGCTGGCAAGCGAGGCCTACGTGCATTTCACATCGCCCATCAGGCGCTATCCCGACCTCGTGGTGCACCGCATGCTGAAGGCGGCGCTGGGCAAGCGCCCCGAGAAGTTCGACCAGGAAGCGTCGAGCATACCCTGGATAGCCGAGCATTCCTCCGAGATGGAGCGCGTGGCCGAGCGCGCTGCCCGCGACTCGCAGGAGGCGAAGATCGTCGAGCTGATGGAAACGAGCATAGGGCAGAAGTTCTCGGCGCTCGTCGTCGGCGTTGCCCCCTACGGCATGTTCGTGCGCCTCGACAACACCGCCGAGGGCATGGTCGACATCGCCGACCTGGGGCGCGAGTACTACGTGCTCGACTCGGTGCGCCACACGCTCACGGGTTCGGACACCGGCAAGCAGTACCGTCTGGGGAAGCGCGTGGCCGTGCGCCTCGTCGAGGCCGACCGACGCACTGCGCGCCTGCGCTTCAAGCTCGCCTAGCGGGTTGGCCGGAACGCGGGCATAAGGCCCGATGCATTCTATTTCGGCAGCTTGCGCTTGATTTTGTTCGGCACGAGGAAGCCGAACTCTTCCATGAGATCGTCGTATGAGCCTTTCAGCTCCTTGATGGTGGCGGCTCCCTCTTTGGCGATGACGTTGAGGTCCTCGGTGGCCTGGCTCACGTCTTCGCGCGAGATGCCCAGGTCGGTCTCGTCCTTCTTCGCCTTCAGCTTCTTACCGCCCTCTTTGACGGCGACGGTGACCTTGTCCACCTGCTTCTCGGCGACGCCGCGCACCTTGTTGAGCTCCACCCCCGCCTTCTTGCGGGCCTTGTTGCCGTGGTATCCGGCGAT
>CACWWI010000253.1 GCA_902764575.1 uncultured Coriobacteriaceae bacterium
GGCTGGCCCATGCGCCGTTGTTCTCGTGCGAGCCATGGTCGCGGGGAATCTTGGCGAGCAGCATCGTGACGGCAGCTGCCGCGGCGCCGATGAAGCCCAGGAAGACCGTCGACTGCAGGCCAAAGCTCGTGTAGAGCAGAATGCCCAGCGCAGGGCCGGCGATCATCGACAGGCTGCCCAGCATCGTGTCCATGCTGTTGATGCGCACCAGGTGGCGTTCGGGTACGAGCATGGGCATGGTCGCGTTGTAGGCGGGCGTGCGGAAGCCCGATGCGAAACCGAATGCGACGCAGTACAGCGCGACCGCCAGGAAGCTGGGGCCCGCGATGGCGATCCAGGCGGCGAGCGCCAAGCTGACGAGTGCCATGAACGAATCGCATACGATGATGATGGCCTTGCGGTTGAGCTTGTCTGCCACCACGCCTCCAAATGGCGAGAGCAGTCCCGTGGGCAGGAATGCCAGCACGTACAAGAAGGCAATGCTCAGAGGCGAGCCCGTCGTTTCGGTGGCGTACCAAATGCCCGCGTAACTAGCCGCCGTGCCCGCGAACATCGAGACGGCGTAGCCGCTCCAAATCAGGATGATGCGTCCGAGCCAATCAGAGGGCAGCGCATGCCCTCCGGCAGTGAGGTTCTTGTTTTCTTCTATCGCTGTTTCTTCCATCTTCGTTCCCTTGTTCACCGCAATGAGTTTAGAACAGTTTTGAGACTTATTATCCCTGCGACTTCTTACAGCGTGGCGAACTGCCGAGACCCTTGGGTTTTCAGCCAGTTCCTCAAAACCGCGGCAATCGCCGCGGCGAGCACCGCTAGCCCGATGAGCACTGGAGCGCACCCGACGGGCGCGCACAGGAAGTAACCGGCGAGCGCAGCCAAACCGCAGAACGCCCACCCGCCAAGCAGGGACAGCAGCGTGCTCATGCTGCGCTTCACGGGAACCGAGTCGTCCGTCCAGGAGAGGTTGGCGTTGCGCAGGTCGATCGCCAGCCCGAAATACGCATGCAGCCACGCGTACAGCACGCAAGCCGCGGCTACGAGCAAGATCGCCCACGCATCGAGCCCAAGCGCAATGCCTATGGCGACTGCCGCGAACAGCACGGCTGCGCCGTTCAGCAAGGCGGCCATGTTCGCCTTCGCCCGCAGCGCTTCCCAGGGATTCACGGGCAGTGACTGCAAAACCCACAGGCTCTTGCCTTCGAGGGACACGGCCGCGCAGGTGATCGCGTTCACGGACACAACCGTTGCCAACGCGGCGAACAACAGCACGGGAATGAGCGATTCGACCCCCGGCGCCTCGAGCGCGATCTGCGCGACTGTCGCGCGAAGCGAATCTTGCATGACGAGCGCCGCGATGCCTGCCGCAGGTAGCAACAGCAGCCCGAAACCGCAGTTGAGCATCCAGGTGGGGGAAGATGCGAAGTGGTCAAGCTCGCGCTTCAGCAATGCCAAACGGGGTGTGGCCGCGCGGAAAGCTTTCTCCTTGCGTGGCTTTTCGGCGGAGGCGCCCGTAGTTGTGGCGATCCTGCCGAACGACTTCACGAGCACGAAGAAGCAACCCGCGGCAAGCGCTGCTGTGATGAGCGTCACGAGCAACAACGCGACGAGGTCGCCTTGTGCCGCGAAACCGAAAAGGCAGGAGTAATGAAGCCACGATTGCACGGCCGCTCCCGTTTCTGCGATGTGCTCAGCTGCATAGTTCATTGCGTCGACCAGGCGGAAGTAGGCGAGCCAATAGATGCCGAGGACGGCTAGGCTGCACAGCACCGTGACGAAGCTCTTCCCCTTGGCCTTCGAGGCAATGAGCGCCACGACCCAGCCGAGCAGGCATGCGAGCACCGTCACGAACAGCGCCAGCACGAACGTCAGCAGCAAGCATGCTATGACGCCCACCGCCGTTATCGGCGCCATCCCCTCTGCCGCAAGCGCGAAGTACGCGAGTGCGGCGGGAATCCAGATCCATGCGCTGTACAGCAGGCTCGTCGCGTACACGCCGGCCACACGTGAAAGCACGAGTGCGTGCGTGGGGACGGGCAGCGACATCAGCAGGTCGTTGTCCTTGGGCAGGTACAGGCTCGCGTACGTGTTGAACACGCTGCCGAACACGCCGAACGTAATG
>CACWWI010000254.1 GCA_902764575.1 uncultured Coriobacteriaceae bacterium
CAAGAACCTCGTCATCGTGTCGAACATCATAAACATGGCCAACCAGATGGGTGTTGCTACGCTGGTCGAGGGCGTGGAGAGCGAAGAGCACATGGGCATTCTGCGCGCTATGGGTTGCGACAAGATGCAGGGCTTCCTGTTCAGCGAGCCCCGACCGCTCCAAAGCGTGATCGACAGGGTGATGGCTGGCTCTGCGCGGTCATTCGAACAGCACGATGCATGGAGCTGAGCTCGGGCCGCCTAGTCGCATGCGACGATGACGTCGGTGGCTTTGAAGCAAGCGTAGGCCGTGTCACCGACTTTCAGGCCAAGCTTCTGCAGCGATCCCATCGTGATGCTCGAGGTGACGATGTCGCCCGTGGGCAACTCGATGCCGAGCGAGCAGTTTACGGCGCCCTCGTGGATGAAGGCGACCTTGCCCTTGAGCTCGTTGCTGATTCCGTATTTCATGGGCGCCACCTTCCGAGAATGCAAGAGAAAAATGTATCGCTTAGAGAATAGCATATCTTGAGAATAATATATAAATAGATATAATACCCCATTATGGATAAACAGGACGACATGCAATTGAGCATCCTCGGGCATTGCACGCCCGTGTTCGCCGAGAGCTGGAGGCATATCGACAAAGCCCAGCCACTGCTCGGGGGCTTTATCGACGCCATGGCGCTCGTCGAGCTCCGCAAGAACGGCGAAGCGCGCGTGGTACTTGAAGGGCCGGGGTTCGACAAGCTGTTCGGCGGCATCAACGAGGAGATGCCGAACTTCATCATGCGCGCCGACCGGCAAGACCGGGAAAACCTTTTGAGTGCCTGCCGTTCGGCAACAATGCTCGGGCCGTCCCTTCATGTTGACGTGGCCTGGATTGCAGGCGAAGGGTCGCATGAAGGCGATGGCGACAACTTCTTCAAGACCATAACGAGCATCGAGCATGTGGGGCATCTCGATGATGCGAAGCTCCTCTATTTCGCTTTTCGAGATGTGAGCGCTCGACGGACGGCGGAGCATAGCCTTGCGAGATCGCGCTTCCAATCGGCGCTCCGAGCGTTGTTCGACGAGATTTTCCTGCTGAATCTGGATACGGGCGCCAACGAACCGATATATGCGGGCGGCAGGCCTCTCGTGAAAGAGGACGGCACGCCCATCGAATGCGGGTTCCACGCCATGTTCAACACCGTCCACCGCGATGACATCAAGCTGTTCTGGAAGCACTCCAACTACACGTACGTGGAGCGCGAGCTGTTTGGGGAGAACCCGCGCGACGCCATTACATTCGACTTGCGTCGCCGTGACGAAACGGGGGAGTACCACTGGGCGCGGGTTTTCATCAGCCGCGTAGCGAGCGCGGATACAGAGGCCCAGCGCCGTGAGCGCGAGCTGCGAAGCAAGGCTCAACACGATGCGCTCACCGGATTGTACAATCACGGAACGAGCGAAGACCTCATGCGCACAAAACTGGAAGCGCTCTCGGGGAATGAAGCCGCGGTGTTCGCGATATTCGACGTGGACGACTTCAAGCGCGTAAACGATGCGTACGGGCATGCCATGGGAGACAGCTTGCTTCAGGTGGTTGCCAATGCCGTGAAGGGGACATGCCGGGATGATGACATCGTCGGTCGCATGGGCGGAGACGAGTTCGTGGCGCTGTTCGTAGGCGATGGCGCGCCGAGTGCAACCCAGCTCCAGGCACGGCTCGAACGGTGCAAGGAGCAAGTGCACGACCAATCAGCGGACCTCGGGATTGATCCGCCCGTCACCATCAGCATCGGCGTGACGGTGGCCACGGCGGACGACAATGCCTACAGCGATGTCTTCGATCGTGCCGATCACTTGCTCTACGAGGTAAAGCGCGCAGGCAAGGATTCGCTGCTCATCGACCAATCTGCGCTATAGACCGCCGCTGGGAGCCCAGTGCCAAGGGGCGTTTGGCCGACCGTTCGGTAAACGTTTTGGCGAATGGCAGTTTTCCATAATGAAATGTTATAGCTTGGTGTTTCGGGAGAGCCATTCGCGCACGATGCGCACAAATCGCTGCTCCTCGAGGGAGGCAGGCCGGTCGTGCAGGCGGATATAGCGAAGCACGTTTCCCGCGTCGACGTCGCTGAGCTCGTACGACTTCAAGGAACGGCGGCCGATGAGGAAAGTCGATGGGGCGATGAGGACGCCGAGCCCGTCCTCGACCAGCGAGATTGCGAGCGGGGCGGCGCAGTCGCGCACGACGATGTCGAGCTGGATGTTCGATGAGTCGATGAGGTGGTTGATGATGGGGTCGAAATAGCTGCCGCACGATGGCAGCACGAACGGCATGCCCTCGAGCTGCCGGATGCTCACCCGGCCCCCTCGTGCTTGGGTGAACTGGGGCGCCTCGAGGTCCGATGCAACCGCCACCACGAGCCGCTCGCGGCAGATTACTTCGAGGTCGTACATCTTGGGGTCGGGGGCGATGGGCGTGAACAGCGCGAAATCGACCTGGTTTCCGAGGAAGTGCTCGTGGAGCTGCTCGAGCGTGTTCAGGTCACGCAGCTCGATGCTGCAGTTGTGGTACGACTCGTAGAACTCTACGATGGGCTCCGACAAGAGCGCGTTCGCGCGCGCCATGGCTATGCCGATTCGCAGGCGGCGCTTCTGCTCACAAGCTATGCTCGACACCTCGCGGAGCATAGCGTCCTCTGCGGCGATGGCGCGCAGTGCGTAACGCATGAACACTTCCCCCGACGCCGTGGGGCGCAGGGGCGTTGCAGAACGGTCGAACAGCTCGGTGCCCATGCGCGACTCGATGCGCTTCAGCCGCTGCGACAGCGCGGGTTGGGAAATGTGCATCACGCGCGCCGCTTTGCTAATCGAGCCGTGCTCGGCAATCGCAGCCATGTATCTGAAGTCTTCGTTCAAGAAATCGCCCCATAACCAAAAGCAATATTATTCACGAAGAAGAATTATACGACATTATGTATATTCTTAGCCAGTCTCCCCAACGAACGGGGCAACGTGCGAGAAAGGATTTCACAAATGGAAAAGCTCTACACTGCCATAGGCAACTTCTTCAACGACGAGGATGCTCAGCTCATCGAGGTGCCGTCTGACGAGCAGGAAATCTACGCGAAGGTCGAAGAGATCATGCAGCGCTGCCCCATGGGTACCGTACTCAGCGACGAGGACGTAGCCATCCTGCGCTCCTGCTTGCCTGCTATCGGCAGTGACGAGGCTTCCCAGGACGATAACTACTCCCTGCAGGGCAAGGGGGAGGTTACGAAGAAAGCGGAAGGCTGCGGCATCGCCGTTGACGCACGCGGCGTCCTTTCTGTCGAGAGCCGCTGGCATGCCGACCGCAAGCAATGGGCCGGCACCATGTACGTCACGCGCA
>CACWWI010000255.1 GCA_902764575.1 uncultured Coriobacteriaceae bacterium
CCGTATTCCCTGACATCAAGGGCCTTGTCGGTAATCAGCGGATCTTCAGCTGCTTCGGGCTTCGCTTCCTCTTCCTTGATCGCCTTCTTGCCGCCGCTGTTGGGCTTGGAGAAGTATTCCTTGGCCGATGTGAGCCAAGTGCCTGAATAGATGGCGTTGCGCAGTTCCTGGGCCGATAGCGGCTCGCTTGCGATGTTGATGACTTGGAACCATTCAAGCTCCTCGGCTTCCGTGCCTTCACAGATGTAGATCATCAACTCGTAGTCAAGGAAGGCGTCCTTCTCCATGGGTTCAGACAATGCTTCACCGGGGCGCATCGTCTGGCGCTCCAAGTAAGACTACCGCCCTGCGCAGCGCATGAGGCGAGCGTTGACCTCGCGCGATAGCCGCCCGAATTGCCCGAAGAGCCACGGGCCCGGGCATTCTGTGTCCGCGAACATGCAGTGCATGGTAAGCACGCCGTCTTTGTCGCCCGTGTAGCTGCAATCCTCGATGCCGTTCCTGATGCAGATATCCGCGCACAAGTCGACGAGCGCGCTCCAACAGGCGTCGGAAAGCGAGCCGTCCGCGAGGTTGGCGCATTCGATTGTCACGGCTCGCTGGTCGTTCCACGGGCTTGCGCTCGCCCATGAGCGGCATCGCTCATCCACGTAGAGCGCTATGCGCCCGTCGCTTCCGATGCCGTAGTTGGAAGACGCACCGTATTCCTCGTCCGCAAAAAGGCCGCCGCAGATTTCGATAGGCAGATTGCCCACCATGTAGTGAGGGGTGATCTTGGTAATGGGATGCGTCCGCTGCCCCGAGTGGTTGGGGCTCGGGGCGGTGTACGAGGCGAGATTGCTGTTTCCGGCATATGCCGGCAGCTCGCTCCAGAACGTCCAAGCATTTTCGCAGAACGGCTCCCTCACCACGCCATGCGCGCGATCTTTCGCATGGTATACGCATCCCTCTGATGAGTAGACCCCCACGTGGTCGATGGTCTCGGGCGTCGCTCCAGAGAAGAGCAACCTTCCGTTTTCGTAATCGAAGCTGCTGATATCGCCCTTGGTTTGCGCAAGCGCATAGAGCTCGGCGGACGACCAGTCGTACAGCTCGTCGTATCGAGGCCGCGCGTCCGGGCCGCTCGACCAAAGATAGCCTTTTACGAGGCCCGCGTCGTCGAACACCCGCTTCCCGAAATCGTCGAGGAACTCCGTTCCCTCGAAAGCGTCCGGCTGTTTCCAGCGGCTGTGGTTGAGAAGGCCGATTGTGGCAACCTGCCCATAGGCGCCGTGCCAGTAGGGCGCACCGAGCTGGACACGGGCATAGCGAACCAGACCCTCCGCCGTCTTCGAATGGTCGGGCACCCCGTAGATGTCCCGGAACTGCCGCAACTCAGGATCGAGCCCCAACCGCGGTAGATGCTCATGTGCGAGGTCCTTCGCCTCCTGCAGCCCCATCGCCCCGAGCGCGACCAGTACATACAGCGAGGCGTTGCGCTCCTTCGCAAAGGCGTACGGGTCTTCGAGTGGGCACAGACGGTACGGAGCGGGCGTCATCGTGGCCAGGAACACCGCCTGGTTTCGCGTGAGGGTATCCGGCGTCTTGCCGAAGTAGTACGCCGTGGCATCGGCTATGCCGTACACATCGGGCCCATACTCCACACAGTTGAAATACAACTCGAGTATCTCGTCCTTGGTGAGCAGGCGCGTTTTCTCTACCCTGAGGGCCAGCGCGGCCTCTCGCCCCTTGCGCAGCACGGAGCGCTCGGGGCTCAGGTAGAGGTTCTTCACCAGCTGCTGGGTGATCGTGCTCGCCCCAACCATGCGCCTGCCGCTGCGCACGGCGCGCTTGAAGGCGCGAATCATCGACTTCGGCAAGACTCCGTTATGGGCGTAGAACCCCGGGTCCTCGCGCGCGACCAGTATCTCGAGCGCCGCCTGGGGAATCGACGCGAGCGGAGCGTACAGGCTCCCCTGAGCGCGTACCTTCTCCAGGTAAAGCCCAGGGGGGCGCTCTTCGAGCAAGCGGTAAGGGACGATCACGCCTTGCTCCCCCTTCCCCTTTCGGCATAACCGGGCTCGCAGGCACCGTACTCCACGTTC
>CACWWI010000256.1 GCA_902764575.1 uncultured Coriobacteriaceae bacterium
GGCCGGTACCTGCTCGAGTCCGTGCTCGAGAAGCAGGCTGCCCGGGAGAGCGAGCCGGCGGAGGACGCCACCCAGGCAACGAGCGGGGAGGAGGCCGAAAATGAGCGCTAATGCCGCCCATGCGTTCGGCTGCCTCGCGAAGAGGGCCCTGCTGCTCGCGTTCGATCTCCTGTGCCTCGGGCTCATGGCGGGGATTGCCCTTTCCGGCGCGCCGGCACGGGCGTATGCCTACGTCGACCCGTCGGTCATGACCTACACCATCCAGGCTGTCGCCGGCGTGGCGGTGGCCTTGTCCGCAGTTGCGGGTGTGGCATTCCGCAGGAGCCGCAAGGCGATCATGAAGTTGCTGCATATCGACGAGAACGCCAAGAAGGCAGTCGATCCGCACTGGTCGGAAGTGCAGGATGCCGATGGCAACCGCTACAACGCATGCGGCACCGAGCAGTACCTGGCGCAGGTAACGGGCGGGGGCGCCGAAGAGGGCGCTCGGTCCGAAGAGGCCGGCACTCCGTTGCGCCGCCGCATCCTGCTCGCCCTGGCAGTAGCTGCTTTCGTGGTGATCACGCTGCTCATCATCGCCCCGTTCGAGATCCTTGCCGGCAACGAGGGCAGCTTGGTGTTCAGGCTCGCCGACGCCTGGCGCCCGATTGTCCTGATGGCGGTGGCCGTGTTGGCTGCGCTGACGGTTGTCCTGTCGGTGCTGCGCGGGCGCGCCTTTAACATCGGCCTGCTCATCGTGTTCTGCTTCGGGCTGGGATGCTACCTGCAGGCGCTGTTCCTGAACGCGGGGCTGCCTTCGACCGACGGTAGACCGGTGACCTGGGGCGGCTTTTGGTCCCAGGCGTTGATTTCGACGCTCGTCTGGGTGGCGATCTTCATCGTTCCGTTCGCGTTCTCTCGGAAGAACCGCAACATGACCCAGATCGTGGTAGGGATCGTTTCGGTTGCCCTGATCGTCGTGCAGAGCGTGGCGTCTGTCAGCCTGGACGGGCAGGTGCCTGCGAGCATGTACCAGGTTACGAAGCGCGGCATGTTCACGGTCTCGCCCGAGAAGAACACCATAGTGCTGGTGCTCGATACGTACGATACGACGGATATGGAGCAGCTGCTGAAGGACAGGCCCGAGTTCGCGGAGAAGCTACAGGGGTTCACCTGGTACAAGGACTCCGTCGGCTCGATGTGCCCCACGCGTTACGGCGCTCCCTTCCTGTGGACGGGCGTGTACCCCGATGCGAACGAGCCGCTCGAGGAGTTCATCGCCAACCGGTATCGGCGCAGCTCGTTCCTGAGCGACGTCCAGAACGCGGGCTATTCGATCGGCTTGTACACCGACCCGGTCGGCGACTTCAACCTGCCCGACAACGAGCGGCGCGAGCTCATCTACGACAAGACGATCAACATCAACCCGCTCGCCAGCGAGGACGGCACCTCCTTCCTCGACGATGCGGGTACGATGGGCATCATGCTGCAGGCTTCCCTCTACAGGAACCTGCCGTGGCTCGTGAAGCCCTTCGTCTACTTCAACACCGACCAGATGAACCAGGCCATGATCGCCGACGGCATTTCGATTTCGGACAACATGCCCTACATCATCGAGGACACGCGGTGGTTCAGGGAGCTGAAGGACCAGGGCCTGTCGCTCGAAAGCGGTGACTACAAGGGCGCTTACCGCTTCATCCACCTGTACGGCACCCACATTCCCTATTACGTGACCGCGGAAGGGGAGCATGCGGGCGGCGAGACGTCTCTTGAGGAGCAGGCGCAGGGCTCGATGACGATGGTGACGTACTACCTGGACGAGCTCAAGCGGTTGGGCGTGTACGAGGACGCGACCATCATCATCACCGCCGACCACGGCATTTGGTGGGAGACCGACCCCAATGCCGAGCCGTGGCTCAGCTCGCCGCTCATGCTCGTGAAGCCCGCAGGCGTGTCCGAGGGCGACCTGACGACGTCGGATGCGCAGGTTGAGGCCTACGACGTGCTGCCGACGGTCATCGCGTCGATGGGCGGCGACGCCTCCGCCTACGGCCCGACCATCTTCGAGCAACCGAACGACGGGCGCCTGAGGCGCTACATCTACACGTTCACCCTGAGCAACGTCGATTTGCTGCTCAAAGACTACCATGTGAACGGGAACGTCGCCGACGAGTCGAGCTGGACGGCCACCGGCATCGAATGGGACGGCACCAACGTCCCGCACTAGCGGCCCATTCTGCCCCCGGTTTGTTATGCAGTACAATAAGCCGACCGAAAACGAATACGAGGAGGCGCGCGTGATCCCGTTCTCACCGCCCGATATCACACAAGAGGAAATCGACGAGGTGGCCGATACGCTGCGAAGCGGTTGGATCACCACGGGCCCCAAGACCAAGCAGCTCGAACGCGACCTGGCGGAGTTCTGCGGCACGGACAAGGTGGCATGCCTGGCTTCTGCGACGGCGGCGCTCGAATGCGGCCTGCGCCTGCTCGGAGTGAGCCCTGGCGACGAGGTCATCACGAGCGCCTACACCTACACCGCCTCGGCCTCGTGCATCTGCCACGTGGGCGCCACGCCGGTGCTCTGCGATGTGTCGCCCGGCTCGTTCGAGATGGACTACGCGCAGATGGCCGGCCTCGTGAACGAGCGCACGCGCGCCATCATCCCCGTCGACATCGCGGGGCGCATGGTCGACTACGATGCGCTGTTCGCCGCTCTCGAGGGAGTTGCCGACCGGTGGAAGCCCGCGAACGACGTGCAAAGGCGCTTCGGGCGCGTGCCCGTCCTGGCCGACGGGGCGCACTCGCTCGGCGCCGTGCGCAAGGGCGTGCGCGCCGGCCAGGCTGCCGATCTGACGGCGTTCTCGTTCCACGCCGTGAAGAACTTCACCACCGCCGAAGGGGGCGCGCTCACCTGGCGCCCAGGTCTGCTCGACGACGAGGCTG
>CACWWI010000257.1 GCA_902764575.1 uncultured Coriobacteriaceae bacterium
TTTTGGAGCGTGTGCGCCAGGGCGAGACGATTGCGTATTGCTCCGATGCCGGCATGCCCGGCGTCTCCGATCCAGGGATGAGGCTCGTGCGCGCGGCGCGCGAGGGCGGTGTGCCAGTCGAGGTGCTCCCCGGGCCTACGGCGGTTGCAACGGCATACGTAGCAAGTGGGTGTACTAAAGATACATTTTATTTCGGGGGATTCCTGCCGCGCAAAGAAGCCGCACGCAAGAGCGCCCTTGAGGCGCTGAAAGGCCTCGATGCAGCCCTGATTTTCTACGAGAGCCCCAATCGCCTGGTGAGCGCCTTGAAAAGTATCAACGATACATTGCCGAATCGTCCCCTGGCCGTCTGCCGTGAGCTCACGAAACTGCACGAAGAGGTCGCACGTGGGACCGCTGCCGAGCTACTCGCCGACTTCGGGTCGCGCGATGCCGTGAAGGGAGAGATCGTTCTCGTCATCGACGCCCCGACGGAAGACGAGCGCAAAGCCGAAGCAGCCGGCGCATCCGATGACGCCCGCGCCCGCGCCGTCGAATTGGCCGCAGTCGGCGAGCGCCCCAAGTCCATCGCGAAAACCATCGCCGCTGAATTCGGCATTCCTCGCAACGAAGCCTATGCCATAGCGCTGGAGATCCGTTAATGCCCAAGACGTATGGCGAACGCCTCATATTCGTGGACGATTTGGAAGTCTGGGTTATCGAGAAGCGCATCAGGCGACTGAACCTGAGGGTGGTGGGTGCTGAACCTCGCATAGAGGTGTCGGTGCCGCGCCGGACTTCCGATCGAGAGGTGGCTTCCTTCGTCCGCCGCCAGCGCGACTGGATCGACGGGCAAATCCAAAAGGCCCTCGAATCGCCCATGGCGCAAGCCGAAGCAGCATCGCCCGCCGAAATCCGCGAATGGCGCGAGGCGATGGAAGAATGCGTCCCAGCGCTGGTTGCTGCTTGGGAACCCATCCTGGGGGTGAAAGCGCAGAAGCTGGCTTACCGGAACATGAAGAGCCGTTGGGGCAGCTGCCAGCCCACCACTGGACGTATCTGCATCAACGTGCGCCTGGCGCTGTATCCGCCCGAGTGCCTGGAATACGTGGTCGTCCACGAGCTTTGCCACCTGCTGGTACCCGGCCACGGCTCCGAATTCAAGGAACTCATGACCCGCGTAATGCCCGACTGGAAGCAACGTCGCGCTAAGCTGAGATAACCTACTGCACAATTTGAGCGGCTTAGGGTCGCCGTAGGGGCGCACACTGTGCGCCCGCGCGCGATAGCGCGCATACATCAGGAGCGCGAAGCGCGACACCACCATCCGCCGCGTCCGCGGCGACATGTGCGGTGGTTTTGGAATGCCGCCTTCGGCGGCGGGCGCTCGGTGTGAACTAGACCCCAAAAGTTGGACGGTCAAATAAAGTTCTCAAGCGGCGCTTATGGGATGACCCCGGTACTGCACCGGGGTCATCCCGTCCAGCCGGACCTGGTACCGTCGCGTGTTCCAGTACTCGATGTACCCGTCGAGCTCCGCCTTGAACGACTCGAAGGACTCGAACCTCCTGCCCCGGGAGAACTCGTCCTTCATGTGGCCGAAGAAACCCTCCATGCAGGCGTTGTCCAGGCAGTTCGCCTTCCTGGACATGCTCTGCTTGAGGCCCATCTCCGCGAGCCTGAGCCGGTAGGGCTCCTGCTGGTACTGCCATCCCTGGTCGGAGTGCAGCAGCGCCGGGCCGTCGAGCCTGGGCCCCAGCATGTCCATCATCTCGCGGATCTGCGCCATGTTCGGGTTCTCCGAGACCGACCAGGCGACGATCTCGTTGTTGTACAGGTCCATCACCGGCGACAGGTAGGCCTTGCCCCACGGCTGGCCGAACTCGGTCACGTCGGTGACGAGCTTGCGCATGGGCGCGTCGGCGGAGAAGTCCCTGCCCAGCACGTTTCGGGCCGCCTTGCCCTGCTCGCCCCTGTAGGAGCTGTACCTCTTCCTCCTGATCGCGCAGCGCAGGCCCTCCTCGCGCATCAGGCGCAGCACGGTCTTGCCCGAGATGCGGGCCGTGCGCGAGAAGGCCTCGCGCACCAGCGGCCTCACGTCGGCGTAGCGGTCGCGCCTGGGATGGGACAGGTGGTAGTAGAAAGTCGAGCGCTTGAGATCGAGCTTCTCGAGCACCAGGGCCAAGGGCCACTCACGCCTCAGCGACGATGCGATCTCCGCTCGATCCCGTCCGCCAAGGCGTTGATTCGTTTTTGGATTTCGAGCTCCAGCTCCAGCTCCCGCACGCGCGCCTCGAGCTCCTCCTCGCGGCTGGCGTAGACCGACCCGTCGGGTTTGCGCGGCCTGCCCTTGGGCTTGGGCAGCAGCGCGCCCGCGCCTCCCTCCCGGTAGGCGCGGCACCACCTCTCCAGCGCCGTGAGCGACGCGATGCCGTACTTCTCCATGGTCACGGGCTTGCCCGCCCCGCGCTCGACGACGTCGCGGGCCGCGGCGAGCTTGGTCTCGTAGTCGTATCGCTTGTGCTTGGTCACGAGCAGGCCCTCCTTTCCGGCGACCCTGTAAGTGTACTGCCACTTCCTCGCCGTCCGGACGGACATCCCGAGCCTCTTCGCCACGGCCCTGTACCCCAGGCCCCGGCCGAAGAGCGCGACGGCCTCGGCCCTCAGGTCGTTCCCATGCCTCATGGCGCACCCCCTTCTAGAAGTTGGACCGGAAACTTTTGTTTCCGGTCCAACTATCGGGGTTCACTTCACACCGAGCGCCCGCGCGCGTAAGCGCGCATACTTCAGGAGCGCGAAGCGCGACAGTTGTCTTCTCTTACGCGAAGTCGTCGGGGGAGATGTCCTTCAGGAAGTCCTTGAAGTCGTCCACGATCCGCTCTTCGTCGTACGGTTGGCGGAACAGGTAGGGGAACGAGGCCCGTTCGAGC
>CACWWI010000258.1 GCA_902764575.1 uncultured Coriobacteriaceae bacterium
TATACGAATGTGCTGAAACAAGGAGAGCAAAAGAGAGAAGATGCGTATAACACGCCAGGGCGTTCGTACCAATGCTGGCGTCAGACGCACGACCTGGGCGTGCCCGAAGGCGAGACGTTCGATTTCACGCCTATCGCCGCCTCGAAGAGCGCGAGCTCTTCGGATGACTGGAAGGTCATTCTCTACACATGGTTCGGTGGGGAATATGATGGCGGCAGCTATAAGATTCAGAACTTTGATATCACATCTGACAGCTACACCGTTGGCTTATTTGGCACTGCGGTAGGTGCCAACATGCATGACATCATTCTTTATAGCGACAAGGGCAACGTGATCAAGCGCGAAAATAAAGAATCGGGCGGGCAGGTCAATAAGACCTCAGGCGCGTATTGCCTCGGAGGTCTGGTGGGCTTGGCTTACGACTATAAGACCAAGCCATCACCGAGCGTCATTTCGAATTGCGCAATTGCGGGCTATACGATCGTTGACGGAACCACGAATATGCAACGTCAGGGCGGTGCCACCGTAGGCGGACTAATGGGCGTGGCAAACGTCCAGCTGGAGAGGTGCTCGGCTGTCACCGATATCGCGATTAATTGCACGCACGATACCGGTTCACCGAAATACGGAAGCTATGTTCGCGTTGGTGGCCTTACAGGGTCTGCACAGTACAACGTCGACAATTGCTATTCGGGTGGCACGATAAGCGTGGACCCGTACACCATTGACGAGCTTTATTCTGATAATAGAGGCACCTATGTCGACAAAGACAAACGAAAGGACTTTCCAGTCGACCGGAACAACAACGTCCACATCTACATCGGTGGTATTGCGGGCAGCGCCTATACGAGCAACTTCTACAACTTTACGGATTCAACCAGTTCCTTTGATGGGAATGGCACATTCACTAATTGCTACACCTACGTGAAGTTCCCGGATAAGCTGCGGGGAACCATCAAGGGCATTTCATACATTGCGGGCCCTGCCGATCGCTACAGCAACGGTGCGGTGATCACGATCGACAATTGCTATCATCTTGGCATGATGAACGAAGGCATCGGCTTCGAGCCGACGGATTACTATTTCACGAATCCCCCCGGCGATCCCAAGAATCGCAAGATGACCGAGGATGATTTTGCGAAGATCCTCAAAGGCGATCTGAGCCCGAACAAGGAGCTCATCAACAAAGACCCGGGTAATGGTCATACGGTTTTCAAGAATCCCGACACCGGGCCGGTTGAAATAGATTACGCTACCTTGAGCGGCGATCCAGCTACCTTCCTCGGAGATGCTGCATGGGGCAAGGTGACCGTCGTCGACGAATCTGGCGTTAGGGTCGACGGGAAATACAGCTTCCCCGGCAACCGTCCCGACCTCGAGGGGCTGAATTACCCGTTCCCAACCGTCATAAAGCAGGGCACGGAAGCGAACGTGCATTACGGTGCCTGGCCGCTCAACGGCGCGTCGTGGTCGGTGGGGCGCGATACGCTCGATATCTTCGGTCATATGGTGATGAGCGGCGAAGATGCAGGATATGCTCAGAAGACGTTCATTCTGCGCGACCCTCTGCATGAGGTCTCCGGCGGAACCATCGATCCGGAAACGGGATTCAAGATTGAGCCATCCGGCATCGCGGAGGTGCGCAAGGTTACCCCCATCGATGACGACAACGATGGAGTGCCGGATTCGTATGGCGTTGACATAAGGGCGCTACGCGAGGGGGCGGTGACCGTAACCTCGCTGGCGACGGATTCGAAGCCGAAATTCGTTCTCGAAGTTACGGCCAAGCTTGACGTGAAAGCGAACCCTGCGTCGCTCGTGAACTGGTCGCAAGGGGTATCACCCCTGACCCTAACGGCAACAGCGACTGTTGGCAACAAGGCTGACTTCTCAGAAAAGGGGACGTGGACCATCGATGAGACGCAATTTGTTGACGTCGAGCTCGTGCCGGGCAGCAAGAACCAGTGGAACGTAACGCATGCCGGGCCGGGCTACGACGTTCTCAACGGCATGTTCTCTTACACGTATCCAAATGC
>CACWWI010000259.1 GCA_902764575.1 uncultured Coriobacteriaceae bacterium
GCACACTGTGCGCCCACCGCCGAAGGCGGCATATATCAGGAGCCCGCGAAGTGGGCGTCAGTATTTTTTGGGCGCCAGTTTACTTTGAGCGTTCTAGCGGCGCTTTCCCATCATGGCTAGGGTTTTGCGCTGGCGGGTGAGCTGCTCGAGGGGGTTGAGGAGCATGGCCTCGCCGGGGGGCATGGCCTCGTGGGCTTGCTTGAAGAGAGCGTCTACCAGCTCGCCTGTGGGCTTGCCGTACACCTGGGCGTCGTAGCCGTGTGCCATGAGCTCGGTCTTGGCGTCCTCGACGGCGGCTTCGTCCACGTCGGCGAACAGCTCGTCGAGGAAATCGAGGCTCTCGTCGAAGTAGAAGAGCGCCTTCACGAGGGTCGTGTAGGCGGCCACGTACACGAGGGGCAGGGCGTCGGCGGGGCGGATCTCGACGTAGGTCTTGCAGCGCACGTCGTTGAAGAACATCGAGAGCGCATGCTCGACATCGCTCTGGCTCATCGCGCGGTCCGCGAAGATCTCGCCGAAGGTCTGCTCGCTGGGATGCGCGGTGCCTTCCTCGTCGTAGTAGAAGATGGCGGGGGTGCTCAGGATGTACTCCGCGTACTGCTCGAGCGTGAAGTTCTTGCTCAGCACGCCGGGAACGGCGTTGCAGCGCGCGGGGTCGCACTCGCGCCAGATCTTGGTGCGCATCATGTGGTGCGGGCTGGGCTCGCCCTCGAACGTGGGGGCGTTGTCGCAGATGAGTGCGAACAGCGGAGCGGCGGCGGTCGCCAGGCGCAGCTTGCGCAGGCAGTCCTCGACCGAGTAGTAGTCGATGGACACCTGCGTGGAGGCCGACCCGCGCATCATGCACCGGCCGTACGGGCCGATCTTGGCGAAGTGCTCGTCCATGTAGCGGTAGCGCTCTTTGGGGATGAGCGGCAGGTCCTCGGCCTTCGCGGAGGGATGGTAGCCGACTTCGACGAGCCTGAGATCGAACGGGTCGATAAGTTCGATGACTTCGTGCTGGAACGCGGTGAAGTCCACCCGCGCCTCCTCGCCGTCCTCGTAGGGGCCGGCGGATAGTTCCAGCTGCGCTGCCGGCTCGAGCGTGACGGCCTTGTTGCCGCCGCTCACCCCGATCAGCGCGCCGGCGTCGCCGAACGACGTTTGGGGATAGTCCGCCTTCAGCTGCTCGAGCAGCCAGGCAATTCCATGCTCGTCCCCATAGGCGACGGGCGCCTTGTGAGGCCCGACGACGATGTGCTCGAGCTCGACGCCCAGGCGCCCCGGCTCGCCCGCAGGTTTGATTCCGCTCTTGAAGTACTCGACGATCGCTTTCACGTTATCGTGCATTGCGCGCTCCTCGCTTCTTGTTTGCTTTGGGGAACACTTTACCGCAAGTTTCGGACCCGCCCCCGGGATATGTGCGCCCATCACCTGATAGACGGTTAAGAAACGGTGAAACAGCTTGCAATCTACGTGGGACTTTCCTACGATAGACCCTCACATTCGAAAAGATTGGGGCGATGTCTCATGAGCATAAAGGCGGGGATTGTCGGGGCGGCCGGCTTCGCGGGAATCGAGGCGGCGCGCCTCGTTCTCACTCATCCCGAGTTCGAACTGGTGGCAGCGACGTCAAACGAGCTTGCGGGCAGCAAGCTCTGTGACCTGTACCCTAACTTCATAGGCGTGACCGACCTGGCGTTCAGCGCGCACGACGACGCGCCGCTCGCCGACTGCGACGTGGTGTTCCTGGCCGTGCCGCACACGGCGGCCATCGCCCAGGCCCCCGCGCTGGTGGAGGCCGGCGTAGCGGTCATCGACCTGTCAGCGGACTTCCGCCTGAAGGACCCTGCCGTATACGAGCAGTGGTACCAGGTGAAGCACACGGCCACCGACCTCCTCGCGGAAGCCGCGTTCGGCCTTCCCGAGCTGTTCCGCGACGACCTGGAGGCGCTCGCCGAGCGCCGTGCCGCAGGCAAGGGTGTGCTCGTGGGCTGCGCGGGGTGCTATCCCACTGCGACCTCGCTCGCAGCCGCACCGCTCATTCGCGCGGGCCT
>CACWWI010000260.1 GCA_902764575.1 uncultured Coriobacteriaceae bacterium
GGCCACACCTGCGTGGCCAACTCGAAGGTGCTCGAGCTCAACGGCATCACCGCCGCCACGCCCGACCCGGTCGGCGGCGAGATCATCCGCGACGCCAACGGCGATCCCACGGGCATGTTCCAGGAATCGAGCGCGCTGCAGCTGGTGTTCAAGAACATGCCGCGCGCCTCGGTCGACGAGCTGAAGGAGAACCTGAAGGCTGGCCAGAAGCTCATGAACTCGATGGGCTATGCCAGCTACACCGACTGCACGACCGGCCCCGCCAACAGCACGCGCGAGGTGGGCGCCTCGGGCGAGAACGGCCTGCGCGCCTACCAAGAGCTCGCCGAGGAAGGCGCGTTGACCGCGCGCGTAGCGCTCGGCTTCTACCCCGGCAAGAACGGCGTCCAGAGCTACGAGCTCATCAAGGAGTGCCTCGACACCTTCGAGTTCCCCGTCTTCCCCGACAAGGACTGGGTCGACATGCACATGCTGAAGATGTTCTGCGACGGCATCCCCATGGGTCACAGCGCCTGGATGAAGAGCGACTACCTCGACACCCCGGGTTGGCACGGGCGCTCGACGTTCCTCGATCCCGACTCGTCCGAGGAGGAGCAGATCGCCGAGATCAACCGCTGCGTGCAGCTGGCCCACGACCGCGGCTGGCAGATCGGCGTCCACACCATCGGCGACAAGGCCGTGCAGGTCATTACCGACGCCTACATCGCCGCGCAGCGCAACAACCCCTGCGCACCTCGCCGCCACTACCTGATCCACGCCGACACGTTCGGCGACCGCGAGGACCTGTTCCGCGCCCAGCGCAACGGCATCTGCATCTCGGTGCAGTCGGCTCTGTCGTCGCTCGTGTACGAGCCCACCATCGAGCTGTGCGGCGCCGCGAAGGGGGCGGGCCGTTCAGCGCCTGGACGCAGGCCGTGCAGGCGGCCGTCACGCGCCGCTCCACGTTCACGGGCAACGTGTACCGCCCCGACCTGCGCCTCAGCCTTCCGCAGGTCATCCGCCAGTTCACGTACGAAGGCGCCTACCAGGAATTCGTCGAGGACGTGCGCGGCAGCATCGAGCCGGGCAAGAAGGCAGACTTCTGCGTGCTCGACAAGAACATCTTCACCATCGACCACGACGCCATCGCCGAGTGCACGTGCGTCATGACCGTCGTCGACGGCAAGGTCGTGTTCGAGAAGTAAACGAAGCATCCCCTTTCGTTCGCCGGCCGCTGCTCCAAGACGGCCGGCGAACAGCAGCAAGAACCGCGAAAGGAACGCAGTGGCATCTCAGCAGAACAGCACCCCCATCGTCGCAGTTGTGGCTGCGGCCGGCGCCGGCATCGCGTTCGGTTGCATGGGCACGGCAAGCCAAGTCGTCATGCGGCAAGGGTTTTCCCTCGGCCAGATCGTGACCGCCCAGTTCCTCGTCGCGACCTTGTTCCTCGGGCTGCTCACGCTCGTGCGGTTCAGGCAGCTCCCGGGCTGGCGCGACGTTTGCAAGCTCTTGGCCGTGGGGTTGTTGCAACCGCTTTCCGCCCTCTTGCTGTATTCGGGCATCGACTACCTTGAAGTCGGGCCTGCGGTCGCCATCCAGTTCCAGTACGTATGGCTGACCATCGCCATCCAGAGCGCCGTCGAGCACACCCTCCCACCTCGGCGGATCATCGTGGCAGCCCTCGTGATCATCGGCGGCACGCTGCTGGCAAGCGGCGTCGCCGAGACGGTCGCGGGCGGGGGATCCTCTTTCAGCCTCGAGGGGATCCTGCTCTCGGCCGGTTGCGCGGTTTCGTATTCGTTCTTCCTGTATTTCAACGGGAAAGTCGCGACCGACGTGCACCCCGTTCCCCGCTCGTTCCTGTTGTGCCTTTCCGGCGCCGTCCTATCGTCGGCTGTGTTCCCGGGGTTGTACGCGGAGCCGTTCGAAACGCTCTCGGCGCTTGCGCCCGGCGCCATCGCGCTCGGCTTGCTGGCTTCGGCGCCGGTGCTGTGCCTGTCGTATGCGGCAAAGCGCCTGACGGGCGGGCTTGTTGCCATCCTCACCTCGATGGAGCTTCCCGCAGCCGTTGTCACGGGCGTGCTCGTCCTGGGCGACGCAACCTCCCCCGTGAAGATCGTCGGCGTGCTTGCCATCCTTGCGGGCATTGTCATCTCCGAGGGCAGCCACCTCTTCGAGCAGCATCGCAAACCCCCCGAAACGATTGCGGAAGCAACAGAGACCGCAGCTTTGGATTGAGCCTCGCCCGGATTACCGCACGGCGCTCCACCGCCAGCAGCGCCGGCGCAGGCACGCTATTCCCCTGGGCGACCCCCCCCGGCAGCGTCACATCGCCAGCGCCTTGTCGACCGCCGCGATGAAGACGTCCGGATGCTCCACGTGGATGTCGTGGCCCGACTTGATCTCGGTGGTTTCGCATCGCGGGATGGTCTGCTGAATGCGCGCTGCGTCGTCGTCGGTCGTGGCCGCGTAGAGCACGCCGTCCTCGCCGTAGTTCGTCGACGCCTTCAGGTACACGACGGGGCACTCAATCTGACGCAGGAGCGCTTCTTGGTCGATGCCGGCCATCCAGCTGCCGTTGTAGAACGTCTCCGCGAAACGCGGGTCGAAGTCGTCCATGAAGTACATACCGCGCGTCCAGTCGCGGGGCACCCAGGCGTTCACGGCGTCCTCGCCGGGATGCTTCGCGCACCACTCGGCGGTCTGCTTTGCCAACAGGTCCTTCAAGCCGCCGAACAGGCCGAACAGGTAGCTATGCGATGCATACCAAGCCGCGTAATCCTTCACGTCGTCCTGCTGCAGGAACTCGTGCGCAACGACGTAGCCATCGTACCAGGCGAACGTGCCCGCGCCC
>CACWWI010000261.1 GCA_902764575.1 uncultured Coriobacteriaceae bacterium
AGCAGACGATTTCGCCGTTCTTCACGACACCTGTTGTCGTTGACGAGATAGGCAACGATGCCGTTAGACCCCAGATGAGGCCAGCGACGAGCAGCGCCGCAATGGCACCGATGAGCACCCAGGCCGAGGGATTAGTAACTTTGATATAGCGATCGAGATCGTCGGCCGACGACATCTTGCGGAGCGCGGTCTCTCGAAACATCTGCGAACCGAGCGTGCTTTGCTTCTCCGATGTCTCCGCCACGGCCATCCTCTTCCTGCTCTTGCCCAAAACCGTCGTTCGCCTTCGGTCTGTGAGCGCCGATTAAACTGCATATATCTATCTATATGATACCTGAAAGTTTCCATTACCAGGTAGAATTGAAACCCATAATGAGACACTATTGTTGAAGGCAGCGTTATGGAAGAGGCAAGGTCGAAACGCTGGCGGGGTGTTCTCGCCAACGAGCGGCCGGTGATACGGCGTTTGATCGCCGTCATCTTTAGCCTGCTCGTCATTTCCATGGTAACGGCCCAGCTCAGCTTCTTCCCCATCGGAAATACGCACGTCATCATGCTGCTCGTACCCATCGCGCTCGCTTCCCTTCTTCTGGGAAAATGGTAGGGGCTCTTTGTCGGCGCTATTGCGGGTGCAGCAGACGATCCAAGGCCTCTGCGCGTTCATCTAACTTGGCGAAGCGACCCCAACACCGTCGTCATAGAGATCGGGGACGACGGCGTGCCGTTCAACCAGCTCGAGCGGGAAGACCCCGTAGCCCCTGGTTCTATCGAGGAAGCGAAGATCGGCGGTCTCGGGCTGCTCATGACCAAGAAGCTCATGGACGATATCGAGTACGTTCGCGAGGGAATCGCAAACGTCACCATCATCACGAAGAGTTGGGAATAGACGGGTAGATGAGCGCCAGAGCGTTCCTGGCACTCAGCTCTATTCGATTTCGAGGATGTCTACCAGGCCGGTAACGTCGAGCACTTCCATCACTTCGTCGTTTGGATGCGCTAGGCGCACAGATCCGCCGGCAAGATGAGCCTTCTTATCTTGGGCAACTATCACGCGCAGCCCCGCGGAAGCCACGTAAGCCAAATCGGTCAAATCCAAGGTGATGTCGTTCACTTCTTCAGGAAGATTTGCGAAGGCGGACTCAAGTTGGGGGGTCGTCGCAACCGTCAAGTTTCCGTTGAGCGATATTGTTGCGCTTGTTCCATTGATGGTTGTGCTGATCTCCATACCTGTTCCTTCCCGTTAACTCCGTTTTTAAATCGCAATTATATCGCAGTAGGGCATCAGGGAAATGGGTTTCCAGAACGTCCTGATACTCATTCAGACGCTCATTCGAACAGCTCGGCTGCGCGTTGCAGCTTGCCGACGATCTCGATGTGCTGCGGGCATGCCGCCTCGCACTGGAAGCACTGGATGCACTCGGACGCCTTGCCGCCGGCGGCCGTCTGGAACCCGAACCAGTTCTTGCCGTTGGGAATGCCGTACATGCCCGCGCGGTTGAGCGCCTCCATGATCGGGGCGATGCGTATGTCCATTGGGCACGACTTCATGCAGTACTGGCAGTTCGTGCAGGGGTTGTCCAGCAGCTCGTCGAGCTTCTCCTTCGCCAGGCGCAACGTCGCGAGCTCGTCTTCAGCGAGCGGTTCGTAGGTTCGCCATGTTTCCAGATTATCCTGCATCTGCTGGATGCTCGACATCCCGGAGAGAACGGTGACCAGGTTCGGCACGCCCATGGCGAACCGCAGCGCCCAATCCGGGAACGAGCGGCGCCCAATCAGGGAACGAGCGGTCGGGATTTGAAGCGCGCAGCACTTCGGCAACCTGTTCGGGCGGCGTTGCAAGCGTCCCCCCGCGCACCGGCTCCATGATAACGATGGGCAACCCGTGCTTCTGCGCCACCTCGACGCATTTGCGCGACTGCGTGTTTGCGTTGTCCCAGTCGGCATAGTTCACCTGCAGCTGCACAAACTCCATCTCGGGATGCGCCGTTATGACCTCGTCGAGCCTCTCGGCATTATCGTGATGCGAGAACCCTATGTGCTTCACCTTGCCGTCGGCCTTCAGCTGCTTCACGAAATCCCACATTCCGAACTTGTCGAACACGGCCGTGCGCGGGCCCCCCGTATTGTGGATGAGGTAGAAGTCGAAGTACCCCGCCCCCGTCTCCTCGAGCGAGATGTAGAAGTCGGCCTGCGCCTCGTCGGCGTCCTTGGCCTTGATCCAGGCTGCGTTCTTCGTAGCAAGCTGGAAGCTCTCGCGCGGATACCGCTCGACGAGCGCCTTGCGGATGGCAGCTTCCGAACCTGTGTAGGCGCGCGCCGTGTCGAAATACGTGCAACCCGCCTCCATGAACAGGTCCACCATCTGCTTCACCTGCTCGATGTCGATCGTTTCGTCATCGAGCTTAGGAAGCCTCATAAGGCCAAATCCAAGTTTGGGAATGCTTTCACCTAGATACGCCATGGTGGCCCCTCTCTATCATGCGTGGCCGCAGAACTACCATCTGCACGCTCTTAGAACGTCGTGTCTAGAATACTAAACCAATAGACGCTGATGGCGTGAGTTATTCCGATACCGTGTAGCCGCCTGCTCCGTTGCTGCGCACTGCAAATGTGCCAGACTTGCTGGTGCGGTACACGTCGGCCCCGATCGCGTCGAGCTCTTTCAGGGTCTTCTTCTCAGCTGGATCATCCTCGCTATCGGTGATGATGGCGACTTTCGGCTTTACGCTCTCGAGGAGCTTCTCGGTTCCCGATGACTTCTTCCCATGATGCGGCATTTTCAGCACGTCGAAGTGCCCGAGCCCCCTCTTCAGGAAGGCGTCGATGCCTACCGCCTCCAAATCACCCGCGAACAGGTACGATGCATCACTGCCGGTCAGCGTGGCGACAAGCGACATGTCGTTGTCGTTGCCTTCCTCCCCCTTCGTGCCGGGAACGTACTCCACACTCGACGGGTAGACCTCCAGATCGTTGTCGCTCAGCTTGAGGTGTAGTTGCTCGGTTACCGTTTGCGATTTGAGCCCCAAGTCCTCTACTGCCGATATGGCGATACGGTAATTCTTGTCGGATCCCTCGTACCCCGGAAGGTAAACCGAGCCGATGTCGAGCTTCTTCCCTATCTCGCGCAGCCCTTCGACATGATCGCGGTCGTAATGCGTGAGAACAACGAAGTCGAGGTGCGATACCCCGCGCTCATTCAGATACGACAACACGTCGCCCGCAGTTTTCTCCCCCCGACTGCAAAAGGATGCAATCGCCCTTGCCGACGTCGATGGTTGAAACGCACGTGCCGCCCATTGAACCCCTATCCGAAACCTGGCCTTTGCTTTGCCCACACCCGATTAGCGTGAACAAGGATATCGCGAGCACCGCTGCCAATGCGAGCACGGGAATCTTCTTCAACTTCGATCCTCCCTGTCAAAGGCAATACAGGCTTGCAGGTAGCTCAGTATAACGTTATCCCCTCTTCCCGAACCATGACACCATGCGGACGTGGGCGTTCTCCCGAATGTTCAGGAAGAAGAACGAGTAATCGCATCCATGGTAGCTCGCGGGTCCGAAGACCGATTCGAGCTTCTTCATTCCCGGTATCGCCGTAATCGCGCATCTTGCCAGCTTTGGCTCCGTAACTATTACGGTCCCACGCTCGAGGTCGACTACGGCGTCGGCATCCACGCGCAGCTTGCGCAACCCGTGGAAAAGCAAGCGTGGCATGTAGGACCCCAAGTTCAGGGCTGCGGGTGCCGGAACGTCATCAGTTCGCCAGTTTAGCGGGTTGATGGAAACCGCACCGGGCGAGACCACGAGGGAGTCCCTGCCCTTGTTCGCCGGCCCCTCCGTGTTCCACGACACCACTACGCCAACATCGTCCGATGCCTGGGCGGCCTTTACGTGGGCGTTTTCCTCGAGATACCGTTTCGTCAGCGAGTCTCCCAGGCAGTAGGCCGCGATCATGTTCGCATACCTGTCCGGATGCTCCGCCATGTATTCCGACAGAACCATGTAGCACAGGCGAGAACCCTGCGAATGGCCAGCCAGGAAATACGGACGACCTTGGTTCAGGTGCTCGAAGTAGTAGTCCAGCGCTGCGTAGACGTCAGTCCTCGGCTCGGCCCATTCGGCCTCGTCCACTTCCTCGAAGCTCATCTCGCTTAGCTTCGCGCCGTTTACCTGCCTCCAAAACGGCGCGAATATGTTGGTGAACGGTTCGAACGCCGTAGCCTGTTGCGAGAAGTTTCGCTTGGCACCGCTCAGCATGCTTTTGTTGTCGATCTTGCAGATCGTGCCAGCCTTCGCGTCCGTGCAGCTCGAGGGGTAAAGAAAGACTAGGTCGACTGCCTTGTTTGGTTTTTCCGGCTTCGAATGCCAGTGTTCCTTCTTGGAGTAATCCGTCGGCGTTCCCGTGAATGGCCTCATTTTATACACCTTTACTTTTTGCGGCGCATAGCCTTTTGCGCTGACGTGTCTGCATTGTTGCCTATTTCAATTATACAATCGGAAAACTGCCCCGTTC
>CACWWI010000262.1 GCA_902764575.1 uncultured Coriobacteriaceae bacterium
TTCGATCGCGTTCGACTGCGCCGGGTCGCCGCCAGCGGTGCTCACCCAACCGCGAACGTCGTCCACGCCGCCATAATCCCTTGGCCTGTAGACGAACACGTTCCAACCGGGGTAGCTGCTGGAAGGCCCCAGGTTGGCGTAGTTGAAATCTCCCTGGATACCCCAATCGTCCGAGAAGGCGGTAACGTCGAAATAGTACAGCGAATCGTAGAACACCCGCACATGCCACGCGATGCCAGTCTGCATAGTCGGCGACTCCGGGGCGCCCACTACCATTTCGTACGAACATTTCGTCTTCAGTTCCTCGGGAATGGCGATGGTGTACGCAGGGGTCACGATAACCGTTTCGTCTTTGGCCTGCCCCGCCTCGGACGCGGACACGCTCGCCGCCGAGAAAGACTGGCTTGTGGACAGCCCATCAGATGAGCTGCCCGCGCTCTCTTCTGAAGCCCCAGATGAGCCGCTCGCTTCCGCGCTGCTCGACAATGCCGATTGCGCGCAGCCGGCAAGAATCGCGAGCGGTAGCATGATCAGTGCGATTGCGAACAGGGCCACCCAGCTCACAACAGCCCGTTCACTGCAGCATGCCGCCCCGTGGGTTAAAGTATATTGCTTGATCCCGAACAGCCCAACCGTGAACAGGTACGCGATCGCCAGCCCGTAGGTGCCGATGTAGAACCGGTGCCCGCCGAAGATGCCAACGAGGAGCCACAGGATCAAGGTGACGGTCTTCGATTTCGGCGACGCCGCTTCGCCCGCGCCGTACTGCTGCGAGCGCGGATGGCCGGCCTGGCCCATCGGGGCGCCCTGGTAGTAGTTGTTGTTCACGTACACGTTCTGCGCGTTGAACGTCTGGGTCTCCACCCGCTCGACCGGCATTTTCGCGCCGCGAATCCGACGGCGCCCGGTAGCGGCGCTTATGTCCAGAGGTCGGTAATGAACATAGGCGAAGCGCCTACCGCCTTCTCGAACCCGCAATTCTCGTAGAAGCCGATCTCGCTGTCGTATGCGACGACGACGATGCGCAGGTAGTCGGCGTAACGGTCCTTGACCTTCTGCACGAGCTCCTTGCCGATGCCCATACCATGGTATTCCGGCCTTACAAGGAGGTAATGAACGTAGGCTGTCATGGATCCGTCATCCATTGCGCAGATGAGCCCGACGAGCAGATCGCCGTCCCAGGCGGCGTAGACGGCTTCGAAGTTGCGCATGGCCGCAACGAGCCTTTCCGGATAGTGGCCCGAAGACCATTCCACGGATAGGAACAGATCTTGCAGCTGGTCCTGGTCGAAATCGTGGGTTTCCCCGATCGCAATATTGGGCATGGCGCACCTTTCAGTCATGTGGGCACATTGTACAGCGCCTTCTGCCTCATGCGAGCGCGTACCTAGCTTCATCAGCTGTGCGTGGGCAGCAACGCGTTACCGCCCCCGCAGCGCATCCTTCCTCGTGCCTTAAAATGTGCTAGAAAAGCCAAACGCTGCTAGGAAGGCCACTATGATCCGCATCAGGCCATACAAGGACTCGGACGAGGGGAAGGTCCTCTCGTGGTGCGCCGACGAGGAGGCGTTCTACATGTGGACCGCTGGCGTCCTGGGCGACTACCCAGCCACTCCCGAGAAGTTCGCGAAGACCGGCGAGGCAATGCGCTTCACCGCCCTCGACGAGACGGAAGTCGCCGGCTTCTTCACCATCAGAAACCCGAAGAACACCCTCGACGAGCTGCGCTTCGGCTTCGTCATCGTCGACCCACACAAGCGCGGGAAGGGCGTCGGCAAGGCGATGCTGCAGCTGGGGCTCGACTTCGCCTTCGGCATCTACAAGGCGGAGAAGGTCACCCTCGGCGTCTTCGAGGACAACGCGCCCGCCCGCGCCTGCTATGCGTCGATCGGCTTCGTCGAGACGGGCGAACGCGAGACCTATTCCATCAACGGGGAGGACTGGCCCTGCATCGAGATGGAGTGCCGAAGACCTTCCTGACGCACTGCCATTCGCCCGCGCCTCATCGACCGAACGAATGGCGCCGGCAAAAACGGTTTTGCGCTTGGCGCGAAGCCGGCAGAATCCCAGGCTGAGCTCGCGCCATTTTTTCGCCCATGCCGACGCACCGCCGGGTTTTCGGATTTGCTCAATGAGGCCCGACAACGTCGAAGGCAGCAAAAATGCATGCGTTATCCCGGCATCCCGCATGACCACCATGGCCA
>CACWWI010000263.1:0-672 GCA_902764575.1 uncultured Coriobacteriaceae bacterium
CTGCGCTGGCAGGTCGAGACCCTGCCCGTGCGCATGGACCGCCACTGCCGCAACGCCTGCAATAACCAACATGCGCATGGACGCCCCGCTCATGTTGAAAGGTGATTGTCGCGCGTGCTTCACCGTTCGATCCGATCTCATCGGGGGCGCTTTCCCTATTGTTCTGGATACATTGCCCCTGCTCTTCTCCCATTTTCGCAATATTAGCGCAATGGATTGCCGTGAACGTTCGTCATGATGGGAGCTGCACATTTCGCGTACAAAGTTTGAGGCTTCAAGAACAAAACCCCAGGCGTTGCTTTTAAGTTGTAACGTGCATAGCCCCGGAACCCGCCAGCAGCCCATGCATAACCCCCCGAACCCGCCACCCGCATTTCGACGACATGCGAATTCTCAAACAACTTCAGCGAAAACGCGCACGCCGACGGTGACGCTGTTCAAAATCGTCGAAGATGTTTGGAAATTCCCACGTCGCGACGCGCCGGACCCCGCGATTCTCAAACAACTTCCCCGAAAACGCGCACGCCTCTCGCGCCGCTGCACGGAATCGCCGAAGTTGTTTGAGAATCGCGGAATGGCTCGTGTTCAGGTTGCTCATGCAGCGTTCGACTTACGGCTACAATCGAGCTGACACAAATACCCCAAATGATTTAAAAAAGTTCTTGACCTTGC
>CACWWI010000263.1:693-2240 GCA_902764575.1 uncultured Coriobacteriaceae bacterium
CATTTGCGATAAACGCTCCACCGTGAGCCGAGTTTGCCGGTGGAGCGTTTATTATTGAAACGTGAAAGCGCATCGCGAGTTTCGGCTCGCAACACATATGGGGCATTAGCTCAGCTGGGAGAGCGCGGGCTTTGCAAGCCTGAGGTCAGGGGTTCGATCCCCCTATGCTCCACCAAGTATTCGCAGGTCAGCCGCTAAATCGGCTGACCTGTTTTTTTGAATACAGGGCAAATAACCCCCGTCTTGATAGAAAGCAGGGCGAAAATGACCGTTTTGGCGGGCCTTGCCCATTGCGAACACGCCGTCTTTCATGGTTTGAAACACGATGGCTGATGTTCCCGGTCAAGTTGACGCCCCGCTCAATTGGTGAATTTACCTCCGATTCCAAAAGATATCCCGGGAAAGAATAGAGCCCGCTGGCGCGGCCGTAAACTCAGGTCTAGGCCTCGCGCTTTTTCGCCGATGTCGATCTTCGGTTAGCGAATGAGGTCTACAACGGTGGGCATTTGCTCGGATTTGCCGCCGGTCGGCCCATCGTGATGGTCTGCGAAAAGATCATGGCGTAAGCCTCCCGCGATGCCGTCGATCTCGTCGTCGGTGAGCTCGATGCCTGCATCCTCGATCGCCCTTCGCGCCTCCTCCCTGCTCTCGGCCGCCTCGACCTTCTCCTTGAGCTCCCCTATCAGCTTCATCTCGGCACATCCTTTCTCCTTGAAAGGCTCAGCATGACGGCGTTGCGCCCCCCGCTATTAATGAGCGGGAGAAATCATCCGGTCTCAGCAGATGGTGCTCGGCTTGTACTTTTCTTTTTGTTCTGGAAAGTGATAGCTGATAATGCCGCCAAAGCCGCCCGCGATTGCGTCCAGCAGCTCGTCGTCCAGCGGCCTGCCGCATTCATCGGCCAGCACCTCTTCCGCCTCTTCCCGCGTCTTGCACGCCGCGAGCCTCTGCCTCGTCTCCTCGCTCAGCTTTCCGATGGCCTCTTCGCTTTTCATGGTCCGCTCCTTTCCCGCCGCTCGCGCTACGTCCTCGGTTTCCTTCAATCGGTGAGGCTATTCCGCTACAATTGTTCTTACCATGACCACCCATGGTCAGGTCAATAGGCCGAGAGGAGAGTTCCCGATGATCTTCCCCGAGGAGAGGAAGCTGTTCACGGTCAAGGACGTCTCGCGCGCATGCGGCGTCAGCCGCGCCACGCTGATCCGCATGGAGGAAAGCGGGTTCCTGACGCCCCACCACGTGGACCCCGACACGGGGTACCGCTACTACGACATGCAGAACATCGCCGCCATCGGCCAGTACCAGCGCCTGCAGTCGATCGGCCTGTCGCGCTCCGAGATTGCCGACGTGTACTTCGGGCGCGTCGACAGCGCGGGGTTCATCGCCGAGCAGCGGCGCAAGCTCGAGTCGATGCGGCGCTTCCTGAACGAGTACGAGATGAGCCACGATCGGTCGCGCGACCGCATGCTCTCGCGCACGGTCCTGCCGCCCGCGACCTACTACTGCGCCGATGTCACCACGGCATCGCCAGAGGAAACCGCGACGCT
>CACWWI010000264.1 GCA_902764575.1 uncultured Coriobacteriaceae bacterium
CTCGTTTGCCGAGCACGCCATGCGCGATTTCGAGTTCCTCGGCCTCACCTGGGACGAGGGCCCTTACTACCAGCAGGGGAGGGAAGAGGCCTACGAGGAGGCCTATCGGACGCTCTGCGAGAAGGGCGAAGTGTATCCCTGCTTCTGCACGCGTGCGGACCTGCATGCCGCGTCTGCGCCGCACAGGGGCGAGAAGCTCGTGTATGCCGGCACCTGCCGCGACCTCAGCGAAGCTGAGGTGAGGCGCCGATCGCAGGAGCGGGCCCCCGCTTGGCGGCTGCAAGTGCCCGACAGCGTGTACTCGATCGACGACCTCGTGCAAGGCACGTTCTCTCAAAACCTGCTGCACGATTGCGGCGATTTCATCGTTAGGAGGTCCGACGGCCTGTTCGCCTATCAGCTTGCCGTCGTCGTGGACGATGCGGAGCAAGGGGTGAACTGCGTGGTGCGCGGCATGGACCTGCTCGTGAGCACGCCGCAGCAGATGTACCTTCAAGATCTCATCGGCGCAGGGCGCTGCGAGTACGCCCACGTTCCGCTTATAGTGGGGGAGCGCGACAGGCGGCTTTCGAAGCGCGACCGCGATGCGGGCATCGAGGAGCTCTGCACGCGCTTCGGGTCTGCTGCGGGAGTCATCGGCCATATCGCCTGGCTGGTCGGTCTTCAGGAATGCGACGAGCCGGTTACGCCCGAGCAGCTCCTAGAAGGGTTCCGCATCCCCGATTTCCCGGACAAGGTTCAGATTCAGTGGATGTAGCCGAGCTGAAGGCGCTCTAGAAGACGAGCGCAACGGTTCCGCTCGCGAGGATCTCGGCAGCGTAGAACGCGCCGAGGACGACGTTCACGCTGAGGATCTGAGGCATGGCCTGGAGCCGCCTCTCGGGAGTGAACGAGTTCGTGAACACGGCCTTCACGAGCGGGTACGCCGCAAGGAGCATGAAGGGCACGATGATGAGGCCCGATGTGAACCAAACCGCGACGTTGAGCACGATGTCGGCAATCCAAACGACGAGGAGCGCGCGGTAGAGCGCCACGGCCCGGGGGCGGCCGAGCACTATGGGAAGCGTCCTGCGCCCTGCTGGGATGTCGCGTTCGATGTCACACGTGTTGTTCGTGAACATGATGAGCCCGATGCCGATGACCATGGGAATCGACCAGAGCAGGACGGTGAAGTCAAGAATGCCCGTGAGCACCTGGTAGATGGCGAGCGGGATGAGGGCGCCCATGACAACCCCACTCACGACCTCGCCGAGCGGAAGGTACGAGATGGGGGACTTGCCCGCAGAGTACAGCACCACGAAAGAGTACAGCACCACGAACGCCGCGCCGACGAGCGCTATGACGAGTGGGACGAAGCCGGCTTGCACGATTGCGTACACGCCGAGCACGAATGCGACGCCGAGCATGCCGACGGCCAGCGCGAGCGCGCTGTTAGGGTTGACGTTGTTGTACACGAGGACGGCATCGGATGCGTCGACGTTGTCGTCTTCGGAGTCCGTGCCCTTCACGTAGTCGTAGTAATCGTTGAACGTGTTCACCGACGCCTGCATGAGCACGACTATGACGCGAGCGCGGCGGCGCAGGTGGCGACGAGTGCTGGAACGATGGAGGCCGGCCATGTGTGGGGCGCGGCGAGGTTGAGCGCCATCCTCAGCGTGAAGCGCTCGTATGTGGTTGAAGGATTGGAATTAGCCATACGCGAATTCTAGTAAAGTATAAGCTAGACGTGAAGATATAATTTCTGGTAATGCATGTATGCGACGTTCAACGGGAGATGCTCAGAATGGATGCGCAAAACTACGACGTCAAGCGTATGGAAAAGATCGACACGTCATCCGACAACATCAAGAGGCGCTCGGTGAGCATACTGAACGGATGCGCCGTGGGCCTGGCGATTCTGCTCTGCGTCGTGTCTGCGCTGCTCTGCGTCGAGCTTGCAGACGCGAACGGCGATTCCACCGCTGCCGAATTGCGTTACAACACGTGCAACAACGCGGCGAACAGCCTCATGACGGCATCGGACTACCTTACGTCCCAATCGCGCATGTACGTTGCCACGGGCAAGGTGAACTACATGAGCGACTACGTGACGGAGGTCGAGGATAAGCAGACGCGCGATGCGGCCGTCGCCACGCTGGGCGAGGAGTCGGGCAACGACGAGGCCGTCCAGGAGCTCGTCGACGCTCTCGGGCAATCAAACGAGCTCGCAAAGCTCGAGGTGTACGCAATGCGCCTGAAAGCCGATGCGATGGGCGAGGGGAAGACCCCCGACGCAATCGAGGCGGTACAGCTCACGCCGGAAGACGCAGCGCTCGCTCCCGAGCAGAAGGCAGAGCGCGCCATGGGCATCATGTTCGGCGATGACTACATGAAGCTGAAGGGCAAGATAGTCGAGGATGTCGACCAATGTGGGGGACAGCTTGTAAGGGAGCTCAAGGCGCAGAAAGAGGCCCTAAACGGCAGGGTGAACACGCTGCTCACGATGCTCATCACGGTGTCGATAGTGCTCGGCTTGATGGTCATCGTAGTCGCTTGCGCGAACTACTACCTCCTCACGGTGAGGCCCAAGAAAAAGCGGGCCTGGAAGGACATGTTCCAACCCGACGAGGAGAAGTAGGACAACGAGCTCAGCTGCTTGTCAGCGCAGAGTGCAAAGCGCGCGTTCGTACGTTCAACGCGAAGGGTATAGAGTTAAAATAATCCTGCTTTGCCGCCGCGCCGCGGTGTCGGGCCTATTTCGATCGAAAGGTGTGGTCTATCATGCGCACGACTCACACGCACCGTATTATGTCGATCTCGAAATCGATGCTGGCGGGGCTGCTGGCGTTTGTCCTGGCATTCTACGGGATTCCCGCAACGGCATTAGCCGCTCCCCGGGAAGGCGGAGACTCGCAAGCCCAATCGCAAGGTTATGGGCATGCGACGCTTGATGCACAACCAGGCTCATCGTCGGGTGACGTTGAAGCGGGCGAGATC
>CACWWI010000265.1 GCA_902764575.1 uncultured Coriobacteriaceae bacterium
GGTCGGCCAGCCCCTTGTGGTTGGCGAAGTGCACGCTCCAGCGTTGGGCGAGCTCGTTGACGGTCATGAAGCCGATGTTGTGGCGCGTGCCGCGGTATTTCGCCCCGGGGTTGCCCAGTCCGACGATGAGCCAGTAATCGGAAGCCATGTCATCCTCTTTTCGTGTGCTGTGGGGCGCGCGCCCCTTGCTTTCCATACGGGTGGTATGCGGGTGCTTCCCCGCTCCTGTGGCGCTACAGGGCGTACGACCAGAACCCCACATCGTGCAATGTGTCTTTGGAATCATACGCCGCCTGCGGCAACAGGCCATAGCGGGTGAAGCCGAAGCGCTCCATGAGGCCGCTCGAGGCAGCGTTGTCGGCGAAGATCACCGTGCACGCCATGCGCATCGCGCGGGCGCGGCATTCGTCGATGAGCACGCCCAACGCGTATTTGCCGGCGCCACGGCCCTGCCACTGGGGTGTGATGTAGTACGCGAGCGAACAGATGCCATCGTAGCCAGGGCGCGGGTTGAAGGCGCTGATGGCCGCGAATCCGATCGGTTCGGCGGTGTCGCCGGCGCCCGCATCGATGACGAAGACGGCGTACGGCGTCTGGAAGGAGTCGAGCCACGCCTTGCGCTGTTTGGTGGTGACAGGTTCCGTGTCAGCGGTGGAGCCGCCCCGGATGATGGCAGCATTGTAGATATCGGTGAGCGCAGGCAAATCGGCGTCGGTGGCCACATGGTACGAATAATCTGTCATACGCGCCCTGTCGCATCAGTGGGGATCAGTGCTCACACGCTCTGCTTCCCTACCGTTCACTCGAGTTCGAGCGCCTTGTTGATGGCCTTCTCGAGTTGCTTCTGCGCTTCGCCATAGGCACTCCAATCGCCGCTCTTCATCGCCTTGTCGGAGTCCTTCATCGCCTGGGCTGCATCGTCGAGCGCGGATTTGAGCGCGGCGGAATCCTTCGACGCGGAACCGCCCGGCTCCGGCTTCTCATCACTGCCGGCACTGGGCTCCTTGCCCTGCTGGTCGCCCTGCGTGTTCGCGGCGTCGCCTGCGGAGGCGCCGGAATTGCCGCCGAACACCTGGTCCAGTGCCTCGTCGAGCGTATTGGCGAAACCGACCTGGTCGCCGAACGCCACAAGCACCTTCTTGAGCAGCGGATAGCTGGTAGCGCCGGAGGACTTGACATACACCGGTTCCACATACACCAGTCCACCGCCAAGCGGCAGTGTGAGCAGGTTGCCACGTTCCACCTGTGTGGAGCCCGATTGCAGCAGGTTGAGCTCCTTCGACACATCGGCATTCGCGTTGAAGTTGTTCTGCGCCTGCCCCGGGCCCGGCACATTGGAGTCCTTGGGCAGCTCCTGCAGGCGGATCGTGCCGTAATCCGGCCCCTTCACACCCTTGGTGCGCCCCGCGTTGGAATCCACCGAAAGGAATCCGGTGAGGATCTCACGCGTGCTCGCACCGGCCGGGATGTACGACGAGGTCAGTGAGAATACCGGCTGCTGCGAGCCACCCGTCTGCAAGGTCAGGTAGTACGGCGGCTGCAGCACGTCGCGCGCCTGCTGTTCCTGGGATTCGGTGGGGTCGACCGGCGTCTGCCAGAAATCCTCACCCGAGAAGAACTGGTTCGCCTGGGTCACATGGTACTTGGCGAGCAGTTGGCGCTGCACCTTGAAGATGCCCTCCGGGTAGCGCATATGCGCCATGAGCTCGCCCGAGATCTCCGACATCGAGTGGTACTGGCCGGGGAAGATCTTCTGCCACGCCTTGAGCACCGGGTCCTGATCGTCCCACGTGTACAGGTCCACCGAACCGTCGTACGCGTCGACCGTCGCCTTGACCGAATTGCGGATGTAGTTCGCCTGCTTGTTGCCGAGCTCCTGCACCTTCTGGCAGAACGGCTCGTCGACGAGCGATGCGTTCGTGAAGATGTTCATAGTCATGGCCCGACATGTTGTGACCACCATCAGGATAAACAAAAAAGTCGGGTTGCGTACCAGCATTCTGGCAAGCACGCAGAAATGCCAGCGAGTGTTGAGGCACACAAGTGGGGTCGTTGTAGCCAATGATGATCTGCAACTTGCCTTTCAACTGGTCGGCCTTGTTGATGAGGCTTGTCTTGGCATAACCCTCAGGATTACTCTGTGGCGTATCCATGTAGCGCTCGCCATACATCACCTCGTACCATTTCCAGTCGATGACAGGACC
>CACWWI010000266.1 GCA_902764575.1 uncultured Coriobacteriaceae bacterium
CGGCCAAGCGTGCGTTGAGCTGGTCGACGGTCACGCCGTCGGCAAGGCCGACGAGGATCTCGCCGGGGACGTACTCGGGCTGGTCGGGAGGAGTGCCGCCCGTGGGCTCGGCTGCGGCTGCATCTGAAGCAGCCGCGCTCGTTGCGCTGGCGGTCCCATCGGGAACACCGCTCCGATCCTGGGGGCTCGTCGTTTGCGCGGGAGTTACCCCTGCAGGCGCCTTGGGAGCGAACAAGCCCTGCAATCCTGCGGGGACGAGAAGGGCTACGGCCACAACTGCAGCGCATATCAGCGCGATTACGTTTCGTTTCATACCACCACGTTCCTAAGATCGCCTAGTGCGCAAAGCGCGACCTCATACGTATTATATAGCGCCCGGCCATCATTCATCCCGCGAGCGCAACTTGCGGCAAGCTGCCACCAGAGCAATCAACGCGACGATTGCGATGATCGCGAAGGGCAGCGCCTCGATCGGGTCGCCGGTGTTGGCGAGCGTGTTCTGCGGCATGGCGCGCAGGCGCGCGGCCTCGTCCTCGGCGTAGTTGCCCCACACGGGCTCGAACACGACGTCCGCGTCCATGATGATGTTGAAGATGGCGTCCGGATCCTCGTAGTAGGTCGTCACGCCGTTGATCGTCACGTACCAGCCCTTCAGGTAGTAACCCTCGGCGGGCTCGATCTTCACGGCGTCGCGCGACAGCGTGAAGCCGGGCTCGATAGCCTCGGAATCGATCGTCACGGTGCCGCCCTCGTACGTGGCAACCGAAATGATGTGGCCCGTCTCCTCGTCTACCCGCGTGGCGTCGACGTGCGTGGTGCCGCCGGCGAGCGTGGCCTTATGCGTCTCGATATCCCACACCGCGTACAGCGTGATGTTCTCGTTGCCGAAGCCTGCCATGGCCGCCAACAGGAACATCGCCGTGTTCGGGTCGTCGATGGTCGCGTCAGCGGCCACCAGGCCGGCGCGCTTGAAGGCAGTCAGCGCATCGAGCAGCTGCTGCTCGGTGAGCTCCGGCGTGGTGGCGTCGGGCGAGAAGGCCCAGCCCAGGAACTTGGCGTTGCGACGGCTGAACTTGCTGGCGAACAGGCTCTCGCCCTCTTCGCCGTACGTGTAGGACTGCGACGCCATCGAACCCTTGGCAACGCCGTCGTTCTTGTTGAACGTGATGTTGTAGGTCACGGGCTCCCAAACGGCGTGCAGCGTGGCCGGATCGCTGCCGGTGTAATACGGCGTGCCCGGCTCCAGGATCAGGCCTTGCGCTGCCAGGAGCGCGCGGGCGAGCGCCGCATCGGAACCGGCGAGGCTCGAGATCGGCTTCTGCAGCAGCGCGCGCAACGCCTCGGGGAGCTCGTCGTACGTGGTGGTGTCGTCGATTCCGGCAAGGGCGGCGCGCAGCGGATCGTTTGCCGGTAGCTGCGCAGCATTCGCAGCGGCGGTGAGCAGGTCCTTGAGCTGCAGCATCGTGAAGGTCGGCACGCGCGACATGCTGGCCAGGTGCGTGGAAATGTCGCCATTCGCGGCATCCGGGTCGCTCGGGTCGGCGAGGGGCGCAAGCAGGTCGGTCAGGGCGCCGACGGGCGTCCAGCCGGCCAGGTTGTAGCCGTTACGGCGCAGCTGGTCGCTCGTGGGCAGGATCACCGTGTCGTCGGTTCCCCGGTCGCCCACGTCTGCCTGGCGGCGCTCATCGTCTGCAGCGACGGTGGCGCCGGCGCGCTCCAGGGCCTCCTGGATGCGCTCGGCGGGAGTCTGCGCCGTGCTGCCCGACGTGCCCGAGCCGTTGCCGTTGCCCGATTCGTCCTGCCAAATGCCCGAAGACGGGTCGAGCACGAAGGTGCTCTCGTTGGCCTTGTAGATCAGCACGAGCACGGTGGAGCCGTCGCCCAAGATGACAGCGCGCGAAACGGTGAAGTGGTTCACGCCGTCAACGGTCACGTAGCCGTCATCGCCACGGGCGACATAGGTGAAGCCCACGAGGTCGAACGCCTCGAAGTTGCGGTAGATGACGCCGTCCACGTCCTCGTCTGCCCAGGCCTCATGCCCAGTCGTACCCGTATGCGCGATGCTGTTCGCCTCAATCCAAGCCGCATCGCCGGAGTGGTCGATAGGCTTGCCGGCGGCATTGTGGTCAACGTAGGGCTTGCCTTCCGCATCCAAGCCGAGCGGGACGAGCGTGCCGTCGCCCAGCAGCGCCCA
>CACWWI010000267.1 GCA_902764575.1 uncultured Coriobacteriaceae bacterium
CACCCGCACCAGGCCGAAAACAGCCTCAAAAAATGCACCTAGGGGTTAACTTTCTTACATTTTGTCATTTTGAAAGCCGATTTTTGCGCGGACACTGTGCTCTCTCGCGACCGACCGTTTTCCCGCGGGGAGATTGATTCAACTTTCTGGCAAAGGCCCCGCTACATGAAAACGTAGGTCTGGCAAGGACGTCCCGACGTGTCGACTGCCTTCGGGCACGTTATCGGGCGCCTAATGTTGGTACGGCAAAAATACCCGCCGGCGAGGCCCTCCAGTTCCTCGTCGGAAAGCTCGAAGCCCTCCTCGGCGGCAAACGCCTTCAGCTCCTCGGGCGTCTTGCAGGCTGCAGCCCTCTCCATTTGCTCCTGGCTCATGTTCTCGAAGCCCATCCCCGCTCCTTTCGCCCGCAGCGTCCCTCTGGGACGCGCCATTCTTACGCTCTTTAATACGCGCGCGGGGCGCATTCGTTTCAACTCTTTGGCTATTCAGCGCCCAAGACGCAGAGTTCACACCCGGCTTGTCGGCACATTCCTGCATCCCGGTAACCGCAGATGTCGCGCAACCTCCGATTTGTTGCAGTTACACGAGTCCGGATGTCACGCAACCCCCGATTTGCTGCATTCCACCCTCGCCGGGTGCAACAGATCGGGGGTCGCGTGACCTATCCGCCGCAGTATCGGGCTGCAAGGCACCAAAACCCTGGTAATCTAGAATGAACTAAAGAGGTCAGGGCAAGTTCCAGAGTTCGAAGCGGGGTGCGCCATGTGGGGAAGCGACATTGACAGGCGAACGCCGCTGCCTCACCCGGTCTTGAATCAGCCATCGTTGTCGGCATCGGTTACCGGGGGCCGGGGTCGTTTGCGTAGCATAAGAGATGAGAATGCGCCTCTCCGGCGTGGAAACGCGTCGTTGCCCTTATCGATCGCTGTTCCCGGAGGCCTTAAACCACGTTGTGACCACGGGGGCCCACGCAGTGACGTAATCGCGGGCCTCTTTCGCCTTCGTGAGGGAGACGAACCCCGTATGCGCTCCCGGGATGCGGTACTCGTTCACTTGCGTCCTTCCGATAACGTCCATCAGCTTCTCGGTGTGGAACGCTTCGAGGCCGTCCTCCGTGAGAACGCTCTCGAGGGCCTCCTTCAGAAGGAGGGCGCAAGGGTCGTCCCAATGGAGGGTGTGAACCAGGAACGTCCTGAGGACGCCGATTTCCATTGCCGTCTTGAAGCCCGTCTTAACGGCGTACAGGGCGTCCAGGCCCCTGAGCCACCGATCGTACCTGCTGGCGATAACGCGGCCGTCCCTGCGGCGCTTGCTGTGCTCGACGTACCCGGTGGCCTGCTCAAGCTGGTCGAAGTCGATCGCGGCGATAAGGGGATGGAGAAGGTTGTCGCTGTACTCGTATTCCAGAACCCTGAAGAACATCAGGGCGATATGGCTGGCGTCGCGCTCCGCGACCTCCGCGCTTTCGTGCAGCAGCAACGCGAATTCGGAGTTCACGAGCGCATTGAAGCTATGCGGCGAGAGGGCGGTCGATAGCCAGGCGTGCTGGGTAACGAAATCTTTGAAGCCGCCATCGGGGCCCTGCGCGTACCGAGCGAGCTTCTTTTCCAGGTCGTGGGGGTCGTCGCCGTTGATCTTGATCATGCTGTATGCGAACCCGAGGTACGTCTGCGCCGATTCGTTTCCGCCTTCCGCCGCATCGGCGATTGTGCTGAAGTACCTGCTGATGACGGGGCCGAGGTCGAACCGTCCCAGGAGCATATAGTTCTGGAGAATCCGCTCGACGCACTGGTAGGGGTCGACCTGCGGATGCGCTTCGGGCGCGCAGAGCTGCCAGCAGGCGCGCGCCAGGCTCTCGGCCCACCATTCGTCGCTGGGTCTGTCGATTCGCTGGCTCCAGGTGCGGTCGCTCAGGGCGAGGTGGGGCAAATCGTCCATCGCCTCCGGCAGGAGCGTGTTCTTGAATAGGTTCGAGCAGCGCAGTATGCAGACGCACTTCTCGTACAAGGACGCGTAGG
>CACWWI010000268.1 GCA_902764575.1 uncultured Coriobacteriaceae bacterium
AGCGACTGGCCGCTGGTGCCGGCCGTGCCGCCGGAGCTCTTGACGTCCTGCCAGCCGACGTTCTGCACGTGGCCCTGGTAGACCACGCCCACGAGGCCCTCGTCGGAGGCCGCCGAGGGCGAGGCCTTGGCCTTCAGGTACACCTCGATCGCCTCCAGGCGCAGGGAGCGGCCCGTGGTGCCGGCGTACTGGCCGTTGGCCCTCCAGCCCTGCCAGCCGTCGTTCTGCACGTGCACGCGGTAGTACACGTCGTAGTAGCGCGACACCTCGCCGACGAGCGCCAGGCTCAGGCCCTCCAGGCGAAGGGAGCGGCCCGTGGTGCCCGCGCGCTGCCCGTCGGCGCGCACGGTCTGCCAGCCGTCGTTCTGCACGTGCACCTGGTACTGCACCGAGCCGGGCAGGTCGCCCGTGAGCTTGAACTGCAGCGACTCCATGCGCAGGCTGCGCCCGCTCGTGCCGGCCATGGCCTTGGAGCCCTGGCCCACGCCGGCGCTGCGCCATCCCTGGTCGCCTATGTTCTGCACGTGCACCCGGAAGGTGAGCCCGGCCTTGGGCGTGGCGGCCGCCTGGGCGCTGACGGCCTGCGACTGCGCGGTGAGCTGCTGGGGCTCGCGCTCCACCCTGTAGGCCTCGGGCTTCTCGTCGGCCGCCGCGGCCTGCAGGTCTTGCTGGCTGGAGCGATCCTCCGCTCCACCGCCCTCTTCCCTGTCGGCATCGCTATCAACTGCGCCTTCGCCGGGCGTTTCGTGTACGGTATTCGGGTCTTCATTCGATACGACGGGATTGTTCACGGGCGTAGTTGCATCGCACTTCGGCTCCGTGTTCGGTACGGTGTCACTCACCGATGTCGCACTAACCTGGTCCCCAACGGCATTCGCACCGACGGCATCAGCGTATGCGATGCCAGGCGCGATCACCATCACCGCCAAGAACAACACCAGAGCCACGGTAATCGGACTTGAAACCATTCGCCTTGCACACACAGCTGCTCCAAACCGCAAATCCACGCGATGACGCTAGGGCTTAACGAAGTTGAACGCCGCCCTCGACGCAACCCTGCTCGCAGCTTCGATGCGCGCCATCTCGTCGGAAAGGGAGCTGATCGCTTGGCCGTCGCGGACGAAGTCAGCGTACGCTACGTCTCCCTCGATACGAACCGTGAGCTCCTCGACGCCTTTCAGGTCCAGGTTGTGCAACGTGTACGCAGCCTCGCCTGCCTTCACGCGCACGTCGTAGTTGGCCCCATCGCCAGCAGGCGCGAAGAACACGACCGCCTTCTCGTCCTGGACAATCTGCTGGCCATCTTGCATGAGGAAGTGGGGGTCACCTTCATCACCGGCGGGGAGGAAGGCGATGTCGGTGATCGGCGCGCCGAGCGCGTTGACCACCATGAGAGACACGGCTCCGTCGGCCTTATCGCCGACCGTCATGACGGCGGGCTCGGAGCTCTCGCTCGACTCAGACGAAGCTCCGCTGCTGGAAGCCGAAGCCGACGAGCTCGAGGAGCTCTGCTGAGCCCCCGACCCACCGCAGCCGGCAAGCAGGGCTAGCGCGATTGCGCACGCCGCAAGGGCAATGGCGAACAAAATGACGTTCCTGGTGTTTCGCTCGGTAATCATCTGCATCCTAATACGTTCCTTCCCCTCTAAGCGGTTCGAGCGAGCATGCTCCATCCGCTCATAGCAAATCGCGGCCTTCGACGACTTTCACGCACGTGGCCTTGCCGTCTTCAACGACATATATCCGCAAGGTCGCACCCGCAAGCTCTTCCATGGAGCCAACCACGTTCACTTGATAACCGTAATCGTCGGTGATGACGTCGCCGTCGGCTAAGCTCTTACAAAATGCATCATACACCGCATCCTTGCCGCCGAACCCGTCGATTCCAACATAAACACGTGCCCCCTCGGAAGCACTCGAGCCCACCGAACCCTCGACGATTACATACGGCCCGTCTTGCGACGCCTGCACCGTAGCGCCTGCAGAACCCTCCTGCAGCTCGCGGGCAAGAGGGCTAGACGGCTTGATGGCGGGGCTCGGCATGAGCGGTGGCGTGGTCGCGAAATACGCTAGGTTTCGCTCCGCGCGTTCGAGCACAACCACATCTGCATCGAACTG